>JBDTLZ010000123.1:0-7700 GCA_039934515.1 Ginsengibacter sp.
GTTTTTCATATTGCGGCGTTATAATAACACCACACTTCCAAATCGTTGTATGCTATTGCATTTCATGTTACACTCAAACTCCAGGGATTGAATTGACATTAGAGATTAATACCTTGCATGAATTCTTACAAATTAAAAGCCGATTGCAAAATAATTTCCAGATGAAGAAAATTCCGGTAAGACATATCACCTCGCCTTATGACCGTGACGATGGGAGCCGGTTTAAGATACGGGATGTAAAGGATTTGCTTGACGGAAAAGACCTTGTACAAGAACTACACAGGCATGATTTCTTTTTTGTGCTAGCCCTCGAAAAAGGAAGCGGTACCCACGAAATAGATTTTACCCAATACCAGGTTTCTGACAATTCAATTTTTATCCTTCGTCCCGGGCAGGTACACCGGCTTGAATTAAAATCGGGCAGCACGGGATTTTTGGTAGAATTTGACACTTCCTTTTATCACCCGGAAGGTATCATAACATATCAGCGGTTGATAAGGGCCGGCAATAAAAACTTTTGTGAATTCGAAGCCGGCAGCCTTAAAAAATTACTTGGCGTATTGTCTTGTATGTTCAATGAATTTGTTTCAAGACAGGAAGGCTATATAGAAGTGATAAAAGCCAGCCTGGACATTTTCTTTATAGAATTTATAAGGCAAAGCAAAAATCCCCACAGCATTTTGGAAACAGGTAACCCGTATACACAGGAACGTCTCGAAGACTTTTTACAACAATTGGAAATTCATATAATTAACCTCAAGCAGGTATCTCAATACGCAGATTTATTAAATCTTTCAACTTACCAGCTGAATGCAATTACAAAGGCATCGGTTGGCAAATCCGCTTCAGAACTAATAAGCGATCAAATTATCCTGGAGGCTAAGAGGTACTTACTCGCCACACCCAGCCAGGTTAAAGATATAGCCGCTCACCTGGGTTATGAAGATATTTCCTACTTTATCAGGTTCTTCCGGAAGCACACAGGATATTCACCTGAGGCTTTTAGAAAAAATTTCCAATAAGTCCTATTCAACTTGATGTTTGTGCTGTGAGAAAACCCCTGGCAGACATTAATTTTGTGCAAAATAAAAATCATTGCCAAAAAATAATTTCTGAAGCATGAAATCAAAATTCAAATTAATTGTAGCCTTAAAGATATGGCTCATCATTTTTCCTTCTATCACCTTGTTTCTATTCCTGTTTGGATAACAACTGTCCCCTTTGCCCTTATATCAAAGAACGTTCGTTCTCACCATTATACTGGTTCCATGCATGGTGTTTGTTGGCATGCCGCTACTCGATTTAATAATCAGGGTCATATCGACAAAAAAGTTGAATAATAAAATTCTATAAGCAACACTATCATCTGATAACAAATTCAACATAAATTCAAATGAAAAAAAATAACCGGTTCGATGTAATTATAATTGGTGGCAGTTATGCTGGTCTTGCCGCCGCTATGGCTCTCGGAAGAGCGCTTAGAAAAGTCCTGGTAATTGATAGTAACAAGCCTTGCAACAGGCAGACACCATACTCACATAATTTTTTAACACAGGATGGCAAACCGCCAAAAGAGATTTCCGGTATAGCAAAACAGCAACTGGAAAACTATGATACAGTAACACTTTTAAACGGAATTGCGACAAAAGGTATTAAAGGAAAAAGCGGATTTGAGATATATACCGATACGCGCAAAAAGTTTACCGCCGGAAAATTAATTTTTGCAACCGGTATCAGTGACATCATGCCGGATATCGCCGGATTTGCTGAGTCCTGGGGTATCTCTGTTCTTCACTGTCCCTATTGTCATGGATACGAAGCAAGGGATCAAAAGACAGGCATCCTGGGTAATGGGGAATATGGCTTTGAGTTCGCCTCCCTTATATTCAACTGGACAAATGACCTTACACTCTGCACGAATGGCAGGTCAACTTTAACAGCCGAACAAATCGCAAAACTCGACTCACATAACATCAACATAGTAGAAGATAAAATTGAAAAATTGGAACACAAGAATGGATACCTGCAGAATATCACTTTCAAAAACAGTAAATCGGCTCCTGTTACAGCACTTTACAGCCGCGTTCCATTTACACAACATTGCGCAATTCCGCAATCCCTGGGATGTGAATTAAGTAATGACGGATATTTTAAAGTTGGTCTGTCTCAGGAAACCAATGTTTATGGAATTTATGCGTGTGGCGACAGTACAAGCCGTATGCGCACTGTAGCAAATGCTGTGGCAATGGGTACAACAGCGGGAATGATGGTAAATAAAGAATTAATTGAGGAAGATTTTTAAAAATAAAAATATTGTATAGCAATGGTAAAAAACGGAGGCCGCTAATGTGTTCCGTAAAGATGAAGATTGAATATTTATCAAAGCAATAGTAAAGAAACAAGCGCTATAATAACCGGTTGCTTTGTATGTCAGCCGGAGGGCTGGCTATTATTGGGATTAAAATTATACGGCGTCAAACGATATTGCGGGTGGTGTTTAGTTTCATTTCACCAGTTAATTAAAGATATTTTCTCCAAATTATTCAAAGTAAAAGAACCGAAAAATGAAAATTATTATTGTCGGTGCAACGGGCACTATGGGTAAACATTTAGCAGCAGCATTTGAAAAAGAACATGAAATTATTAAAGTTGCCCATAAAGATGGAGCCATTCGTGTGGATATTACCTCAACTGAATCTATTGAAAATCTTTTTAAACAGGCAGGTCCGTTTGATGCGCTTATATCTACGGCTGGCCCCACTTATGTTGGGCCGTGGAAACAACTAACCGATAAGGAATTTAGAAAAGGGGTTGAAGGTAAAATGATGGGGCAAATCAATTTGGTACTTATTGGTCAGTACTATGTCAATCCAAAAGGCTCATTTACATTAATCGCCGGAGCTTTAACATATGAGCCGCAATTAAATTTCGCCAATGCCTCTTCCGTTAACGGTGCAGTTGAAGGATTTGTAAGGGCAGCGGGAATTGAATTGCAGAATGGTATTCGCATCAATGCGGTGAGTCCAACCGTTATCGAAAACGCTCCTCAATATTTTCCGTATTTCCCAGGTGAGATACCGGTAACCATGCACCAGTTGGAATATGGCTTTCGTAAGAGTTTATTCGGTGCAAATACAGGTCAAATAATAAAGCCATAATATTTGCAGTCATGTTAGGTGGCATTTTTGTCCGGCTCATTAGTTGAAAAGATGTTGATCCGGCTAACGAAAAGGCTGCGAACCCGTTTAGGGTGAACTCTTTAAAATAAGATTGGCGGCAATCCAAATTGTCGCGCCGACGGATTGATTGCGGGCGATGGAGACGCCGCCACGGCGGGCGGCCCCGGTTGGTGTCTCCACCACCGGCGACGATAAGCTCAATCCCGGTTGGTTGCTATTTCTTTGCATCTAACCGTTATATTGTTTATCACGAACGGTATTTTGAGGCTGTTTGATAAGTGCAGGAATTAGCGGATAACGATGAATAAAGAGCACCATATGCTGGTTGTTCACTTTTTCTTTTTTGACGCTTTGGCATCTTTGTTAAAATCCAGCGAAAGATTTATCCAGTGATCAAAATCCTTTTTCGTTTTCATTCCGGAACTATCTACCAGGACATATCCCCGCATTGGCCGATTTGTAAAGGCCATGGTCCTGCAGCCACTTTTTTTAATAGATTCGTCATGCAATGCCCGGTCAATTCTGCACATAAGTTCATCTTTGATTATGCCAAGGCACATTTTACCGTTATACATGAAAGTTAAACCACCCATCATTTCTTTTTCTTCAATGTTAGGCAGGCCTTCGAGCCTTTCCCGAATTCTCGCCGCTAATTTTTTGTCATATGCCATAGCCAAATTTATAGTTTTTTTTGTATCGGATTTAATACCCTGTAAAAACAAATTCGCATCGGCTCCGCGACGATACCGCATCTGGATCGGTCGATTTTAGCCTTATAAAAAAAGTAGCTGCTAAAGGAAATAACAACCACAATTTAATAACAAATGTTATTACCGGGGTAAATGACTTGAGACTTGTGATGCAAATTAAATCAAAATGAAAGCAAAGGAGAAAATATAGATTGGGATCTGGATTTAATTTTTGGACAGATAAGATAGTTGATTTTTCAGGATTGATTTTTCTTAAGGTGGGGAATGAATGTCCTGTAAATGTACTGAAATCAAGATTATTTCCCAATCATAAACACTCCGGTGTAGTTGCACTTTAAAGATCATACATTGTGCAGGATGCAGATCACATGGAATAATTCAGGAGTCTTCCTGCCACGCGTTTAGCCCACCATCAAGTGAGAAAATTTCTAATTCTGGAAATTTATTTCTTAACAGGTTAACGGCGTCACCACTTCTCTTTCCAGATGAGCAATACATTACAATAGTTTTTGCGGGGGCATAAACAGAAATGCTATTTTCAATTTCATCCATGGGAAGATGAATACCGCCAATATTGAAGAAATTGTGCTCTTCAAGTGTTCTTACATCTATCAATTCATAATTACCGGATGCAAGGCTCTTTTTTAATTCCTTAACGGAGATCATTGGTGGATGAAGCGTTTCAATTAAAGAACAAATTTTTGTATGGGTAGAGGTGCCAAGCTTTATAATACTGCTTTGCATCGTTTGTGCATTAAGCACCAGCATTTTTCCCGCGAGCAACTCTCCCTGTTTGGTGTAATATTTTATTACTTCATTTGCCTGTATACAACCGATAATTCCTGCCAGCGTAGGCATCACGCCACCTTCGGTACAGTTGGGAACCTGGGCTGTATTTACACTTGGAAAAATGTCGCGGTAGTTTGGTGTCCTTGTGTGATCACCATTCAAAAAATTCCACACCGATACTTGCCCTTCGTACTGGTAAATAGCACCATATACCAATGGTTTACCTGTTAGTACACAGGCATCATTCAATAAATATTTTGTTTCAAAATTGTCGGTGCAATCGAGTGCAATGTCATAGAGCCCTACAATACTCATTACATTTTCTGAAGTAATTTCCAGGTCATAGGGGACGAGTAGTATACCCGGATTTTGTTGTTGCAATTTGCCGCAAGCTATATTGGCTTTCTTAAGGCCAATATCTGAAGGTGTGTATAATATCTGCCGATGCAGGTTACTTACAGAAATCGTATCAAAATCTGCAATACCAATGGTGCCAATTCCAGCCGCCGCTAAATACAGGGCAGCGGGGCATCCCAGTCCCCCGGCTCCAACGATTAATACTTTTGCATTTTGCAGTTGTTGCTGGGTGAATTCGTTGAAACCTGGTAGTGCCAATTGGCAACTGTATCGTAATAGCTCATCCCTCATGGTTTACCGGCAATTTGTTTCGCAATAACTCCTGTACTTTTCCAAGTTCATCCGGGGTATTTACATTCATAAGGGCCATGGGGTTTTGAGCTTTCAGGACGGTAACATTGCTATTTCGCAAAACTTTAGCGGGGCAATCATATCCCTGTGATAAAAATGAAAGTAAAACCGGGTAACTCTTCGGTTCCCAGATGGTTATTAAAGGCTCTGGAAAATTATTATAAGGGCTTTCGAATGTAGTGGCGATAGAAGAAGAATACCTGTTGGCTTTTAAATATTGCAATGTCTCTGTATCAAGTAATGGAAGGTCACAGGCAACGATCATCCATGCGGCATCTGGTTTTTCACGAAACGCTGAAAGTATGGCTCCAAAAGGTCCTAATCCGGTAAAGCTATCAGTAAGGGTTTTGTATTCCCTGGTTATTTCTTTTTGCTGATCGGTGCGGTACGAGATATACACTTCACTGCATAGATTTTGCATGAGGTCTGCCATATAGTATTGTTGTTCTTTTCCGTGCCACCTGATCATTCCTTTGTCATAACCCATTCGTTCACTTTTGCCTCCGGCCAGTACCAATCCATGCAACAAAGGCATGGACACCTGTATTTTATTTCTAAAGAATTCAATGATCTTTTCGGTGTCAGAAATTTTATAAACCGGCAATTGATTCCATAACGGCAGGATATCTTTTATGAAATCGAATATTCCAGGTTCATTATCTGCCAATAGCACCAGTTCGACATTTGTTAGTTGATGTATTCTTTTTTGAAGAGATTCTCTTTTGCGTTCATCAATAACAACTACCTGTGATTTTGCCACAAAATGATTTCCATTTACTAACACCATATCGGCGTCATTAAAGAGCCGGCGATATTCGAATTGGTTAAATGACTTTTTGAAATTGAATTGATGGTAGGTGTCAAAACCGTTATATTCGGTCATTGCCCCGCTTGCAAGGTGATCCGGAAAAGATCCTTCACTGACGGCACCATGCACTTCATCTGCATATGCGCATGCATACTGTTGGGCGAGTGCATTAATAACTTTATCAGCCAAAGATCTGATCGTGTTGCACTGCGTTCCAACAATCGCCCATTCGGTGCGATTGAAAAAACCATAGGAAGGCCTTGTGATGCCGGCGTGCTTTTTATGTTCGTTTGTAATCATTTTTACCCCCGGTTTTTTCCATCAGTTTTATTTCTTTAATTATGATATCGTGGCTTAATGCTTTACACATATCATAGACGGTTAACGCCGTGATTGATGCTCCTACCAATGCCTCCATTTCCACACCGGTTCTTGCAGTTATGGTCGCCGTGCAATCTATCACCAGTTCATGTTGATTGATATGAATATCAATCTTACAGTTATCCAATCCCAGGGGATGGCACAGCGGAATAAGTTCACCGGTTTTTTTTGCTGCCATGATGCCCGCAATTATTGCCGTTTGAAATACAGCGCCTTTTTTTGTTTGAATATCATTGCCTGTTAATTTATCCGAAACTTCCTGGGGCAACACAACTATACTCCTTGCCCTGGCTGTGCGTTGTGAAATCTTCTTTTCACTTACATCAACCATAGCCACCAATCCCTGGGCATTTAAATGCGAAAACTCACTCATATTGGTACGATTTCAATTTGTTTTAAAAGAGAGCGCAACTAAAAAAATATTTCCTTGAACGGCCATACCCGGAATACCGCTCCCTTTGCAAAGTTATTTTGTTCTAATGGAAGTTCCATAAAAGCATTGGCTTCGATTAAATTTGCAAAGTCTCCTGAGCCGTTGCCTTCAACAGGTGTGGCGACCAGGTTGCCATCCTCATTTGTATTCAATTTCACCTGCAGGAAATATTGTAATGGGGGTTTAAAAGAAACATCCTGGTTCAATATTGCACAAATGCTTTTCATTGCAGGCATACCCATAGATGTCTTCAGCCATGGCAAAAAATACCTGTGTAAACACAAAAAAGTGGACACAGGGTTACCGGGTAGTGCAAACACCAGTGCTCCACCTGCATGGGCGCCAAACCAAAAAGGTTTTCCAGGCCGCTGTTGTACTTTATGAAAAATTTTTACAACATCCAGCTCTTCCAGGGCTTGTGCGATATAGTCAAACTTACCCATGGAGATGCCACCAATTATAATGATGACTTCATAATTTTTTATACAATGCCTGATGTTTTCTTTTGTTATTTCAAGGTCATCGGGAATATGCCGTGTATCTGCTGGCATATTATGTTGCAGTAATACAGCCTTAGCCATATAGCCATTAGAACGCCTTATTTGAAATGGAGAAGGTGTGTCACCGACTTCTACCAATTCGTCTCCTGAAGAAATAATAATGACCTTTGGTAATTTCTTTACGAGCAGGTT
>JBDTLZ010000124.1:0-10567 GCA_039934515.1 Ginsengibacter sp.
CGGGTTCTTCAAAAAGTGCTAATTCATTTTTATACCTGGCATTGAGGTGATCCACCACTTTATCTTTTTGCAACCGGGTAGCATCTGGCCAAAAGCCAATGTTTAAAAGTGTTTTATGGCAAACCCTGTCATACACATTGCGATAGCTTTCTACTATTCGGTAGTAAGCAGCAATATCCCTGATAGTCGGGTTGTGTCTAAATGAAGCTTTTAAATACATTGGCCACAAAGCTATAAACTGGTAGCAGTTTACGAACACCCCCCTGTGTACTACAAGCCCCTCTGAAAAACAAAACCCCTTATCAGCAAGGGTTGTATAATTTAAAAGCTAAATAAATATCGAAAAAAAGATGAAAATCGCTGTTTTTGCTGCAATGTGGGTTAATCAACAGGTTTAGCTGAAAAAACGGCCCTGACATTAAGCAGGATAAACTCTTTTAAACAATTGGAAATTTTTACTGTTATTTAATCTTGAAGAACAGTAATTAATCAACCGTAAAATAATAGTATGAATCCCTTACAAAATCCAGAACATAAGGAAGGTAAATTGGCCAGATCCATTGAAGAGCAAACCGCAAAACTCCCATCAGATATTTTTTTATGGGCAGCATTAGGGTCTATGGGTATTTCCCTTACCCTTAAATTGCTGGGCAATAAACACAATAGCCTTTTTATCGGGCAATGGGCTGCACCGTTTCTTTTATTAGGCGTATACAATAAATTAGTAAAGCTGCAAGGCCACGATTAATTGCAATATCCAAGGCAAAAAGAGTTATTTTATCAAGGACTTAAAGGACTTAAATGTGACAGCATAAGTTTCCAGATGTCTTTACTGAAGAACTGATGTTCTTCATAAATGAATCCGAAGAAATAACTGACAATTGAATGTGTAAAAAGTAAATGTAGTCTATACCATTTCTGCTTTAGTTGCTTTAATAGTATTACCGGCTATTTCGAGTTCATCACCTGTAATATCAAAATACAGGTTTTGAAGCTCATGAAAATACCTGACCGGCTTCAAATTTTTCACATTGTCACCAAACAAATTAATGCCATGGCTGTTCACCGTACATTTAAAATGATTGCATTGAAAAACCGAAATACCTTTTAACCAGCCAAACTGTTTAAATCCTGATTGCATTAAAATATCTTCTGTAATAAGGATTGGAATAAGGTAGTCTAAATTAAAAGCTTTCCGATCTATTAAAACCTGCTTTTGACTAACCTGGGTTACTTTCCCGATCCTGTTATTCCCTTCCGGAAAAGATGGGAGTTCAAAAAAATTACCGATCCTGATTTCTGGTAAGCGTAACATAGTATTGAATTTTTAGAGGTGGCGTAACTAATACAACTTTATAAAGTTATATCGCAATATTAAAACAAAATTCGAAGATTGTCAATACTTACTTTGCAATGCGTATTTTCCCTTCTGTTGAAATAATTTCGGGAATGTAAATAGTACTTTATTGGAAAGACTTCATGTTGAAACACAAAAGTGACGGATCTATTTCCATCCACCGCCAAGGCTTCTGTATAAAGTTACTACGGCCGTTAATTGTTGTAACTTGTCATTAATGCTGCTTAGCTGCGCTGAGAGCAGGCTTTGCTCGGAGGTGAGCACATCCGTATAATTCGTAGCGGAGGAATACTTGAGCAGTTCTTTTGTATAATCAACAGATTTTTCCAGGTAAGCGATCTGCTGGGAGCGCAGTGATTGCTTTTCGCCGGCAGCACGATAACTGTATAAGGCATTCGAGACTTCCTGCCCGGCAACCAATATGGTCTTTTTAAAAGTATTCAGGTATTCTTCCTGGTTTGCCTGCGCCACAGCCAGGCGCTGTTTATTGATACCTTGTTCAAAAACAGGTTGCAACAAACCACCGGCAATATTTGCAAAAAAAGTTGAAGGGTCGAATAATTTTGATAAAGAAGTGCCGGACAAACCGCCCGCAGCCGTAATGGTTAGTTTCGGATAAAAATAGGTACGGGCAACATTAACCTGTTCGAAGGAATTGCGCAATTGATATTCTGCCTCCTGCACATCGGGGCGATTGGCTAGTAACTGGGCAGGCACCCCTATAGCAAGATTGGTAATAACCTCCTGGTTTTCCAAATTATTTCTAAAAAGGGTATCCGGATTTCGTCCCAAT
This sequence comes from Ginsengibacter sp., assembly GCA_039934515.1. GTDB lineage: Bacteria > Bacteroidota > Bacteroidia > Chitinophagales > Chitinophagaceae > Ginsengibacter. The sequence goes on from JBDTLZ010000124.1 coordinate 2,151, forward strand.
AACAAGCTTAGCTGATTTTCTGTTTCGCGAATTGCCTGCCTGAGGTCGGGTATGGTTATTTCCACAGAGTACCTGTTGGCAGCGCTTTGCACCACTGCTGCTCCGGTAACCACATCACTCTCTTTTAAAACCTTCATCGTTTCAACTTCTTTCATCCTGTTATCAACAGTTCTTTGGGTTACTTGCAGTTGCGCATCGTATGCCAGCAACGCGTAGTAATTTGCCGCGATATCGGCCACCAACTGTGTTTGCACAGCCCTTCTATATGCCTCACTTTGCAATAACGATGCTAGTGCTGCCCTTTTTGCACTGTTTAGTTTGCCCCAGATATCTGCTTCCCAGCTACTGCTTACATATAATTGATATGCTTCGGGAAAACCAAACTGTGTGGAGGGAACTCTTTGAAAAGCCGCCGATGCATTCGCATCAACGTAGGGCAAGAATGCAAGCCTGCTTTGCCTTGCATTTGCCGCAGCACTCCTTATACGGGCAATTGCTATTTTTAGATCGGGATTGTTGCTGATCCCTTCCTGGATTATTGCCTGGAGCAAAGTGTCGCTAAACATTTGTTTCCATGAAATCGACGCAATATTGGTTGTATCGGTATTTGTTGAATCCCTGTATAATGTGTTACCAGCTAAACCGGCAGGTTGCGAATAAGGCTGCACGACCTTGCACGAAGTAACACCAGTAACGGCGAATATTGCAACCCCCATATATAGCTTCCACACTTTGTTTTTCATTATGCTCAACTTTCCATTTTAATAACAATTATACATTTAGCAGCTCATCATTCTCATCGTATTTATTCGCCCGTATTCTTTCCTGTAATGATTGGAAGATTATAAATAAACCGGGTATTACAAACACACCCAAAACAGTACCGATAAGCATCCCTCCAATAGCTCCCGTACCAATGGACCTGTTTCCGTAAGCCCCTGCCCCTGTTGCAAACATCAATGGCATAAGCCCGAAAACAAATGCGAACGATGTCATCAATATTGGGCGCAAACGGGCTTTAGCGCCTTCCGTTGCTGATTCAATAAGGCCCATACCCTTACGCCTCCGTTCCAATGCAAATTCAACGATCAATATTGCGTTTTTTGCCAATAATCCAATTAGCATTATCAGTGATATCTGCATATAAATGTTATTGCCTATGCCAAACATTTTTGCAAAAAGATAAACACCGGATAAGCCCACCGGCATAGATAACAATACGGCGAAAGGGAGTAAATAACTTTCATATTGTGCGCTTAGCAGAAGGTACACAAACACAAGGCTGAGCACGAAAATAAATATGGATTCCGTGCCACTGGATTCTTCCTCCCTGCTGATGCCGGAATATTCGTAACCATATCCCGGCGGTAATGTTTTTTCTGCAGTTTCTTTTATGGCGACCAGGGCTTCGCCTGAACTGAAACCGTTATTGGGAGATCCATTTACAGAAATAGATGTAAACAGGTTAAACCTTGTAATGCTTTGCGGACCGTATACCCGTTTTACCGTAATAAACTCAGTAATGGGCGCCATTTGGTTATTGGCAGTTTTTACATATACTTTATTCAATCCTTCCAGGTTGGCCCGGTAATTTGTATCGGCCTGGATCATCACACGATATTGTTTGCCAAACTTATTAAAATTGGACGCGTAAAAACCTCCGTAATAAAATTGCATGGTGTTCAGAATATCAATAACCCCCACTCCTGCTTCTTTTACTTTGGCAACATTTATACTTAATTCATATTGTGGAAAGTTGGGATCGAAAGAAGTTGTCGCATATTGTATTTCAGAACGTTTATTTAAAGCTTCAAGGAATTTCTGGGCCACAGCATAAAATTCGGCGATATTGTGCCCGCCCTTATCCTGGAGCTGGAAGGCAAAGCCCCCTGTTCCGCCGAAACCTGTAATCGTCGGCAACGCTATAGAAAAGATAGAAGCTTCCCTTATGCCAGCCACTTTCCGATTGAGCATCTTAATCACGTCCTGGTTACTGATTCCCTTTCGTTGATCCCAAGGCTTCAGTTCCAGGAAAATAATTCCGTAGTTGCTACCACTGCCTGCCAGGAAATTAAATCCAACCACGCGAAAAACATTTTCTATCTGTGGTATAGTTTGCGCACTGTCGGCAACCTGTTGCACTATCGCTGCAGTACGTTCCATAGATGCGGCAGCCGGGAGGCTGATGGGAACAAAAATGGTTCCCATATCTTCATCAGGCACAAAACTAGAAGGCGTTGTTTTCATTAAAAAAACAAATAAGGCTGCAAATATCACTGCCGATGCCAGGATGATCCATTTTCGCACCGAAAGGAATTGAATGGATCTTGTATATTTATTTGTCAGCGAATCGTAGGCCGCATTAAAACCGGCGCCAAACATTTGTAAAAAATTTTTTCTTTTATGTGTTGCATCCTTTGGCGGCCGTAAGAACAATGCCGCCAGGGCAGGGCAAAGCGTTAGCGCATTAATGGCTGAAATACCTATCGCTACAGCCAGCGTAACGCCGAACTGTTTATAAAAAACACCTGTAGAACCTCCTACGAATGTGACAGGAATAAATACTGCCGCCATTATTAAAGTAATTGACAATATAGCTCCTGTTATTTCATGCATCGCATCTATAGCAGCTTTGCGTGGCGATTTATACCCATGCTCAAGTTTCGCATGTACAGCTTCTACCACAACTATGGCATCATCAACAACAATACCTATTGCGAGAACGAGGGCAAATAAAGTGAGTAAGTTGATGCTATAGCCAAAGATATACAGGAAGAAAAAGGTACCCGTAATAGACACCGGTACGGAAATACCATGGATAAGGGTTGAACGGATATCCTGCAAAAAATGAATATTACTATAAACACCAATCCAAAACATTCCAGCAGCGTGATCATAACTTTTTCTATAGAAGCGCTTAAGAATTTATTTATATCGACAACGGTGGAATAATGTATGCCATCGGGAAAAGTTTTGCTTGCCTGCTCCATCACCTGTTTTGACATATTTATAACCTCCCGCGCATTGGATCCGGCGGTTTGACTTATAGCCATACCAACAGCCGGATGCCCATTAAGGGCGCCCATATTAGAATAGGACAGGGCGCCAATCTCAACTCTTGCGATATCTCTCAGGTGTAATAATTGACCGTTATTTTTTGCCTTGATAATAATGTTCTCAAATTCAGCTACAGTTTGTAGCTTACCGGTATAAGTGATAACATATTGAAAACTCTGATCTCCATTCTCACCAAATTTACCCGGGGCAGCGTCAATATTTTGTTCTGCCAAGGCTGCTGAAACATCTTCCGGTGTAAGCCCATATACCGACATAATATCCGGCTTAAGCCATATGCGCATGGAATAATCGCGGCTACCAAAGCTACTTGCACTGCCCACACCCGGGATCCTTTTTATCTGCGGGAGCACATTGATATTCGCATAATTCTGCAAAAAAGTTTGGTCATAAGCGGGCTTATCACTGGAAAGTGCAAATATCAGTACCATACTGCTCTGCTGCTTCCTCACGGTAACGCCTACCTTAACCACATCCTGCGGTAACTGGCTGGTGGCGCTGGATACAAGATTTTGTACATTCACGGCGTCCTTGTCGGGGTCGGTGCCCACTTCGAAATAAATCTGGATGGTGGCACTTCCATCATTTGCGGCAGATGAAGTCATGTAGGTCATACCTTCTACACCATTGATGGCTTCTTCAAGTGGCACGATTACATTTCTAAGTACCACCTCTGCATTAGCGCCTGTATAGTTCGCCGAGACCTGCACCGTGGGCGGGGCGATATTGGGGTACTGCTCAATGGGCAGCTTAAGCAATCCCAAAATACCCAGCAAAACAATAATCACCGAAATAACCGTACTCAATACCGGCCTTTTTATAAATCTTTTTATCATTTTTTTTTCAGCGCTTATTTAAGTTTTGCATATACCGAATCGACATTTGCCTGTTTCGGATTAATTTGGGTACTGTCTCTCAACCCGATAAGGCCTTCTAAAACCACCACATCACCTGTCTTTAAGCCATCCGTAACAATAAAATACTGGCCATTATCCGATGGTACAGCGGTTATAGCAGAACTGGCAACTTTATTGTCTTTACCAACTGTATAAATAAATCTTTTATCCTGCAATTCATAAGTGGCACTTTGAGGAATTACTAAAGATGTATCAAAGATGGTGGTTACTCTTACGGTAGCACTGGCACCGCTTCTCAGAATGCCCAGCGGATTGGGATATATTGCTTTAAAAGTTGCCGTGCCTGTTTCAGTGGAAATAAGCCCACTGGCCATTTCAATCTTGCCTTTTTGCGGATAAATCCCGCCGTCGGCAAGTAGTAAAGTCGCCGGTAATATGTTTTTTATTTTTTCCTGTATGGAGGTGCCGGGCAAAGTCGAAAAGTACTGCAGGAGTTGCTTTTCGTTAAGCGAATAATAAGCATACACCTTTTCGATATTGGATAAGGTTGTGAGCGGGCTTGTGTTTGTGCTGTTGATTAATGCCCCAACTTTGTAAGGTATCGTCCCTATTACCCCGTTTGCCGGGCTGCGTAAAATTGTGTAACCTGCATTGGTATGGGCGTTTGATAGTGCGGCTTTGGCCTGGGAAAGTGCCGCCTCTTTTGCCGTAAGCGCATATTGCGCTGATTCAAGTTCATATTTACTTACAATGTCTTTTTCTACCAGTGGCCGTACTTTCGCGACCTGCATTTTGGCAGCATCTACATCTGCTTCCGCACTATTGATCATAGCCGACGCTGTAATAACTTCCTGTTCATATTGCGGATTGCTTATACGAAAAAGTAACTGTCCTTTTTTTACTGCTGCTCCTTCCTGTATATAAATAGCATCGACATAACCGTCAATTTTAGGCCTTATTTCGATAACCTGCTGTCCCTGGATTGTCGCAGGGAAATCTAAGTTCACTTTGGCCCCGCGTGGATTTAATGTGAGTACTTTAAAATCTTTAACCTGGGCGGGCATATTTCCCCCTGGAAAGTTTTTGCTATCATCACTGCCACACGAGAATAATTGAAAACATAATAATACCAGGAAGGTATGAAGGAAAAATTTTCGTATCACTGCTAAGATTTAGTTGGCAAAATAACAATTATTATCTTATTTGAGACTCCACTTGTAAAAGCGCAATTATGAAACCAAAAACTTTTTAAATTTGAGGGGTAAAAAGCGGCAAAATCTAAAATTGCTGCCAGAAAGTATTTCGTACGGCATGATTTATTAAAGCAGGGAGATTATTCTTGTACGCTTCCGGTAGCTGGAAATAAGTAACGATAATTATTCGCCGGTAATATCCCGTCGCGAATGCGTATGAACAAACAAACCAGTGTTGGGGCAAATGACAGGGGCCTTATCAATAACATTCAATTTCAGAGAGTGCAACCTGATTTGTGGTATGCCTGAAATTTATGCGGATGCGGGTAGTGGTTACCTTTTTCAAAAATCATTTCGTTTACAGTATTGGGCCGGCGGCCTTCGTAAATATGGTGCGTGATTGCAGCAATTATGGTACAGTAAGGTTCCCTGTACCACCCGACATGATTTATAAATTTCGTCATTACAAATGCATCGGCACCGACGTTGCAGATACGGGCTTTGTAAAGCTTCCAGCGGTAATAAGATCCCTGCTCCATTTGCTTAACTGAACATTCGGAAAATCGCATGTTACTAAGGTACCATTAGGCTTTTCCTATATTGCAAGGGTATCGCAATATTCACTTTAATTTTTGGGCGGGTACCCCTTCAAAGCTTAATTTAACCGGCAATATAAGACCTTTGTCATCGAAAAACATTTGTTCAATACAGGTAACACGGTGATTGGCTTCCGTTTCTCCTTTTGGCCTCCGGTGATATACTATATACCAAAGATCTTTTGCAGCATTGTGAAAGATGGAATGATGGCCAGCTCCTGTAGCAATCGCCGTATCTTGTTGCAATATTTTACCAACCCGTTGAAAAGGGCCGAATGGTGAATTGGCGACCGCATAGGCCACAGAATAGTCCGGGCCTGTCCACCCTCCTTCACTCCACATGAAATAATATTTACCATTGCGCAAAAACATCATTGGCCCTTCTACGTAATGATCGGGAGTTATCTCTTTGAACAAGGTACCATCGGCAAATGGAACAAGCCCTGTAAAATCATCTTTTAAGCGGGCTATATTACAATGCTGCCATCCACCATATATAATATAATACTGCCCGTCTTTATCATGAAATACAAATTGATCGATTGGTTGGGCGCCATTGTAAAATTTGTCAATTAGGGGCTTGCCCAAATAATCTTTAAAGGGCCCTTCCGGCTTGTCGGCCACCGCCACTCCAATGCCGCCTCTTTCGTTATTATTTTGAATATCATTGGCCGAGAAAAAGAAATAATATTTTTTATCTTTCCACACGACTGCGGGCGCCCACAAAGCGCGCTTCGCCCAATTTACGCGTGCGGTATCCATTATGGATTTATGGATTGACCAGTTTACCAGGTCTGGTGAAGAAAAAGCATCAAAAAAAACCTGCTTTTCGTATTTGTCGGAATAGGTAGGATATATCCAATACTGATCGTTAAAAATAGCCGCTTCCGGATCCGCATACCACCCTTTGATAATGGGATTGCCTGAACTTTGAGAATTGGCAGTTAAATTAAAAAACATGATAAATACAAGAAGAAGTGAATGATAGGTGCGTTTCATTGATGTAATATAAAACAGGGCATCTAAAATAAAAAGAAATATTCTCTACACATCAAATCGATGTAGTAAAGGGCTGTCGTTTCGCAGTTGAAAATTATGGATAAGGTGCCGGAGAAACCGGAAGATGGGGATAATTGTTCCACACATATATTATTTGACTAGGTCAACCACTCAAATGAGATTAATACGCAATTATATGAACTGGTCACCATTGAACCGATGGCTGATTAATTTTATTTTGATTGATTAAAACAGAACACACGGTTGCGTTCGTTATGTAATGTTATTATGCAATCTATTCATACCCGCTTACACAATATCTTTTTTCCTTCTTAAAAGCCTCTTTCAACTTATCATGTTTGCGGCATGATTCTTTCTTAACATGTATAAAATCAAATTTTACTATGGCACAATTGATTGATCTGAAAGACCTTCTAAAACATGAAATCCTGGACCTGTACTCTGCGGAAGAACAGATCATAGAGGCCTTACCAAAGTTGATTGATAAGGCTGCTAACAGCGAACTTAAAAAAGCATTGACCGATCACCTCAAAGTTACGGAACTACAAAAAATCCGACTGGATGATATAAAAGGTTTGATGGGCAACGAGGACAATGGTGACGAACCAAAAGAAAAGAAAGGGTTTTTCTCAAAATTATTTGGCGGGTCTGGTGGTGAAAAATGTAAAGGCACGGAAGGGCTCATAAAAGAGGGGGAGAAAATGATGGGGGAAGATATGACGGCAGCAGTAATGGATGCGGCAATAATTGGCGCAGCTCAAAAAATAGAGCACTATGAGATCAGTGGTTATGGCACTGCTGTTGCTTATGCACGTGAACTCGGCTTAAGCAATGTTGCCGGGTTACTGAAGCAAACACTGGATGAGGAATATGCAGCCGATGATTCTTTAACGAGACTGGCAGTTGGCAAACTGAATATCAAGGCTGAAAATGCAATGCCGCCAAAAAATAAACCGGGTAAAAAAGATGAGAAAAAAACGCAGCCAGCGAAAGTTAGTTTACCCGAAAAAAATAACACAGGAAACTACACTTTAAAAAGCAAGCCAGCCAACCCCCCATTAAAAACAAATATAGTAAAGACTGCAGTGAGAAGTCTTTTCAAACCAACTAATAAAACAAGCCCGGCCAAACCAAAATCACCAAAAGAAAGTTCTGAGCCAGGCCCATCGAAAAGTGCTTCGCCTAGTTCTTCAGCAGGCAAAAGCCCGGGACATTCAAAAAGAAGTCTGACAAAAATAGCTCCTGCAAAAAGTAGTAATTTTTCCGGGAAAAGCACAGGTGCCCCCATTTCAAAATTTGCTGTAAAAAGTGCAATAAAAAGTGGGGGAAGTGTATCGAAAGGCGGCAATAAATCCGCGAAAGGCAAGCCTGCAAAAAGACGCTGACAAACCCCTCTTCATATACATTACATCCGATCCTTACCGGTCGGATTTTTTTTAACTTAACTGGTAGTCATGAAGAAACAGTTCAACCGAGTTCTAAAACCGGAAGGTCCTTTCGGACATTTCCCGCAAACTGATTTATGGATCAATTACTGGCAAATGGTCATTAACGGGGTAATACACAACATTCTATCTATGTCATTTTACAATGATTGAAATAATAAACAGTAATATTACAATTATTATATTCAACTTTACAAATAGCGGCAACAAATTTTTTTTCAAACTTATTTT
>JBDTLZ010000125.1:0-8375 GCA_039934515.1 Ginsengibacter sp.
AATAAAGAAGGCCATGATATTGCTGACTATTGTTGAATAAACCGGAGCTGCTTACCTTGCCTGATTATCCATCAATTTTTCTTCTTATTATTTTTGTTACTTCTGTCAATAAAACCCTTTCCTGCGTCATCGTATCACGGTCACGCAGCGTAACCGTATCATCGTCTTTTGTCTGGTGATCGATAGTCACGCAGTAAGGGGTTCCAATTGCATCCATTCTCCTGTAACGCTTTCCAATGCTGTCTTTTTCCTCATAAAATGTATAGAAGCTTTCTTTACATTCATTGAGCAGCCGGCGGGCAATCTCAGGCAGGCCATCTTTTTTTACCAATGGAAGTATGGCCAGTTTATACGGAGCAATTTTTGTGGGAATATTCATAACGACCCTGCTGTCTTCAGTTCCATCTTCCTTTGTCCATTTTTCATTTTTATAGGCAACGCTTATAACGGTTAGGAATAGACGATCCAGCCCCACTGATGTTTCGACTACATAAGGGATGTAATTTCCAACAGGCTTGCCATCTTTCTTCAGATCGTTATCAAAATATTGTAGTTTCTTTTTGCTTAACTCCTGGTGTTGCTTAAGGTCGAAATCGGTTCTTGAGTGAATGCCTTCGAGTTCTTTAAATCCGAAAGGGAATTCAAACTCAATGTCAACGGCGGCATTGGCATAATGCGCGAGCTTTACGTGATCATGAAACCGGAGTTTGCCTGCAGGTATGCCCATACTTTCATGCCATTTCATTCTTTCTGTTTTCCAATAGTTGTACCATTCCATCTCGGTTCCGGGCTTTACAAAAAATTGCATTTCCATTTGCTCAAATTCCCGCATCCGGAAAATAAACTGGCGTGCAACAATTTCATTGCGGAAAGCTTTACCCGTTTGGGCAATACCAAAGGGTATCTTCATCCTGCCTGTTTTTTGCACATTTAAAAAATTTACAAAAATCCCCTGTGCCGTTTCGGGGCGTAAATAGATCGTATTGGCATCTTCGGCAACGCTGCCCAATTCGGTAGAGAACATCAGGTTGAACTGGCGTACATCGGTCCAGTTGTTTGTGCCGCTCATGGCACATTTTATTTTATTATCTTCTATCAGTTTTTGTAATCCTGCAAAATCATCTTTAGCTAATAGTGTTTCCATAGCGGCAATAGTATCATCTGCCAACTCTTTATTGCCAAGCGCTAATTGTTCTTCCGCAAAGTTCTCTATCAGGTGATCCACACGATACCGTTTCTTGCTGTCTTTATTGTCGATCATAGGGTCACTGAAATTGTCTATGTGTCCACTTGCCTTCCAGGTGAGCGGATGCATAAATATGGCAGCATCTATACCCACAATATTTTCATGGAGCTGGGTCATACTTTTCCACCACTGATCGCGGATATTTTTTTTGAGTTGCGCGCCGTTCTGGCCGTAATCGTATACAGCGCTTAGGCCATCATAAATTTCACTGGAGGGGAAGATATAACCATACTCCTTGCAATGAGCAATGATTTCACTAAAATTATTCAATTCATTTGCCATAAGTCTGCAAAGATAGTTACAACCGGGGTTTAAGTAAATATATATAGAGTGATTTTTATTGCGCAGTTGGCAACGACTTTTGCCTGCAATATCCGATGAATATATTTATTGCAGTTTCTTATTCTCCTTGTGCCTTTGCTTATCGCGCAGGTCCTTTTTTTCAAAATTCTTTTGCAATGCATCGGTAAGATCCACGCCTGTTTGATTGGCGAGGCAAATTAATACCCATAATACATCGGCCATTTCATCACTCAGTTTTTTATTTTTATCAGAATCTTTAAAAGATTGTTCGCCATAAATTCTTACGATCAGCCTGGAGAGTTCCCCAACTTCCTCCATTAAAATTCCCAGGTTGGTAAGCTCGCTGAAATATTTTACGCCAACAGTTTTTATCCAGGTATCAATGTGTGTTTGGGCTTGTTTGATGGTCATTTTTTATTTTTGGATTACACTAATTTTATCGAATTACACGAATTGTATTTTGAGATTTTAGCGATCAACTTTTTACTCATGACTTATTAAAAAATAATGCGTTTCCAGGTAAGCGACTTTTCGCCATAATTGATTAGCATACCTAATTTTTGCTGAGAAACTGATAAGTAACTTAGCGCCTGGTTAACAGGAACATCAATTATTGAAGTTGCAGATTTAATTCCAGGTTAATCGAGTCATACACCATGAAGTCTGCCAGGTAAGGATTGCATAGCTCTTTTCCTTTATAAATCACCGTAAATCTATTTTCCCGTTCAAAAGGAATTTTGTGTTCATTGAATTCAATTTCCATGGCATCTTTATAATTTATTTCTTTTAATCCCATGCCAAGTGTGTGGTGGATTTCCATACATAGCCTGGTTATTTTATAAGATTCATCTTTAAATAATAATTCAGCCACGATTTAGTTGTTTTATAATGCCTCTTTTATAATGCCATTGTATTTTATAAATAGCAGGGGTATAGCAGTTGTAATTAGTGTAATTAGTGTAATTCGATAAAATTAGTGTAATAAAGAATGTGTAATTCGATAAAATTAGTATAATAATGAATTTTAATTCCATAAAACCATTCCAATAAAAATAGATTATTGTTTCGCTTTCGTATCTATGATAATAGTTATAGGCCCATCATTTATCAGCTCAACTTTCATATCGGCGCCAAACACACCTGTGGATATTTCTTTATCAAGATCTTTGGATAAACGGATCACCAGTTTTTCATAAAGCGGTATGGCTATCTCTCCCTTGCTCGCATTTAAATAAGAAGGCCGGTTTCCTTTTTTAGTGGAAGCATGCAGCGTAAACTGGCTTACCACCAGGATGCCTCCATCAACGTCTTTTACTGAAATATTCGGCACTTTATTCTCATCATCAAAAATGCGCAGGTTTACGATTTTATTGCTGAGCCAATCGATATCTTCATCGGTATCAGCGTCTTCGATACCAACTAATACCAAAAGGCCTTTTTCTATCGCCCCGGTTATTATGCCGTCCACGGTGACACTTGCTGTCGAAACCCTTTGAATTACTGTACGCATTGCATCGTATAAATACGTTAATTAGAGTTGTGAAAAAAATTATTTCTGCTAAAAAATCTTTCTCAAAAATGTGTAAAAATTTTTAAACGCGCTGTCCGTATGACTTCCCAAATTATACACACTTGTTTTCCACAGACTGTGCAAAATTTACCACCCGTTGTGTGAAAGAGAAAAAATATTTTCGTTCTCCCGCATTGCTCAAAAGTAATTATTAACCTAAAAAAATATTAGACCCAATGTCAACTAATCAGCCACCTGTTCCAGGTCTCATTTTTTCACGGCACTTCACCAGGGATGGTATTTCTCCGTTTGATATGTTCGAATATGATTACCGTACCTCGGTAATTAAAAATACGACAGGCGAGATCGTGTTTCAAATGGATAATGTGGAAGTCCCAAAACAATGGAGCCAGATAGCTACAGATATTTTAGCACAAAAATATTTTCGAAAGGCGGGTGTCCCGTTACCTGGCGGAACAACAGGAAGAGAAACTTCTATTAAGCAGGTAGCGCATAGGATGGCTCATTGCTGGCGTATATGGGGTGAGCGCAATAATTATTTTGCGGCAAAAGAAGACGCACAGGTTTTTTATGAAGAGCTTGTTTATGGAATATTGAACCAGTCTTGTGTTCCCAATTCGCCGCAGTGGTTTAACACGGGCTTAAATGAAGTGTACGGAATAACCGGGAAGCCACAGGGACATTATTACGTAGATGGCAATGACCGGCAACTGAAAAAATCGACATCAGCTTATGAGCGCCCGCAGCCACATGCATGTTTTATATTAAGCGTAGAAGACGATTTGGTAAACGAAGGAGGCATCATGGATCTTTGGGTACGGGAAGCAAGGATTTTTAAATATGGAAGCGGTGTAGGGACCAACTTCAGCAGCATACGTGGAGAAGGAGAAAAACTGAGCGGTGGCGGAACATCTAGCGGATTGATGAGTTTCCTTAAAATAGGAGACCGCGCTGCCGGCGCGATCAAAAGCGGTGGTACGACCAGGCGCGCTGCAAAAATGGTATGCCTCGATCTGGATCACCCGGAAATTGAAACTTTTATCAACTGGAAAGTAGGGGAAGAAAAGAAAGTCGCCGCATTAATTGAAGCCGGTTATCCAAGTGACTATGAAGGAGAAGCTTACAAAACGGTGAGCGGACAGAACAGCAATAATTCCGTACGCATACCCAATGAATTTTTTCATGTCCTTGAAGCCGATGGAGATTGGGAACTGAAGGCCAGGAGTGATGGCCGCGTAATGAAAAAAGTAAAAGCAAAAAAATTATGGGATGATATTAATTATGCTGCCTGGCGTTGTGCCGATCCGGGAACACAATATAATACTACCATCAATGAATGGCACACTTGTCCGGAAGGTGGGCCGATAAGAGCCAGCAACCCTTGCAGCGAGTACATGTTTTTGGACAATACCGCCTGCAATCTTGCCTCTGTAAATCTGCGCAGGTTTTTTAATGAAAGTGATAACTCTTTTGATGTCAATGGTTTTGAGTATACGGTTCGTTTATGGACGGTCGTGCTGGAAGTTTCTGTGTTAATGGCACAATTCCCGAGTAAAGAAGTTGCGCAGCTTAGTTATGATTACAGAACATTGGGCCTGGGATATGCCAACCTGGGAAGTATGCTTATGGTAAGCGGTATTGCATATGACAGTGAGCGTGCCCGGGGGATAGCGGGCGCTATCACAGCGGTGATGACGGGTGTTTCATATAAAACATCTGCGGAACTGGCTGCACACCTTGGTGCTTTCAGGAGATACGAAGAAAATAAGCACCACATGCTTCGTGTGATGCGCAACCATCGTGCTGCGGCTTACGATGCTATGGACGCTTATGAAGGAATTGAGATACGTCCCCAGGGGATCAATGCAAAATATTGCCCCGATTATTTATTGAAGGCGGCAACCAAGGCATGGGATGATGCTGTGATGATGGGTGAAAAATATGGATATAGAAATGCACAGACGACCGTTATTGCGCCCACAGGAACTATTGGTCTTGTTATGGACTGTGATACCACCGGAGTTGAGCCGGATTTCGCGTTGGTGAAATTTAAAAAGTTAAGTGGTGGCGGTTATTTCAAAATTATTAATCAAAGTGTGCCACAGGCATTACGCAATTTGAAATATTCTGAAAAGGAAATTGAGGAAATTGTAAACTATGCAAAGGGCCATGCTACTTTAAATGACGCTCCGCACATAAATCCCCAGTCGCTGCTGCAAAAAGGTTTCAGCGGCACCGATATTCAAAACCTCGAAGCTGCAATGTCTGCTGCATTTGAGATTGGATTTGTTTTCAATGTATATACATTGGGAGAAGAATGCATGCAGCGGTTGGGATTTAAACCTGAAAATTATAACAATTTTGAGTGGAGCCTTCTCAGTGAATTGGGATTTACCGATGAGCAAATTGAAGAGGCCAACATTTACATCTGTGGCACCATGACAGTGGAGGGAGCTCCTTATTTGAGAGACGAACATTTGTCGGTATTTGATTGTGCCAACAAATGCGGCCACTTGGGTCAGCGATACATTCACCATAGCGGGCATATACGTATGATGGCAGCTACACAGCCTTTTATCAGCGGGGCAATTTCAAAAACAATCAACCTGCCAAACGAAGGAACGCTTGAAGAAATCGCTGAGGCGTATAAGTTAAGCTGGCAGCTCGGATTAAAAGCATGTGCGCTTTACCGTGATGGTTCCAAATTATCACAGCCGCTGAGCAATAAAAGCGACAAGAAAAAGAAGACCGTCGATGAAGCACCGCTGACGATGGAACATGAGATGAATAAGGGTAATTTGCAGGCCAACCTGGTGGATATGAGCAAACTTACCGTGGAAGACCTGCTTGAAGAAATGAACAAGCGTGTTCAAAGTAGCGCAGATACAGGGTTAAAGCGCCAGCTGGCGATGATCGTTGAACGCCGGGCTTTACCCGCCAAGCGCAGGGGCTTTACGCAAAAAGCCAAAATAAACGGGCAGGCACTATTCCTTAGAACCGGCGAATACAATGATGGAACCCTTGGAGAAATTTTCATTGATATGGCAAAAGAGGGTGCAACAATGCGCAGCATGCTCAACTGTTTCGCAATTGCTATTTCGATAGGCCTTCAATACGGGGTACCGCTGGAAGAATTTGTGGAGAAATTTGTCTTCACAAGGTTTGAACCCTCCGGAATGGTTGACCATCCCAATATTAAAACAACAACTTCCATTATCGATTTTATGTTCCGCTCACTGGCTTACGAATACCTGGGAAGAAATGACCTGGTGCATGTACTGGATAAACCTGAAGTGGAAAACCTTGGAAACGAACCCTGGGATGAAAACACACCAACCATTGGTAACCGTGTACCTGAATTGAGCGAAGTGAGGGTAATCGGCACAACTAACGGTAAGGTACAAACGCAAAAGCCACACAGGGTAGAACACTCAAAAAAAGCAAGTAATGGATATGATGCCGTAAATGCAGCAGCGAAAAATATGCAAAGCGATGCGCCGGCATGTAATACATGCGGACACATAACCATTCGCAGCGGCACCTGTTATAAATGTTTGAATTGCGGGAATAGCATGGGATGCAGCTAAATCTTTATCACAAGCATACTGTAAAGGCCATTCTTGATTGAATGGCTTTTTCGATTTTTGGATAACCAGGAATATAAAATGCTTTAAAAGCGACAGCAGCTTGCTTATTGAATCCTGTGAATCAATGAATAATAAAATATCTTATTTTTCGTTGTTGAAGAGAATCAGTTCTTCTATGCAACTTTTCTTAAGTTTATACTATCATACTACGCGGTAGTAGAAGCGTAATGACCGTTTGCAAATTAATTTTTATGAAACACATCCTTTTCCTTTTTCTTACCAGCGTTATTTTTTTTGTTGCGGATTGTCAAACGACGCCTCCACTGAACCTTCCAAAAGACGCAAAAGTTGAAGGTACCATCCTGGATATGAGATCAAAACTGCCAAAGAACAATGAACTGGTCATATTCCGTAGCCAGAAAAACAGCAATGAATACCAGGTAATAAGCGATGAGAGCGGCAAGTTTGCTACAAGGCTCCCGACAGGTGACAAATACGATATTTATATTATGGGCTTTAAAGATTCGGTAAGCCAGAATGTTTTGGATATCCCTGCCCTGGCTGCCAATGCGTATTATAAAAACCCGTTCACTGTAAACCTGGAATTTGATCCGCCAAAGACCTTTGTATTGGAAGACGTCGAGTTTGATTTTGGCAAATCATTGCTGCGCCCCACGTCCTATCCAACACTGGATGACCTGGTAGACTATTTAAAAAGAAAGCCCAATGAGCGTATAGAGATTGGGGGCCATACTGATAATGTCGGTAGCGATGCTAAAAATCTTATCCTGTCATTGGAAAGGGCTAAATCCATTGTTGTATACCTGGTTTCTAAAGGTATCAGTAATGACCGGCTTGTGGCAAAAGGATATGGCGCCGAAGAGCCCATAGAAGAAAATACTACTGAAGAGGGCCGGCAAAAAAACCGGAGAACAGAAGTGAAGATATTAGAACAATAGCCTGTAAGATTACCGGTTATTCAAAAAGCGCTTTTGTATCAATGTAAGCTGGCTGTCATTAAGAGAAGATGTTTTTCGGATCACATTTATAAAATATTGTACTTCATCATTGCGTGTCGGGCAACCCACATTTCCCCGCCTTTTGTTTCCGGCAAGATTACCTGTTTTTAACCGTGAATCTGCAAGAAAATTTCCTTTTGAATCAAGTATGAACCAGTAAGGAAGGCCCTGTTGATCACCATGATATTTTTTTCGCAGTTCCCTGGCACCCGGGTTTTCAAGATCTTTTTTGTCACCGCTTTCATCAACGGTCAGATGGACGATTATATAATTGCTGTCGAAAAGTGATTTCAGCTTTTCATCGCTCATGGCATCATCCATTTTATGACACCATCCACACCATGATGCGTGGAAGATAACGAATACATTTTTGTGTATACCGGCTGCATCGATGATCGCTTCCTTCATTATCTTTTCTGAGGCGGCACTTTTTACCTGTGCTGAAGCGGTAGTATACCCTAAAATCATGGGTAAGACCAGCACGATGAGGCGGGTACATTTCATTTGTACAATTTCTTTTTAAAGGTTTATGCCGGGAGGTAAAATTAAATTGTTAAATTGTTAAATTGTGGACTTTTTACAAAAGTTAAAAGGTTAAAATCTCAATAAATCAATAGTCCAAATAACCAAATCAAAAAGAGCTGTTTTATATGACATCTTCCTACTTTATTTACAACAAGCCCAAAGTT
>JBDTLZ010000126.1:0-11932 GCA_039934515.1 Ginsengibacter sp.
TTCATGTGTGGGAACTACAAATTCATCAAAGAAAATAATATCATCTTTTTTAAGAAATGGAGCAAGGCTTGTGAGGGTGAATAATGTGGCTGTATAAAGATCTGCATCCAGCATTACAATTAATTTTTTACTGTTGTCAAAAGTTTTCAAAAATTCCGGTAGAGTCTGCTGGAACAAGCCCTGGAAAAATTCTCCCCTGTCGTCTTTGATTGCCGGAATTTTGTTTCCTGTATCAAAAGTTCCCTTTTTATAAGGGCCGAAATTTTCGGGCAACCCGGTAAACGTATCAAAACCATAAAAAGACGAAGCCGGATGTGTGTTGGTATTCATCCACCAGTTAAAGGAATGGCCATCTGCCACGCCAAATTCCAGGTAGTTTATTTCGAGATTTAATACTTCCTTTTCTATAACGTATTGGTAGAGTTCAAACCGTTTATTATAATTCCAGGCAGAAGGGAAATCATTAAACGCAACTTTCTTATTCTCGTTTGCCCATTTTGACAGCCACGTCATCCAGGTCATCTGCTGCCACAAACCAGTAAGCCAGGAAAAAAATACGTGAAGCTTTAGCCGTATAAAAGTGATTTTAAAAAAACGAATGATGGTAAACTTCATCGGGCAAATATACCATACTATAATTCTTTTAATTCAGTTAAAGTGCCTGATACAGAAAGCCGGTATTTTACTCCGATTTTCAACGCATAATTTTCCTTTTCATGACTTACGGGGAAATTAAAGCAAACCGGGTAATCGTAATCTTTTACAATATCTCTTATGACCTCATCAGCCCTTTGTCCGAATGGGATAGCCGTATCTTTCATATCTGTAAACTTTCCTATTATTAATCCACTAAGGTTTTCAAGCTTGCCACTTCGCTGTAACTGGTACATCATCCGATCCACATTGTAAATATACTCCCCCACGTCTTCGAGAAATAAAATCTTATTTTTTGTTTTTATCTCCGAAGCAGTCCCTATCAAATGTACCAGCAGTGATAAGTTTCCACCAACTAAAGTACCCGAAGCTTTACCCTTTTGATTAAATACATTGCCCGGGGAGGCATACTCGGTTTTTCTGCCCACTATTGTATCATGAATACTTTGAATATATTGATTGCCGGATTCGCCATCGTTAAAGGCTGCAGCCATCGGTGCATGAAGCGAAGCAATTTTATAATTGGAAAAAAGATGGCTCTGCAGAACAGTTATGTCGCTGTACCCAATTATCCATTTCGGGTTCTTTTTAAATTTTTTAAAGCTAAGGCCGTCAATAATCCTTCCCATTCCATATCCGCCCCTTGCACAAAATATTGCTTTAATATCATCGGCATCCATCATAGCCTGGAGATCATTGAGCCTTTCCCGGTCAGTGCCGGAAAAATAATTGACCTGGGTGCCCAGTGTTTTACCAGGAATTACTTCAAATCCCCAGCCCGTAATTGTTTCAATTGCCGTAACGGCTTTTCCGTAAGGCATGTATCCGCCGGGGCACACGATTGCAATCTTATCACCAGGGCTTAAATATGGAGGAATTGTGATCACGGGTTCATTAATTTATTGTTGAATTCTTGTTGATTTATTTGTTGCACCTCAATGGTGTATATCCTGCCTTGTTATTGAACAATGTATACTTTATATAATGCATTTTTTCATCAAAGTAAACTCCGCAATGGCCTGTCATTCGCGGATAAATGTTGAACAATTCATCAGTGTTAACATCAAACCTCCGTAAGTATTACACCATCATGCGATACCTCAAGTTTATGTTTTATCCCACACTTCAGTGCATAATTTTCTTTTTGATGTCCTAGGGGAAATTCAAAACAAACGGGATAATTGTATTCCTTTACTTTTTCCAAAATTATCTCATAAATAGTTCTGCCAAAGTCCTCGCCCGGGTCATCGGCTTTGATTTTATTAAATCCTCCCAGTATGAGGCCCTTCAATTTATCCAGTTTACCGCTCCGCTTAATGTTCCAAAACATCCTGTCAATGCTGTAAAGATATTCTTCCACTTCTTCTAGGAATAAAATTTTACCGTCGGTATTAATATCAGAATCAGTTGCTGCAAGGTTTTGCAAAATAGACAAATTACCACCAATTAATACGCCCTCTGCAATCCCCTGGCTATTGTTATCATTTGAAACTGCAGCATACTTCATCCGCTCACCTGACAAACATTTCCTTATTGATTCTATCGAATCAACCTGCTTTGGTTCTGCCGTATTCCAGTCTGAAGGAAAGCTATTGCACATTTTGGAATGTATTGAAGCGATTCCAAAGTTTCTATTCAAGTGTGAATGAAAAACGGTTGCATCACTAAAACCAATGATCCATTTAGGATTTAAGACGAATTTTTTAAAATTTATTGAATCAATGATGCGTACGGCCCCATACCCTCCACGACCGAGCATAACCGCTTTTATAGATGGATCATCGATCATATGTTGAAAATCCTTTGTCCTTTGTTCGTCACTGCCCGCAAAAGTAAAATCCCTGGCGCCAACGGTATCGCCTATACGAACTTCAAAACCCCACTCCGTCATCTTATCAACAGCCGGCTGTATATCCGCATAACTTATGTACCCTGAAGGACAAGTGATTCCAATGAAATCTCCGTGTTTCAGGTATTGGGGAATTTTAACACCGTCATCATGGCACTCCGCTTTATCTGTTGCCATCTCCAAATGTCCTTTTGCAACGGCTGTTAAAGATGCCGCAGCAGGAATCATTGAAGAAAGGAAATTTTTTCGATTCATGAATTATTCATTAGCGTAACAACTATGACTCAAAACCTAGTCCTGCTTTCAAAGCTTTTTCATACTTGCGTAAATCAAATTTATAATAAAACGGAGCCTTGTGCGCTACGCCCCATTTAATTTCATCCAGCTTCTTTAAAATACCTGTCGCAATAATTTTACGTTGGAAGTTGCGCCTGTCTAATTTTTTGTCCAATATGGTCTCATACAATTTTTGCAATTCCGGCATTGTAAATTTCCTTGGCAGGAGATTGAACCCAACAGGTTGAAAATTAAGCTGAACACGCAAATTGTGTAAACCTGCATCGAAAATATTGCGGTGATCCAGTATCATTTCCGGAAGATTGTAGATGCTAAACCAGTCACACGCATCAGAAATGTTATCCGGAAAAGGAGCCACCCTGGTAAAATCTACCAGTGCATAATAGCCGACGGTTATAAACCTCTCAAACATCCAGCTTTTGAAACTCTTCAGGCCGGCATTTTTTAAGAACTGCTCATTCATCTTTTTCGTAGACCGGCCCGGATCACTAAAAACCCGGAATTGCTGAAGGTATATTTCATCGAGACCAGTCCTTACACGCAAAATTCGCTCTGCTGCGTGGTCCATATGTTCATCTTTCAATATAAAACCACCCGGCAGCGCCCACTTCCCGGCATACCGTGCATGAAGCAGCAATACTTTGAGTTCACCATTGTGAAATCCAAATATCACGCAATCAACCGAAATATGCCGGAGGTACTTTTCGTGGCCATGTAAATAATGATCCCTGAGTTCTTTTTCAAAAGTCATATATAAAAGTAAGTGACAACAGGCATATTAAATAAAAAGCCCGTGATTTCGCAAATAATTTTACATTGCGTCATAATAACACATTGAAAAATTAATCATCCCGGAAATGAAAAAAACGATTGCCTGTATCCTGCTCTTTGCTGCTGCGTACAACATCCAGGCACAACAAGTTGCCACAGCCAGGGCAAAGGAACTGGTGGGTAAAATGACCCTGGAAGAAAAAGCAGGATTGCTTGTGGGT
The DNA here is from genome assembly GCA_039934515.1 of Ginsengibacter sp. GTDB lineage: Bacteria > Bacteroidota > Bacteroidia > Chitinophagales > Chitinophagaceae > Ginsengibacter. The sequence goes on from JBDTLZ010000126.1 coordinate 3,793, forward strand.
AATGGCCTTAAAATGCCGGGAAACCAGGCTGAAGGCCCGGTAATTGGACAAACGCAGGATAAGGTGCCTGGGGCAGCCGGTACTACTTTTGCCATCCCCCGTTTAGGCGTGCCCTCCTTAGTAGTCTCTGATGGTCCCGCAGGTGTAAGGATCGATCCTTTTCGAAAGGGCGATAGCGCAAAATCATATTATGCAACAGCCTGGCCGGTTGGTACTTTGCTTGCTTCCACATGGGACACTGCTCTCGTAAAAAAAATGGCCGTTGCCTTTGGAAGCGAAGCGCATGAATATGGTATTGATATTATCCTGGGGCCTGCATTAAATATTCACCGCAATCCTTTAGGCGGTAGAAATTTTGAATACTTTTCTGAAGATCCTGTTGTTGCCGGAAATATGACCGCAGCTATTGTAAATGGAATTCAATCAAACGGTGTCGGCACATCGATCAAGCATTTTGCTGCCAACAACCAGGAAACCAACCGCAACACTGTTAATACTATTTTAAGTGAGAGGGCGTTGAGAGAAATTTATTTAAAAGGATTTCAAATTGCTGTCGGGAAATCGCATCCCTGGACAGTAATGAGCTCCTACAATATGATAAACGGTACGTATACTTCCCAGGAATATGATTTACTCACGACCATCTTAAGAAAAGAATGGGGATTTAAGGGCCTTGTAGTGAGCGACTGGTTTGGTGGAAAAGACCCGGTTGCTCAAATGAAAGCAGGCAATGACTTATTGATGCCGGGAACACCGCAGCAAACAAAAACAATTATTGAAGCTGTAAAGAACGGAACACTTGATGAAAAAATTTTGACTAAAAATGCCGGGAGGCTTATAGACCTTGTTCTACAATCACCCTCATCTAAAAATTATAAATTTTCCGATAAGCCTGACCTACCTAAGCACGCCCAAATTTCACGCACAGTTGCGGCTGAAGGAATGGTATTGCTAAAGAATGAAGATGAGGTACTTCCCATCAGCAAAAGCATCCGGAACATTGCACTATTTGGCATTAATGGATATGAGCTTATTGCCGGTGGTACCGGTAGTGGCGATGTAAACAAATTGTATACGGTATCAATTGAGAAGGGGCTTTCCAATGCAGGTTATAACGTTGATGGGGATCTAAAAAACAGGTATATAAACTATATCGGCGTGGAGAAATCAAAACATCCTAAAAAAAGTTTTTTTGAAGAATTCCTGAACCCGACCCCGCCGATACCTAAGTTTCCGGCTGAAAAAGAAAACATCAATAAAAAAGCTGCAGAAGCAGGTATTGCTGTTGTTGTTATTGGTAGAAATGCCGGGGAAGGGAATGACCGGAAACTAGAAAATGATTTTGATTTATCAGATATCGAGAAAACGCTGATCAAAAATGTAGCAGATGCATTTCATGCAAAAAATAAAAAACTAATTGTCGTATTAAACATTGGTGGGGTGATAGAAATTGCAAGCTGGAGAGACCAGGCAGACGGGATATTGCTGGCGTGGCAGCCTGGGATGGAAGGCGGAAATGCAATAACTGACCTGCTAACCGGGAAAGTAAATCCATCAGGCAAGCTGGCTACAACTTTTCCAATAAATTACGATGATGTGCCGTCAGCAAAAAATTTTCCCGGAAAAGAATTTCCTGAAAAGGGGACCACTGGCAACTTTGGCATGAAACAAATACCTGCCGAAGTTACTTACGATGAAGGCATTTATGTTGGCTACAGGTACTTTGACACTTATAACGTCAAAACCGCGTATGATTTTGGATATGGCTTAAGCTATACAAAATTCTCATACGGTAAGCTAAAAGTGAGTTCCCCGGCCTTCCAGGGAAAACTCACCGCTTCTCTCACGGTTACCAACACAGGAAACCTGGCCGGGAAAGAGATCATTCAAATTTATGTAACTGCTCCTTCTGCAAAGCTTGACAAGCCAGGTGAAGAACTTAAGGCCTTCGCCAAAACACGATCATTAAAACCCGGGGAGAGCGAAACGCTGCGTTTTAATATCTACCCTGGTGATCTCGCCTCTTTCGATACACACCGCTCATCGTGGATTGCAGACGCGGGAAAATATATTATAAAAGCCGGTGCTTCATGTCATGACATAAAGCAATCAGCTGGTTTTACACTATCACATGAACTGGTTGTTGAAAAATGCCACAACGTACTGGCTCCGCAGATAACTATAAATGAGCTCAAAGGCCACTAAGTTATACCGACAATTCCTGCTACCGCCGTACCTTCTATTTTTGTGTTTTTTGTTTGTTTGGGCATTGGCAGGCTTTGCGGTATTTTTGCAAACCGCAGGATAATTGAACGTGCGGTTAACGGAACATGAAAGAATTCAAGAGATATTTAGTAACTGCGGCGTTACCATATGCTAACGGGCCGGTCCACATTGGCCACCTGGCAGGGTGCTATATCCCGGCAGATATTTATGCCCGTTATCTCCGGGCGAAAAATAAAGACATAAAATTTGTTGGCGGTAGCGACGAACACGGTGTTCCGATTACCATAAGGGCAATGAAAGAAAATGTGAGCCCCCAGGAAATTGTTGATAAATACCATGCCCTCATTAAAGACAGTTTTGAGAAAATGGGGATTTCATTTGATGTGTATTCCCGTACATCAAATGAAATTCACCACAAGACTGCTTCGGATTTTTTTTTAAACCTTTATGAAAAGGGCCTCTTTGAAGAAAGGGAAACAGAACAATACTACGATGAGGAGAAGCAGCTATTTTTAGCAGACCGGTATATTACCGGAACCTGCCCGGTATGTGGATATCCCAATGCCTATGGCGATCAGTGTGAAAATTGCGGGTCTTCGTTAAGCCCCGAAATGTTAATAACTCCACGAAGCGCTTTAAGCGATGCAGTGCCGGTAAAAAAGAAAACGACACATTGGTATTTTCCCCTCCAGGATTATGAGCCGTTCTTACGGCAATGGATACTCGAAGATCACAAAGACTGGAAAAACAATGTATACGGACAATGCAAAAGCTGGCTGGATAAAGGTTTACAGCCACGTGCAATGACCCGCGACAGTAAGTGGGGCGTGAAAGTTCCGTTGCCGGGAACTGAAGGCAAGGTACTTTATGTGTGGTTTGACGCTCCCATTGGTTATATTTCCGCTACGAAAGAGCTTACAGCCCACTGGGATGATTACTGGTGTAAAGATGATACGAAACTCGTGCATTTTATAGGTAAGGATAATATTGTTTTTCATTGCATTATCTTCCCCGCAATGTTAAAAGCCCACGGCAATTTTATTTTACCTGATAATGTACCTGCAAATGAATTTTTAAATATTGAAGGCCAAAAGGTTTCGACAAGCCGCAACTGGGCCGTATGGGTCGATGAATATCTAAAAGATTTTCCCGGTCAGCAGGATGTGCTCCGGTATGTCCTGTGTGCGAATGCCCCGGAAACCAAGGATAACGATTTTACCTGGAAAGATTTCCAGGACAGGAACAATAGTGAGCTGGTGGCGATTTTTGGAAATTTCGTAAACCGGACCCTTGTCCTCATGCACAAGCTTTGCAATGGAAAAGTGCCAAGGCTTCACAATGAAATTCTTGACTCGGCAGATAAGCAAATGATGCAGGAATTCGCAAATACAAAACTAAAGATTGAAAACTTACTCGACCAGTTCAAATTTCGTGATGCACTATTTGAAGTAATTGACCTGGCAAGAAAAGGTAATAAATATTTACAGGAAAAAGAACCCTGGAAAAAAGCATCCGCTATAGCGCTTTTGGCTGCCGATGAAACTGAAAGCTCAAAGCATGCCGTGGAAATTAAGCAAAAAGAAATAGACAATTCCTTGCATGTTTGCTTACAGCTTACTGCCAATCTTGCCATTTTTATAAATCCTTTTTTGCCTTTTACCGCAAAGAAAATGATTCATATGCTGAAGGTCGTGGATAAAATGCTGGAATGGGAAAACGCAGGCAGAACAAAACTTCTAAGCATTGGATACAGTTTAAGATCACCGGAATTATTATTCCGGAAAATCGAAGACGCGGAAATTAGCTTACAGGTTGAAAAATTAACCGGTGGATCAACAACACCTGTAAACAGTACGCCTCCAATTAATGATAATCATAAACAAGAAAACAAAATGGAAGCAGGCAAAGCCGAAATAGCATTTGATGATTTTGCAAAAATTGATTTAAAAATTGGAACCATAATTTCAGCAGTTAAAGTTGAAAAAGCAGATAAACTTTTAAAACTTGAAATAGATCTCGGGTTTGAAAAAAGAACAATTGTTTCGGGCATTGCCTTGCATTTTACGCCCGAAGAAATAGCTGGCAAGCAAGTGGTCGTGGTGGCGAACCTCGCTCCCCGGAAAATGAGGGGTATTGAAAGTAATGGAATGATCCTAATGGCAGAAGACGCGCAAGGGAAATTATTTTTTGTGAGCCCCGAAAGCGCAATCAATCCCGGGGCACCGGTAACCTAATCAAAACCGTTAAAATATTTTTATGAGTGGGAAAATTGGTTTTATTGGATTGGGCAACCTCGGAAGACCTATCGCGTTAAACCTGGTGAATAGTGGCCATACCTTATGTGTTTACAACCGCACTGTTTCTAAAACAGAGCCACTTGCAGCGAAGGGGGCAATTGTATGTGAAACCATTGCTGCGCTTGCAAAGCAATGTGATATTGTTTTTACTATTGTTTCCGATGATGCAGCTTTGAAAAATATTTGTGAAGGGGAGAATGGCCTTTTCAACCATTTACCCGCAGGCAGTCTTCATATTTCTATGAGCACCATTCTTCCTCAAACTGCCGCTGATCTTGCCGTGCTTCACCGGCAACACCACCAAGGTTACCTGGCAGCCCCGGTTTTTGGGAGACCGGAAGCGGCCGCCGAAAAGAAATTAAATTTTGCTGTAAGTGGCGATGAAAAAATCCGTAAAGAAACAGAACCCTTGCTTAAAGATGCAGGCGGCCTCAATATTTGGGATTTTGGAGATATGATTTCTGCGGCAAATACAATAAAACTTTGTGGTAATTTTTTGATTGCAGCTGCGCTTGAAGCAATAGGCGAAAGCATAAGCCTAGCTGCAAAAAGCGGCGTAGATGCACAACAAATGTGGAATATGTTTACAAAGACTTTATTTAGCGCACCGGTATATATTAACTATAGCAATATTATTTTACAGGAAAAATATGAACCCGCAGCATTTTCTATGAAATTGGGATTAAAAGATATTAACCTGGTTTTGCAACAGGCAGCGTCTGCTGATCAACCGATGCCGCTCGCATCATTGTTACAAAAAAATATGCAGCAGTTGGTAAATGATAATAAAGAAAATATCGATTGGAGTGCAGTGTCAACAGCCGTGTCCGGTGAATAGCTGTTTGGTACCTGCATTTTTGAATTAATATGGTTTTAAGTGTAGATACAATTTTTCGCTAATTTCACAATGAATAGTTGTTTAACTAACTAATTTACTATGCAAAAAAGATCTATAAAAAAAGTGGCTGTTTTGGGCAGTGGTATTATGGGAAGCCGCATTGCTTGTCATTTTGCAGGTGCCGGCCTCCAGGTATTGTTATTGGATATTGCCGCTCCCGCAGTGGAAGGGGCAAAGCCAAATCCCAATAAGATCGTGTATGATGCTTTGGCTGCTGCTTTAAGATCTAACCCATCCCCGGTTTTTACAAAAAATGTTGTGAAAAATATCAGCACCGGCAATTTTGATAGCAACATGAAGGATATTGCCAATTGTGACTGGATAATAGAAGTAGTGATAGAACGGCTGGACATTAAAAAGCAAATCTTTGAGAAGGTAGAAAATTTTCGCAGGCCGGGTACACTTGTTACTTCAAACACTTCGGGTATTCCAATTCACCTCATGACTGAAGGAAGAAGTGATGACTTCAAAAAGCATTTTTGCGGCACTCATTTTTTTAATCCCCCACGCTATTTACGCCTTCTTGAAATTATTCCCACACCCGATACTGACCAGGAAGTTATTGATTTCTTAATGCATTATGGAGACTTGTATCTTGGAAAAACCACTGTGCTCGCCAAGGACACACCGGCATTTATAGCCAACCGTATCGGTGTTTTTAGTATACTCTCTGTTTTTCATAACATGGAAAAGCTTGGTCTCGGCATAGATGATATAGACGTTTTAACAGGGCCTCTGATCGGGCATCCCAAGTCTGCAACATTCCGCACCGCCGACCTTGTAGGAATCGATACGCTTGTAAAAGTCGCAATAGGGGTAAAAGAAAATTGTCCTTCCGATGAAGGCGGTGAAACATTTGCCATTCCTTCATGGCTGCAAAAAATGGTTGATAATAAATGGCTGGGCGATAAAACAGGACAGGGTTTTTTCAAAAAGGTTACCAGTGACAGAGGACAAAAGGACATCCTTACACTTAACCTGCAAACTTTTGAATATGGGCCGCGTCAAAAGCCGAAATTTGCAACCCTCGATGCAGTCAAAGCGATAGATGACGTGAAAGGACGCTTACCAATCCTTGTCGCGGGTAAAGATAAAGCCGGTGACTTTTACCGTGCTTTCCACTACAGCCTTTTTTCCTACATCTCTCACCGCATCCCTGAAATAAGTGATGAAATTTATCGCGTTGATGACGCCATGCAAGCGGGGTTTGGCTGGGAGACCGGGGCTTTCGAATCATGGGACATACTTGGCGTAAAAGCCACAGTTGATGCTATGCTGCAGGCCGGTTATCCTGTTGCGCCATGGGTGACTGCCTTCATTGCCGCCGGCAATACCTCTTTTTATAAAATCGATAACGGGAAGCGTCTATACTATGACGTTAGTACCAGTACCTACAAAAAATTACCCGGTGGCGAGTCGTTCATAATATTGAGTGATCTTAAAGAAAAAACGATCTGGAAAAACAATGCCTGTAACTTGTACGACCTTGGCGATGATGTTGCAGCATTGCAATGGAATACAAAAATGGGAAGTATCGGGAGCGAGGTGCTCGAAGCCATTAACAAATCTGTAGCAATAGCAGAAGAAAAATATAAGGGGCTTGTGATAGCAAATGAAGGCGCCCAGTTTAGTGCCGGGGCAAATGTGGGTATGATCTTTATGTATGCTGCTGAGCAGGAGTATGATGAGCTTGACCTGGCCATAAGGCTGTTTCAAAATACGATGATGAGGCTTAGGTACTCATCTATCCCGGTTGTTGTGGCGCCACATGGTTTAACGCTTGGAGGAGCGTGCGAGATGTGCCTTCATAGTGATAAAGTACAAGCCGCCGCAGAAAGTTATATAGGGCTTGTTGAACTCGGTGTAGGGCTAATTCCCGGCGGAGGAGGGACAAAAGAATTTACCTTACGTGCAGCAGATGAAATGCATGAGAATGAACCCGAAACGGTAACGCTGCAAAGCAGGTTTCTGACAATTGGCACAGCCAAAGTTTCTACTTCGGCATTTGAAGCTTATAGTTATGGCATCTTACGTAAAGGGATAGACGTTGTAAGCATGAACCAATCAAGAAGAATTGCAGATGCTAAAGAGAGTGTGATTGAAATATTTAATAAAGGCTATACAATGCCGGTACAAAGAACAGATATTAAAGTATTAGGGCGTTCTGTTTTGGGCATGTTATACGCCGGCATTAACGGGATGATCCGTGGAAATTATATAACAGATCATGATGTTACCATTGCCAGGAAACTAGCCTATGTTATGTGCGGTGGTGATCTAAGCGAGCCCACAATGGTGAGTGAACAATACCTGCTCAATCTTGAAAGAGAAGCCTTTCTAAGCCTCTGTGGAGAAAAAAAGACATTGGAACGCCTGGAAAGTGTTTTAAAAACAGGAAAGCCTGTACGAAATTAAATAACAAAGCCGGGCTGAGCCCGGCTTTGTTATTTAGTAATACATTCTATTTTTTACCAACAACTAATTTTTCAACTTCATTCACCGTCGGTGATTTCACCCTTACGATATAGGTCGATGCCGGTAACTTATCAATTCCTTCAAATGATACATAATTTTGTCCGGCTGGGAGTACAAACATTCTTCTAATGACCACCTTTCCTGAATTGTCTATAATATCTACAGTAACTTTCTCATTTTGGCCGCCTGTAATGACCTGGAGCGTGAGGTCAGTATAGGCAGGATTCGGATAAATCAACAAAGC
>JBDTLZ010000127.1:0-9195 GCA_039934515.1 Ginsengibacter sp.
AACAATTTATTCCCACCTCTTTTCATGGTAATATCCTTTTCGCTAAAAGAATACTACTATGGACAGATTAATTTTTACAACCGCCTTTTTATTAAGGAGTTTACTTGTTTCCGCACAGGATAGTGCCGGAAGGAAACCTGCTGATACGCTGATGCTGGAGAACATTGAAATAACTTCGATAAGGGCAGCAGACCTGGCTCCGTTCACCAAGACCAACATTGGTAAAAAGGATATCGAAAAGGTGAACCTGGGACAGGATCTTCCTTTTATATTAAACCAAACCCCTTCTGTAGTGGTGAATTCTGATGCAGGCAACGGAGTTGGATATACCGGGATTCGAATTCGCGGGTCGGATGCTTCCAGGGTGAATGTGACGCTTAACGGCATACCATATAATGATGCAGAGAGCCAGGGCACTTTTTTTGTCGATCTGCCCGACATCGCTTCATCATTGAATTCAATACAGGTACAACGCGGAGTAGGCACATCTTCCAATGGCGCGGGTGCTTTTGGTGCAACGATACATCTTTCGACCAATGAAATAAATAAGGAGAAGTATGTTGAATTAAATAACAGTTATGGTTCTTTTGATTCATGGAAGAATACCATCAAAACCGGCACTGGCTTGTTGAGCAATCATTTTACAACCGATGTAAGGGTTTCTCAAATCAGCAGCAACGGCTTTATTGACCGGGCTTCATCAAAATTGCAATCATTTTTTGTAAGCAGTGCTTACATCGATAAAAACAGTTCACTCCGGCTGAATATTTTAAATGGGAAAGAAAAAACTTACCAGGCATGGTATGGTATCCCGGAAAGTTACCTTGATAGCAACCGTAGGTATAACCCGGCGGGAACTGAAAAGCCCGGAGCACCATATACCAATGAAACAGACAATTATACGCAAACGCATTACCAGCTTTTTTATAACAGGAAAATAAATAGTAAGCTCAGTTTTAACACGGCACTATTTCTTACCAGGGGAAATGGATATTACGAAGAATACAGGGCTCAACAATTATTTGGAAACTATGGATTGCCAGATTATATCAATGGCACGGATACCCTTACTTCAACTGATCTCGTAAGGCGTTTGTGGCTCGATAATTATTATTACGGCGGAATTTTTTCTGCCCGGTATAATACGAACAAAACGCAATATACTATCGGAGGCGGATGGAATAAATATGATGGAAAACATTACAATGTAGTGGTGTGGGCACAACAGGGTTTCCCTAAAGATTACACCTATTCCGATTTGCCTGCCAATAAACGCGATCTTAATTTATATGCAAAAGTTCTGCAAACATTAGGTTCCGGCTTCTCCGGTTTTGCTGATGTACAGGGAAGGTTTGTGAATTATGATATTAAAGGTTTCCAATCAAACCCGGGAATCAACATAGATAAAAATTATTCCTTCTTTAATCCAAAAGCCGGCATTTCATTTAATAAGAACAACTACCAGGCCTACCTCTCCTATTCGGTTGGCGCAAAGGAACCCAACCGTGATGATTTTGAGGCCGGGTTAAACCAGGTTCCCAAACCTGAAATATTGTATGATTTGGAAATTGGTGCACAAAAAATAAATGCTGTCTATAGTTGGGGTGCTACGTTGTACTATATGACTTATCACAACCAGTTAGTATCAACGGGTAAGATAAATGATGTCGGTGCCTATACCCGCACGAATGCGCCAAAAAGCTACCGATTGGGTATTGAATTGCAGGGAACAGCAAAATTTACAGAATGGATTAATGCGGCCGGCAATATTTCTTTCAGCAAAAACAAAATAAAAACCTTTACAGAATATGTAGATGACTATGATAACGGCGCACAAAGAGTTTACCAATATCATAACACCGATATCGCTTTTTCACCTTGTTCTGTTGCTTCAGTAACAATAAATATCATACCGCTTCTGAATGGCGAAATTAGTTGGCAATCAAAATACGTAGGCCGGCAGTTTCTTGATAACACGTCGCACACAAACAGGAGTATCAATCCTTATTATGTACAGAATTTAAGATTGTCTTACAGCATGGGCAAAAAAAATATTTTTAAAGGGATCGATTTTATTTTCCAGTTGAATAATCTTTTTGACAAAAAATATGAAGCCAATGGTTATACCTACAATTACATTTCAGGCGGTGATCTCGCTGTTGAAAATTACTACTTTCCTATGGCTGGAATAAATTTCCTGGCTGCTATTAATATCAGGTTATAAGGGGAAATGCTATCAAATTTACTTCCCGTTTTTGGTGTTGGAGACGCTTTTTCACTTGTTACTTCCATTAATTCATGGTTCAGTAATCTATTTTTTTTTCGATTACAGATGTCTTATAAATTACATTTGAAATTTTCTCATGTGCTTTTTAGTTTTAGCACATTCCGAGCGGGCAGTCTTGTCCGCTTTTATTTTTTAGGCAAACCTCATAAGGTAAATGTTAGCAATTGTTACTGTGCATATATCCTCCCAATTCAATATTGCCTGTGATCAACCAGGATAGTCAATAACATAAAACGATTCCTTTCCATTTACTATGACGGTTAATCTTAGTTAACAAATTTTTCCTGCCAGGCAAGCATACCACCGGTTAAATTTTTAGTATTTGTGAATCCGGACTGGTCCATTATCATTGCGGCAATTCCACTGCGGTTACCGCTGCGGCAGTAAAAAATCACTTCCTCATCCTTTAAAGCTTCGAGTTCATCTATGTCCAACGATTGAATCCGGCCAAGCGGTATCAATTTCCCCCCAATATTAAACTCCACATTTTCATAAGACTCCCTTACATCAATAAGATGGAGCGCTTCACCGGCATCCAATCTTTGCTTTACTTCTTCCGGACTGATATTTTTCATACTAATTTAATTGGGTTTATAGTTATTTTGAAACAATTCAACAAGTTAACCCTGTTACATAACTTGCGCATTTGATTCCCCCTAACCGCTCAATTCCCGATATAAGAAATGTGGGACTTCGTTACCACTGCCTTTGTTGTCGTGACAATGCTAATTTTGTCGCATTGGTTACTACACGAATTTTGCCTCGGATCCCCATATCTATTTTATATCTTTTCATTAGTGGCATAACACTGGTACTGTGTTAAATATAAAACGGCGTTCTCTTTATTTTATCATACGAATAACAAAGTACACATGACGTAAATTAAATAAGATGGCTTTCATAAATTCGGGTAATTCATATTTAAAATTCTTGTGACCGTATTTTGTGATAGTACACTTAACTTAACACTAGTTATTCGTTTTCAAGCTATCTGTTTGCAGTCCCCCATTTTTTAAACTATCAGGTACGGGGGGTTTAGCCGAAATCCACAGATCCATCGTTTGTCCGGGTTTGATAAAATTGGTATTACTTTCTTCATCTTTAACATCAGGATTTTGCTTGAAAACAAAAGCCTTGAGTGTATCAGTAATTGTTCCTGTAGCCAATACCGCTGCAAGGGTAATACCTTTTGATTCAAGTTCCTGTTTTGCCTCCATCAAGGTGAGTCCAACGAGATCAGGCACCAATATCTGTACCTCAGCAAGGCCACCGCCTACCACAAGGTCAACAGCGCTACCCCACCGCAGTTTTGTGCCCGGTAAGATCTTGTTTCCCTTGTAATTCTGTTCAAGAACTGAACCCTTCATAAAATCCGGCCGATAAGTGGTGTCACCCAATTGCAAATGATTTTTAGCCAACCTGTCCACTGCAAATCTAAAACTAAGCCCCTCCAGTTTTGGCATTTCAACCATCGGTAGTACGGTAGGATTAATGTTGAGAAACACCGTTCTGTTTACTTTTACAGTCGCATCTGCATCGGGTATTTGTTTTTTAACACTATTGAGCGGGAGGCTGTCATTATATACAGAGTCGGTTATGATCACATCAAATCCTTTATCTTCAAGGAATTTAACGGCATCGGCAACCTTCCTGCCTGTAACTGACGGAATTTTAAGATAACTACCATGATTTGTAAACCAGCTTAGAGATTGTAAAAACAAAAAGACAATAAGAACGACCAAAATAATAGCTGCCACAAGATTTACCCAGAATGGCTGTTTTGAAAGAAATTTAAGCACAATTAATAGATAGGTTAATAGATTTGCCCAGGTGCAATATAATGAGATTTAATTATGTAGGCATTCTTCCAGCAATACCGTGTAGAATTCTTTCATACTCCAACCCATGCACTTTACCTGTTGCGGCACAAGGCTGGCTTCACTTTGCCCGGGTACTGTATTAATTTCCAGCATATATGGTGCCCCTTCTTCATCATTGTAAATAAAGTCTATACGCACAACGCCCCTGCAATTAAAAATACTGTAAGCCCGCATGGCTGCACTTCTTATTTTGTTGGCTATTGAGTCATCAATTTCGGCAGGGGTGATCTCTTCACTTGCTCCCTGGTATTTGGCTTCATAATCAAAAAAATCTTTTTTCGAAATAACATTGGTTATCGGTAAGGTGATAATTTCGCCTTTTGCCCTGAACACGCCAATAGTAAATTCTCTTCCATGAATAAATTCCTCAATTAACACCTGGTCATCTTCCCTAAAAGCCTTTTCTATTGCTGCGCCTAATTCTTCAGAAGCAGAATTAACCTTTGACATACCAATGCTGGAACCTCCGTTATTTGGTTTTACAAAAACCGGGAATTTCAAATCCTTCACCTGCTCATCCGGGCTTTGATAATTCTTTTTGAATAGCAGGACAGACTTTGAAACTTTTATGCCGCTTGCTCCCGCAATAGCAACCGTATATCTTTTATTGAATGTGATTGCCGATGTAGCACAATCACAGGATGTATAAGGGATGTGCAACATATCAAAATATCCCTGCAACTTTCCATCTTCACCCGGTGTTCCATGTATGCCTATAAGAACAGCGTCAAACGTGATGATTTCTTCCTCAATCAACAGTGAGAAATCATTTTTATTCACTTCAATCTTTTGGCCATGTGGTAATTCGTAAAACCATCCATCAGTGGTTACGTCAATCTTATACAGCTCGTACCGTTCTTTATCAATATTTTTTTCAATAACGATGGCAGACTGGTACGATATTTTCGCTTCGCCGGAAAATCCACCTGTTACAAAAGCAATCCTGGGTTTCATTGTAAATGTTTATTTTCAAAATTATTATTGGTGTGTCCTTTTCATTGTAGCTATGAGCGTATGATATATTTTTATGTCGTCAGCACAAACTGAACATAGAACAGATACATCAATTATTGTCGTTCTGCTACACCCTCATTGCCACTGTCGAGTACAAACTTCCATTTACCATCTTTTTGCCTTTTCCATATACTCACATAGGTCCCTCTAAAAACAGTATCTTTCATTTCGAGCTTATAGATGCCATAAGTATATCCCAAATCTGCAGATGCTGCTATTTCTCCGCCACCAGGGCTCCATGTTAATGTGTAGGACGAATCATTTACCTGGCTTAAAAAATCTATCGCATCGGCACCTATAATGGGCGGGTGGTTTGATCTCAGCAATATGCCTTCATTATCGATATATTCTAAAAAGGCTTTTTTCATCCCTGCCTTATGGCTCATTGTGGAAAACGCTTCATCCGCTTTAATGATTTCTTCCGGTGTATTATTTTTTACGGGTGTTTTTTTGGTTTTGCAGGATATTGTAAATGAAAACGTGAAAATTAAAACCGTCAAAATCAGATTTATTTTTTTCAACAGTATCGGTTTTTAATGTAGAAAAAAGGCGAAAGTATTTTTCAATACCCTCGCCATAACAGGAAATATCACCTGCATGATAGGCACGTAGCCTTAAATATCATTTATATATGCAGCTTTTCTTTTTTTGCTAAAAGCTCATCAACTGTTTCCTGGTACATTTCATCGGGAATACAACAATCAACAGGGCACACTGCAGCGCATTGCGGCTCTTCATGAAAACCCTGGCACTCTGTACATTTATTAGGAACAATGTAATAAATATCATTTGCTATTGGTGGGTTCCGCTTGTCAGCATCCAACAAACTACCGTCCATTAGGCTAACCTCGCCTTTTATGGTTGTTCCATCTGCAATTGCCCATTCCACTCCACCTTCATAAATTGCGTTATTGGGGCATTCCGGTTCACACGCCCCGCAGTTAATACATTCATCTGTAATTTTTATGGCCATTGTTTATAAGTTTAATCATTCACAAACTGCAAATAATAAGCGATTTTTGCTCTTATTAATTTCTTACAAATATATAACAGATAATTATTTACCAATGGATTTAGCAGAAAGAATTCATTTAATGGAAAAGCTTGGAAATTACCTGGCCAGTGATGACGAAAAATTGGCGGCTGCCAGGCAAAAGGCCTTTGAAAAAAATAAATGGTTTACGGGCGAATTCATGGATCTCGCTTTAAAAAATATTACCGATGCTTTCCTGGATCCTCTAAAGCTGGAAGGATGGGTGAATCACTATCATCCCGATGAGCCTGCCAGCAAAAAGACCGTTGGTATCGTAATGGCAGGGAATATACCGTTGGTAGGTTTTCACGATTTTTTGAGCGTTTTCATTTCAGGGCACCGGCAAATCATTAAGCTTTCCGAAAAGGATACGGTACTCCCGGCGCATATTATTGAGAAGCTTTCTGAATGGAACCCTCAGAGTAGCAGCCTGGTTGAAGTTGCCGGAATTCTCAAAAAATGCGATGCCTATATAGCCACCGGTAGCAACAATTCTTCAAGATATTTTAGATATTATTTTGGGAAATACCCCTCAGTGATCAGAACGAATAAAACGTCGGTAGCTGTTTTAACAGGAGCCGAGACGGGTGAACAGCTTGTTTTGCTTGCGGATGATGTGCATACTTACTTTGGTTTGGGGTGTCGCAATGTTACCAGGATTTTTGTTCCTGCCGGTTACGATTTTATACCCATGCTGGAGGCTTTTAGGAAATATGGATATTTTTCAGACCATACCAAGTACCGCAATAACTATGATTACAACCTTGCCCTGCTCATTATGAACAACAAGTTATACATGACAAATGAAAGCATTATTTTATTTGAAGATGAAAATATTTTTTCTCCTGTGAGCCAGCTTCACTATACTTTTTATAACGATAAAGCCGTTTTATTGAGAGATTTAAATGAAGATAAAAATATCCAGTGTGTTATCGGTGGGGAGAAATTCAAATTTGGGCAAGCCCAGCGACCCGGGTTATTTGATTACGCAGATGGAATAGATACAATGAAGTTTCTCAAAGCCCTGTAACGGGCTGTAAAATTTGCAGAACATGCTAAATTTGTCATGTCCCGGTTTGCCATAATTTCCTGATTTTAAAAGCTTAAATTTACATCTACGAAAGGCTTACTAATTAATTGTTAAAGGTAAACAAGCGGTACTACTGCATTTGATCGGTTGGCTTAATTTTAGACTAGAAAAGGTATTCTAAGGCACACGATTTGATGCTGACTATTAAAAGCTAATTCCATACAATTTAAAAAGAATCATAAATGAAAACAAAGAACATTTTATTTACAGTGCTTATAAGTGCACTTACGACCATGGGAGTTATTTTTGGCTACAACGAATACCAACACAATAATAACAACCCCAATTTCCAATCCACAAACATTCCTTCCAACTACAAGTATGCAGGTTTCTTTGATGGTAATGGAAATCCGACACCCGGACCGGCAGATTTTACACAAGCTGCAGAAGCGGCTATCCCCACCGTAGTCCATATCAAGACAAAAACCAATCCTCACCAGGTTAGCAACAACTTACCGAACCAGAAAAATCCTTTTTCCGATCTTTTTGGTAGTGATGATCTCTTCAACCAGTTTTTTGGAAACGGCAGGCAGCAACCCCGCATGTACCCTTCAATGGGTTCCGGTTCCGGAGTAATTATAAGTGATGATGGCTACATTGTTACAAACAACCACGTAGTGGCAGGGGCAGATGAGGTAACGGTAACATTAAGCGATAGAAAGACCTATACGGCCAAAGTGATTGGCTCTGACCCATCATATGACCTTGCAGTAGTAAAAGTTGACGCAAAGAACTTACCCTTCATGTTATATGGTAATTCTGAAGAGGTAAAGATCGGCCAATGGGTATTGGCTTTGGGGTATCCCTTAAACCTTGATGCAACAGTTACGGCAGGTATTATTAGTGCGAAATCAAGAGCGTTGGGATTGAACCGCGATAAGGCTGGTGGCCGGTCAATGGCAGTAGAATCTTTTTTACAAACAGATGCTGCTGTGAATATGGGTAACAGCGGTGGCGCCTTGATAAATACAAGCGGGCAACTCATCGGTATCAATTCTGCTATTGCCTCCCCTACTGGTTATTATAATGGTTACTCTTATGCGATACCTGTTAACATCGTAAAAAAAGTTATTAATGACCTTGTTAAATATGGTAGTGTTCAGAGAGGGTTTTTAGGTGCTATGTTTATTGATGCCTCTATGCTTAATGAGCAGGAGAAGAAAAAAGAAAATATTCCTGTAACTGCTGATGGCATTTATATCACCGATGTAACAAAAGACGGAGCCGCTTTGCAGGCAGGAATTAAGAAAGGTGATATTATAAGAAAGATCAATACTGTTTCTATTAGTTCGGGCTCAGAATTACAGGAGCAGTTGAGCAATTATAAGCCGGGCGATAAAGTAAATGTAACGTACGACAGGAACGGAACTGTGAATACTGTGCAGGTTACCTTGAAAAATAATGCGGGCAACTATGCGATCGTAAAACCCAGTGGCATGATTGACAAGCTGGGGGCTG
Organism: Ginsengibacter sp.; assembly: GCA_039934515.1. Classification (GTDB taxonomy): domain Bacteria; phylum Bacteroidota; class Bacteroidia; order Chitinophagales; family Chitinophagaceae; genus Ginsengibacter. The sequence goes on from JBDTLZ010000127.1 coordinate 8,763, forward strand.
ATCTTGTGACGCTCGACCCGAAGAAAGCAAAAGAATACGGGATAAATGGTGGTGTGATAGTAAGAAAAATAAATGAAGGAGCTATCAACGACCAAACCAGGATGAGAGATGGCTTTATTATTACAAAAGCAAATGGCAAAGAAGTAAAAGATGTGGACGCCCTTAACACTATCATCGGAGCCGATAAACAGGTTACTATTGAAGGAATTTATCCGGGGTACAATGAACCATTTGAATATCCGTTGGTTTTAGATGACTCAGCAGAATAAAAATAATAATTTGCAAAATAAAGGATATAGCCACGGTTTTAACCGTGGCTTTTTCTTTGCATAACGTTAATGAAAAGACAGGAATTTTGGGGCTATGATCGTTTTGGTCCTTTATTCAGCCATGACCGGGCTGTACGCTTATAGTCCTCGCCCGTGTAACGCAA
>JBDTLZ010000128.1:0-8937 GCA_039934515.1 Ginsengibacter sp.
AGAGTTGTTCCCCTTTAGAGGTTAGGGGCAAGAGCGACAAATTGGAATGCACCCATGAGATATTTGGGATTCAGCAGTAGGCTAAAATTGTTTATCTTGAAAAGAAATTCAATTAACAATAAGGCCATGTTAAATTACCGGGCGATTAAGGATTAAGGTAATGCCGGCTATTATTCAAAATCAAAAAAATATAACATGCATGAACAGGAAATTGAAACGGGGAAGATCCCGGCAGGTGTGGTCGGACTGGGATTGATGGGATGCAGTATCACCACATGTTTACTTATTGCCGGCCACCCGGTAATGGCAATAGCCCCGATAGCGCTGGATCTGGAACATGCCAGTGAACGCATAACGAATCACCTGGTAAAGTCACAAAAGGAAGGGCTCATAACAAATGATCCTGAAACTTATCTCACGAATCTTGTTATTACCGAAGACTATGGCAAATTGAAAGAATGTATGCTGGTGATCGAATGTACCCTGGAAAATGATGATATAAAAAAATCAGTGTATAAAAAAATAGAAGACGTGATCGGTGCTGATGCGCTGTTGACAAGCAATACTTCTGCTATACCAATAAGCATCCTTCAAAAATACACCCAACATCCTGAAAGGTTCTTTGGTTTACATTGGGCAGAGCCATCTCACACAACGCGTTTTCTTGAGGTAATTTGTGGTGAACTAAGTGATATAAAAAAAGGAGAATATTTATATGCCATTTCTCATTTTTGGGGCAAGGAACCTACCCTGGTAAGAAAGGACATTCGAGGTTTCATTAGTAACCGTTTAATGTATGCTATGTACAGGGAGGCATTCTATTTGGTTGAAAACGGCTATGCCACAGTAGAGGATGTTGACAGGGCGTGCCGGAACAATGCCGGGTATTGGATGACACTTGCAGGTGTGTTTCGATGGATGGACCTCACAGGAGTGCAGGCTTACCATAATGTGCTGAAAGACCTGTTTCCCACACTCAATAACAGTACAGAAATTCCAAAACTCATCGATGACATTGTCAGCGATGGCGGTAAGGGAGTTGCCAATGCCAGGGGATTTTATGACTATACTCCCGAAGAAGCAAAGCTTTGGGAAGAAACCTTCACTGAATTTAGTTATGAAATAAGAAGGCTTGCATTAAAATATCCGGCAGATGTAGTGAAGAAAAAGCTGGGGCAGCAACAAAGCTGATGCTGCTGGTGATTTTTTTTGCGGATAGTTGTTTATTAACTGGCGCCCTTAAAGGCCGGTAACTTGAGAAAGCTATTAGCTATTAGTAGGAAAGACCAGTTTCTATTCTTAACATCATTGTATTAATCCATTTTATTTATGAAGAATAACCGGCGTGAATTTATTCGAAGATCATGTTTGATTTCAGGTATTACTGCCCTGAATATACCAACCGCTTTTCCCGGAAAACATGAAATTAATAAAGACGGTGACCGGCTCGTTCTTTTAGGCACACAGGGAGGACCATTTATTAACTCCTATACACAAACTCCATCGGCGAATCTAATAGTGCATAACAACATCCCTTTCGTAATTGACACCGGTTATGGTGTAACATTCAAGTTAAAAGATGCAGGCATCAATCTTGCTGATTTACAATATATTTTTATTACACACCATCATTCTGATCACAACCTGGAATTGGGGCCTTTGCTTTACAATTCATGGATTGCCGGGCTTGCAAATCCCGTTCATGTATATGGCCCCACTGGCCTGGATTCATTGCTAAAAGCTTACTGGAATTCTAATCAACTGGACATTGAGATAAGGATCGCGAATGAAGGGCGGCCGGATATAAGGACGCTCGTGGTACCGCATGAAATCACCAACGGCATTGTTATGTCAAATTCAACTGTGGAGGTAAGCGCATTCAAAAATATTCACCCGCCTGTTGAGAATAGCTATGCTTATAAATTTAAGCTTGGCGGGAAGACTGTCGTTTTCTCAGGTGATACGGCTTACTGCCCGGCTCTTGCAACATTTGCATCAGGAGCAGATTATCTCATTCATGAAATTGTCTATGTACCTGCCATAGACGCTATGATCAAAAGGCGTCCAAAAAATGCTGCCAACTTAAAAGCCAGCATATTATCACATCATACGCCAGCTGAAGATGTAGGCCGGATCGCTACTGCATCCAAAGTAAAAAATTGTATTCTAAATCACTTTATTCCTGCTGATGATAAGACTATTACAGACGAAATATGGATCAAAGCCGTTGAGAATACCTTCTCAGGCAAAATTATAGTTGGAAAAGACATGCTTCAACTTGCATTATAAATGCCCGCAAGATGCGAATCTCATCCCGGTCATATTTTTGACGATGGCCCACCTCCAACTCATAAAAGATTTTGCATGAATTCAATATCTTTAGATTTTGAACCCGATGGATCTGCCAAACACTAAGTATGTCGTTATCTTTGGGGTGCACGGATAGCAGGTATTCGCCGGCTTGAATTTTTACTTCGGCATGTATCTTTAGAAATTTGAATGCAACACTTCTGTAACAAGTTCTATAAGAGTAGGTAATTCTAATTGGGAACCAATAAAAATTTTACAATGAATTCGAGATCAAGAAAATACCATGAAACCCGAAAGGCAGAAAAAAGTATTCCTAAGAATACTCATAGTAAGCAGGGCATTGCAGGATCAAATAAAAAATTACCGAAGTTACCAGAAAACTTACCTCCTCCAACACCTCAACCGGCTCAACCCACTGTACAGAAAAGCGCTGCAACCCAGGATGATACCGGTGGTGGGAATGACACAGGCAAGAGGTCTGATGATAATTAAATTTTCAAAATACTTTTTAAAACGGATGCTTCATTTTGGAAATTTTGCCCCTGTGTCATAATTCCCGGATAATTTTTTACACAAATTTTTAAGTCGTAAAGATCCAGGCTATTATACCCGGTACTTTTCACATTTTGTAAATGTACAAGGGTTAAAAAAATACGGTCAGCCATTGCCAACCGTAACTTTTATTCGTGTCATAATATATATTACCGGGCAGAATTTTTCGAACTACCCCTTGAAGCATTAATAGGTTTCCTGCATTATATTCCTCAATAATGTTAATAGGTTGATGCATTAAGGGATTTCATTTTTACAACTTCCCTGTTGCAATTTGATATGAATTTTTGAAGGCTGGTTTGAGTGCAAATTAAATTTAATATAATTTCATATTAAAGCTTTTAGGAATCTAATCGGGGGCCTATTTATTATACATTGTATAAACTTGCCGAAAATAACTACAGTAAATAATTCGTATCATTGTGATGATATGAACGCCATTTCAACATACGACGCTATTATAGTGGGTGGAGGACCAGCGGGGAGCACCTGCGCTTCTACGTTGGTAAAGCAGGGTGTGCACACGCTGCTATTAGACAGGGCTGCCTTTCCCCGTGTCAAACTCTGCGCTGGTTGGCTCTCGCCACCTATCTGGAACATACTGGGCATATCGCCTAAAGAATACACGCGTGGCATATGGAAATGGAACAAAGTTCATATACATTTTCGTGGCCGAAAATATACAATCGCCTCAGACGGATATTTTATCCGCCGCTATGAATTCGATGACTTTCTTCTGAAACGGAGCAAGGTTGAAACAATTCAGGGTCACAATGTAAGGCAAATAGAAAAAGATATTGATGGCTATTGGTTGCTCGATAATCAATACAGGGCGAAATACTTAATAGGTGCCGGTGGCACCCATTGCCCTGTGGCCAGGACAGTATTTCCACAAATGGACAACCCTCAATGCGGAACCCAGGAACGTGAGTTTCAAGGCGTACTTGAAGAGATTGCAGCCTGCAGAGCCGGCAAAGATGGTGAACCGGAGATTTTATTACATGATGATATGAAAGGCTATTCATGGAATGTGCCTAAAGGGGAATGGTTAAATGTAGGTACCGGCACTAAAATAGCACGCGAGGTACTACCCGCCTGGACCAAAGCCCGTGCATTCTTCGAGGGATACGGTACAACAGGAACCATACCGGTTTCATCCCGGCCATTGCTCGATAAGATGAAAGGGCATGGTTATATTATTTTCGAAACCAACCACCTCAAATTCTGCCAGGCAGATAATGTATTCCTTATTGGTGATTCGCTTGGCCTTGCGCAACCCATGACCGGTGAAGGCATCCTGCCATCAACACTTTCAGGCAAGCTATGCGCAACAGCTATTGCAAAGGGGCAACCGGATACTTATGCAAAACTTTTGAGAACACACCCAGTTATCAGTGATTACAGGATACAGCATTCAATACAAACACGCGCAAGGAAATTTTTTGGAGAAAAAAAAAATAAACAATACCGCAAATCATGGCTTCGGGATAGAATTATTGTAAAAGTCTTTGCCATGCTGTTTTCAGGTAAGGGAATGCCCGCAGGCAATATTGTGGCAAAACTTAGAAAATAACTTTTAAGGCCAGTCTTTTCTTGTTCTTAATTTTTGGGATATATATTCTCCAGTCTCATTCCCTTATGCAATCCTAAAATTAGCGGATCGTCTCTTTGCAAAAACTTTGAGGGGTCAGGGGTAAATTTCCCATCTGCATTTTGCATAAAGAATACTCCCGGTTTTCCTGGTGAGCCACTTATAAAAAAATCCTCAAATCCATTTTTGTAACATCTCCTGCCGCGATCCCAGGTCCAAACTGGCTGAGCTTATGCGGGATGGCAGGTTGAATATTATAGCCAACAAAACCGCTTTCTTAGAAACAAACTTTATTCAGTATCGATCTGCCACATTCATAAAAAGCAGGTGCAACTTTTGTCAGATTATCTATTTCTCCAACTTTTTTTTAGTTACGTATTATCGACCTGTTTGTGCTGAGGTTTGCGGGAGTGTGTTGTTTATAATCCGGCTATAATATTATAAATACCGGCCTGGTTCAAAATGTTCCGGGTATCGCATTCGGTAAGCTGATTTTTAAATCAATTATTGTTACTGAAGATGGAAGCACTTAAAAAAGTGTGCTATTTTTTGGCCAGGGCCACTTGGTGTTATCAATGAAACTAAAAATATGGAAGGAAGCCTTACCAATGATTTCTATAACACATCTTACAGAAAAGACAGAAGCGGTGACTTTATTATGACGTTGATTTATTTATTCAGTTTAAAATCCAGCAACTTCATAAAGTAGCCCGCGACGACACTCCTGGCCTGGAATCCAACCTGTTTACCATTTGTCGTTTCATGCCAGTCACTTAACGGGACGCGTGTTGGCGTTTCCGTCACAAATTTATAAATCGGGTCTATAAGGTTCTCAAAATTTTGCCGGTTATCTGCTAGTGTTGCACTCCACATGATCCAGTCGCTCTTAGTATAAGTTTTACGACTGTCCAACGGTAAGCCAAATTTATTTTGTTTGGTGAGGTAATATTTTATTTCTTTATCATACGCTTCTTTAGGAAAAATTCCAAGTTTCAAAACTTTATCCCACACCATATTATATTTCTGGCTCCAGGTATCATCCCTTTCAAAGGTAAGAGAGTAATGATCTCCCCGGTCAGCCATTTGCATCCATCTTTGACCCATATTTTTTGCCGTGTCGGAATATCGCCTGCCAATATCATTCATGCCCATCATATTGGCGAGCATACCATAACAGCCGATTCCAATAATTGCTTTCGCAGACAAGTTTACATTACGGGCAAGATGACCTGCAAAGTCATCAGTGCATAATTGATTAGCGGGATCGAAACCTTCTTTTACTAAATAATTGGTCCATGTTGTCAGGGTTTTCCAATGCTTCTTTGCATAATCAGCATTTCCTTCTGCTTTGGCTATTGCAGCGGTCAATATCGTCATATTGCCTGATTCCTCCACTGGCATGCCCTCACCATATGTCTGCCCATTTGCAATAGGGTAAGTACCTAAATCATGCGCCGCAAACGATTTATTCCATTTACCACTTTCGCTGAAATAAAAAATACCATTCAACATGCCTTTCATCAATTCAGGATTATAGGCTATAAATAAAGGGGCTGAAGGATAGGTAACATCGACAGTATTTATTGAACCATTACTGAAATTTTCCTTAGATAGAAATAATATTTCTTTCTGCGGGCTCAGTAAAAGCTTATGTGCGGCAATACTTTGACGATAAGCAATGATGCATAGATCAGCATAAATTATGCCACCGGCATTTTGAAGATCATTTTTCAATACTTCATTCCAGTCTGTACACTTTTTCATCACATCTTTGTATTCTGTTGCTGCCTTTGACAATTGAATTTCAATCGTTTGATCGCCAATCCTGTTCCACCACGGTCTTAGATTTTGTTTAAAGTACCGGATCGAATAAATATCGTCGTAGCCCAGTAAGAAATATTGTTCCTTTGGAGTTGACCCCACTTTTCCGACGTCAATTAAAGTATTGAGCATTAAATTCTTTCCTGAAGAATTTGCAACCCAAATCTTTTTTGCAGATGCGGATAACTTTGCAAAGGCTCTCATTGTTTCACCTGCTTTTGTGATGTATTGGACAGCTTTCGAGGCAACAGGAACAGCTACGTACATATAGCCCCAGTCGATACGGAGATCATCTCCTTTCTTCTGTAATACAGGTTGGCTGGTAGTTCCAGCTTTCAATATATTTAATTGCGCGTTTGAATGTATACCAGTAGTTACTTCCTGTTCCGGCGTATTGACGGCAATATTTGTTGATGCCCCAAAATAAAGCTGCACGTCATGTGTATTACCATCATTTGCTTTGACTGAATAAGTAATATAAGAAACAGGCCTTGATAAAATATCCAGGTCCTTCACAAGCAAGGGCGAAGTAAAGGTAATTGTTGCATCGACAGGGCCGCAGGTAAAATCATAGATCGTTTGTGTTGCATTGATCGTCACCCTGTTTTGTATGGCAGTTACCTCAACTGGATTTTTTTGAGTTGCGGGATCTGTAATAATACCGGCATCCAGGAAGGCGCCACCTGCAGTGTTAGCAACGTGCATAGCTAATATATTTTTGCCTTTTTTTAATTTTTGCTTAGCTGCGTCTTCAATGGATATATTTTGATATTTACCTGTCCAACCTACATTGCTGTAAATATTTTCCCCGTTGAGATACACTTCAGTATTATCATCATGTTTAATCTTCAGGAACAGTTTATTGTAATCAACTTTATTCAATATAAAGCTTCGGCGTACCCAAATGTCTTTACTAAACCAGCCGGTGCCTTCGGCGGTTTTATTATCACTGAATGGTGCTTTCCCGGCTTTCCATGTGGCATCATTAAATTGTTCTTTCTCCCATCCGTCTGCAGGTTTCTTTTCAGTATATTTTACACTATAAGGTTGGTCATCAGCCGCAGGAATAACATTCTCATATGCTTTGCCGGTAGTACCAATAACACGGTATATTGTTCCATCTGCTTTTATCAATCCCAATAAAGGCTGATCAGCCCCTGTCCAGTGCCTGGTAGGGGAAGCATTAAGAGTGTCCGTCATAGACCAGATGCTGAAATAAGGATCGTGCGTAATCAAAGGATATGCCGGTGCTTTGTTCACCTGTGCATATACCTGGTGACAGCATATCAGCAGAAATAAAAATTGCATTTTTTTCATGTCTTCTTGGCATTTGCTTTAAAATCTGGTACAGGAAATTGTTATTGATTCCTGGCTGGTTAATGAGTTTTACCCGTTAATATTTTAATAAGATTGATCTCCTCCCTGCTAAAAGGTGTCCCATCCTTACGGAATATGTCGTGAAACCAAATTTTAGGCTCTGTCCCGTCGGGCATTGGTGTATCCCATGCATATATAGTATTTGTTTTACCAGATACAAGTCCCCAGTTGATGGCTCCTACCCTGCTGCGTTTAAGCAAGGGTGTTATGTTTACAAATTTGCTTCCCTTTGTCCTGGCCATATATTCGGTGCAAATCAATGGGCGGCCATACGCTTTCAAAGTATCGATAACTTTGGCATGTTCTGTCTCATTGCCGTAATTATGGTACGTAATTATATCAGCATTGCTCAACTGAAATTGGTTCAGGTCGGTAAGCCCGGTCTTCCATACACCTGATGATAACGGCTGGTCCGGGTTAACCTGCCTGCCCCACGTAAATACCTTTTGCAACAGATCCATACTCTTATTACCGTAATCTGAGTTGCCCGGTTCATTGTATAGATCCCAGAAGAAAATTCTCTTATCATGTTTAAAAGCCGACAATAAATCCTTTACATACCTTTCTAAAGTATCTGCCAATCCAGGCTCCGTATGATACAGCGTCCCCGGATCTCTTAACCATCCTGAATTGTGTACCCCTGGCTTTGGAGCAGGCTGCGGCCCTGCTTTATATTCATCGTTCCAACAGTCATCAAATATTACGAAGATCGTCCCGATATGGTGTTTATCAGAAATCTGAAGATAGATGTTCATCCGTTTCTTAAATCCTTCGGGGTCTTCCTGCCAGGCTACGTGATGTAAAAAAACCCGCATAGCATTAAAGCCTATTGATTCTGCAAAACCCAGTTCGTGGTCAATAGTTGCCGGGTCAAACGTCTCTTTTTGCCACATTTCCAACTGGTTAATGGCAGTGCTGGGAATAAAATTGCTTCCACGGATCCAGCCGTGCTTTTCACTCCAGTCATTTGCTTTTTCCTTAGTCCAAACGGGCCTTTCATTTTGCGCATCTACACTACAGGTAAAAAGCGCACCGATAGTAAAAAGTAATAAGAATAATCTCTTTGAGATCGAATGGCTTTTGTTATTTGTCAGCATTTTAATAAAATTATTTTAGTATTTGCAAAATTTAAAAATGATAAATCGGTATCGGAATCGCAAAGGCAAATGCAAGAATATTGGCCATTGCGATTGAAAAAATATATTTACACAATATGTTATGATCGATGCCATTTATATAAATATTATAATAATTTCTGCAGGTAAGTTTTTTTGCTATTTAATGTT
>JBDTLZ010000129.1:0-7692 GCA_039934515.1 Ginsengibacter sp.
ATATGCGGTGATCTTTAATATTTTGAATTAAAAAGATGTAATAAATTTTATTATATATAAAGGGATCTAACCATCTGAAATGCAAGGGGATTTTTTTGAATCTTCCTGGCAAGCAGTCTTAAAATGAAAACAGGTATGGCATCAGGAAATTCGGGAATAAAAACAAATCCTTTTATATTTTTTTTACCGGCACTGCTTTTTTACACCATTTTCATCATTATAATTTCTAACGATGTACTATGGGGAGATGAGGCCCTTTATATAAATTATGCCCAAAACCTGTTACATGGCTTTTATTCAGATCCGCCCCCTAAAATTACCCTGAGTGATGGTCCCGGGTATTCATTATTTATATTGCCTTTTATTGCACTTCACCTGCCGTTCATAGTTATAAGGTTAATGAATGCAGTCCTGATTTATCTTTCTGTGATTCTATTGTACAAGGTGCTTGTGAAATTCGTGCCGGTGAAGAGGGCATTATTTTTTAGTATATTCTGGGCAGCTTACTACAATTATTTAGATTTTATCTCTTTAATGTGTTCAGAAACTTTAGGCATCTTTTTAATAGCAGTACTTATATTTTTATTAGTAAAAGCATTTGATCCGGCAACCGACAGCAAAATGAATAAATATTTGTACCTCGCTGGTTTTGCATTGGGTTACCTGGTACTTACTAAAGTAATTTTCGGTTATGTCCTTTTATGCATGTTCATCGGAGTTGTTATTATTTGGATAACCAAAAGGAGGGTTATCAACTATCGAAAAACGATCATTATTTTATTGGTGGCGTTTGTAACGATCACACCTTATTTGATTTATACTTACAACCTCACGGGAAAGATCTATTATTTAGGCACTTCGGGAGGTAATAATTTATATTGGATGAGTTCTCCGGCTGAAGGCGAATACGGGAGCTGGTTTCTCAGCCCAAGTATCAAATCGGATACTATCGCATTTGAAAAACGGGTAAAGACAACTGAAAAAGGAGGCGCGCTAAATCTAAAGAACCGGTCATCTTACATCACGGGATATGAGGATTCCTTAAAATTGCATCACCAGAAGAATTTTGAGGAAATCCTTAGCTTTAACGGAGCAGAAAAAGATGATGCCTATAAAAGAATTGCACTCGATAATATACATAAGCACCCTGGTAAATTTATTAAGAATTGTGTGTCTAATGTGGGCCGGATCCTTTTTAATTATCCATATTCTTACACCATACAAAAATCCGGCACCTTAATAAGATTTCCGCTTAATGGTATTATTCTCGTACTCATGCTGTTTTGTGCAATACCAACGATTGTAAATTGGAAAAAAATTGCATTCGCCATCCGCTTTATGTTGCTGTTTGCTTTCATATATCTTGGAGGGAGCGTATTGGGAAGCGCTGAGTTCAGGATGTTTACAGTTGTTGTACCCATAATATTATTATGGATAGCAACTGTTACCCAAAAATCATTAAAAATAAAAATTACAGGATGGTAGTTGCGGGTATAACCGGTTTTTTGGTAGCAGCCGGGAGATCAATCAAATTAACTTCAATTTTACGGCAGGCCTTATGCATTCTGTATCCATTTCCGGAACTTAGGGGCACATTCCTGGCTAATTATTACGGCGTAGCTCGCATCGGAAATAGCAATGTCTACAGCAAGTTTCACTTTTTCATGCGGCTTAAAACTTTTAACGAACCCGATATTAATAATATACTGGCGGTTAGCACGGAAAAAAGAATTGTAGTCCAATTCTTCTTCCAGCTCGGTAAGTGTTTTTTCTGAAAGATACTTTTTTGAGTACCTGTCTATAACGTACACAACTTTATCCACTGTGTATAATAAGGCTACATTTTCGAGTAATAACGAAATATTTTCCAGGCCGCTTTTTACGATCAGCCTGGTTTTTTTTCTTCTGCATAAAAAGTCTTCCAGATTACGAAGGGGCATACTAAGCCTTGTGTTTGAAAAATGTGACTTAAGGCTGTTATAGCGTAATATGGATTTTTCAAGATTATCTTTATCCAGGGGTTTTAGCAGGTAGTCGATACCGTTAGTCTCAAAAGCCCGCATAACATAATTGTCATAACCGGTAATAAAAATGACAGGAACTTCAACACCGGTTTGCGCAAAAATGTCAAACGCCAGGCCGTCACTTAACTGAACGTCACTGAAAATTAAGTCTGCCTCAGGCTTGCCTGAAAAGTAATTGATACTTTCTTTTACTGAATTTAATTTTGCCTTAATAGAAATTGCTGCAGGCAATGAGCAAAGAGCCTGTGACAACAATTCCATTGCAGGTTTCTCATCTTCAATAATAATTACATTTAGCATTGAAAGACTGTTTGAATAATGAATAGGAAATAAACTTCTGGTTTGTCGACCCCCCTGCTCCTACCTGTGAAAACCGCTCTAAACGACGACTTACCAAATGTACGAAATTTTACGTACATTAACATTATTTGTGATGAATGGAATAAAAAGAACAAGGCCCGGTAAAGGTCATTTATGAAAAGTCTGCATGGGTAATGCCAATACCTCCTGATTGAAGCCACCATCGGGTCGTGTGTATTATGACTGGTAGAAACAATGACTATTTTGGGCAGTCCAGCTTTACAGCATGCTTGCTCCAACCGTCAAAACAGTCTATCCTTATTGCGGTGCTGCCATTAAGTGTTAACCAACTGAACTTTATAAATGCAACATCTTTTTTGGGAAGCTTTACTTCGTAATAGTAATAGCCGGCAAGTGTTTTTGTGTCACAACTTTTAAGAAGTTTCGCCATAAATGGCTTGGCACCAAATAAGCTGTCGACAGTATATTTGGGTTGAATGTCACTACCTGGTGAACTAAGTATACTGAAAGTAGAATATCCCATACGTGGCCCTTTAAGCATAATGTTCCATTTTACCGGCTGCCCCATTTGTGTAAAGCCGCGGCCTTTTACAGCAATGTCAACGGTTCCCATCCTGTAAAAGTTGATGCTGGTATCTTCGCTCATTTCCAGTTTGTCCGCTTTCCATTTCACAGGAAATTTATTGGGTTTTCCTACAGACCAGTCTCCCACATTATCATACCCGGTGCTGTCGTACAACAGCTTCTTTATAAGGTCATACAGCTCTGTTTTAGGCGATTGTGTGAATGCAGTGAAGCTGCTACAAACAATTAATATATAAAGTAGTGTTGCTTTCATCACCAGGAAATTACAAATATCTATAACAAAAAACGTGATAGCGTTTGTATTTTGTTACAATTTATTCATGTCCCGGTTATAAAGTGATCAATCACCCTGGAAGCCGGGAGTTTAACGTAAATCATTAAATGAAATTTAAACATTTATACAGAGGCTGGCTCATGCATACCGGCGCAATACAATTTTTTTTAAGTAATTATCAAATACTATCACTTTTAAAATAAATTTACCGATCTAATTTTTACATTGATGATAAAAAACATTCTCCTCTCTTTTGTAATGGTATTATTTATAAAAGCGGCTGCACAACAACATAATTTTTCTGATAGCTACGTAGTTCCTTCAGATACCCTGGTGCGTGAAAAACTGGCGCACTGGCAGGATATAAAATTTGGTTTGCTGATGCATTGGGGTACCTATAGTGAATGGGGTATTGTGGAAAGCTGGAGCATTTGCCCGGAAGATGAAGGATGGACACAGCGGCGGGGGCCTTATGCTGCAAGCTATGTTGATTATGTTAAGGCCTATGAAAATTTGCAAACAACTTTTAATCCTTCAAAGTTTGAACCGGTAAAATGGGCGACGGCTGCAAAAGATGCAGGTATGAAATATGTCGTTTTTACCACCAAACATCATGACGGCTTTTGTATGTTTGACACAAAACAAACTGATTATAAAATCACTTCAGCTAAAACACCGTTCCACACCAATTCAAAAGCGAATGTGGCTAAGGAAGTCTTTGACGCATTTCGTAAAGACGGTTTCATGATCGGGGCTTACTTTTCAAAACCAGATTGGCATTGCCCTTATTATTGGTGGCCTTATTTTCCTCCAAAAGACAGGAACGTAAATTATGATCCCAAAAAATATCCCGAAAAGTGGGAACAGTTTAAAGGATACACTTATAACCAGATCCAGGAATTAATGACGGGATACGGCCGCATGGATATCCTCTGGCTTGATGGTGGCTGGGTGCGGCCCAGGTCAACGATCGATACATCGGTAGAATGGCAACGCGGTATTACCTACGACCAGGATATCAACATGTCACGCATAGCCGCGATGGCAAGGACCTCGCAACCTGGTTTGCTGGTAGTTGACAGGACAGTAAGCGGGGAGTTTGAAAATTATGTAACACCCGAACAAACCATTCCTGCGACACCCATGCAGCATCCATGGGAAAGTTGTATTACCATGGGTAACTCATGGAGCTATGTGCCCAATGATACCTACAAATCAACCAATGAACTGGTGCATATGTTGTTGCGCATTATTTCACGCGGAGGAAATTTTTTATTGAATATCGGGCCGTCACCTGAAGGCGATTGGAGTGATACTGCTTACAGCCGGTTAAAAGAAATAGGTGGATGGATGAAAATCCATGGTGATGCCGTTTATAACACGGTTCCCCTGGCGCCTTACGAAGATGGGAATATTGTTTACCTGCAATCAAAGGATGCTAAAAGTATTTATGTGTATGTATTGAGCAATAAGAACGATGGTGTATCATTACCCGCACATATTTACCTAAAATTAAGGCTGAATAAAAACAGCAAGATCGTATTGATCGATGCTCCCGGCGAGCATATAAAATATACAGAAAGTAATGGGGAGACTGTAGTAAGCGTTCCGGCAAAACTACAGACCAAAGTGACAGGAAAATATGCTGTGGCTTTTAAAATTTCCCGGTAAAAAAGAATAGTCGTAAAAACGGGGAACAAAAAAGTAGAAAGTAGTAAGTGAAAGAACAATTTGCCGTTGGTATTTCAAAACGGAAAAAATATCAACAAGTAATGAATGAACAATAAGGTCACATAGCCTCGCCAGTATTTCCTCATTTCTTATTTTATAGCTCATTTGCTATTCACTACTTCCGCACATTCGCTATCTGTTATCTGCCAGTAGTTGTCAAAAAAGCCAGCAAGCCTTATTTGCGAAACGCCTTCATTTAGCATGCTTAATGAAAAGATCATAAAATCAGGAAAACCACTTCCGCCGGCAAAATACTGGTTTCCGGATGCGGCATTCATACCTTTTACACCCGTGCCGGCCACTACGCCAACCAAAGTTGCGCCATCACCTTGCGGCCATATAAAATAGGCGGCAAGATCATCACCGCTATAGATCTTATTCCCTGCTTTAATTGAGTTTTGGGTCACCTGTATGGGTGCAGGTCTTAATAAAGGGTCCCAGGCAGTATTGGTAGCGGCATTGCCATAGATAATGATATTTCTTCCGGTATATTTTGCCTTTGCAAATTCCTTGTCGGCAATGATATCTACTGCTCCATTGCCCCTGTAATACCAGCTTTCTGCATCGTAATTTGCTTTGTCATAGCTGCTGGCATTGTACTCTTTTGTGCCGTGTGTACTGTATACGAAAACCATCCGGTTATTAAACGCTTCTTTAAAAGTACCATACCTGTGCGGACCTTTTTGATCAGTTCCGGGTTTTGTTGTTATAAGCCACTTTTGTTCCTGCTTCTCCAGGTATACAGTGTCGTTTGAAGTATGAGTTGTGTATTGTATCGGCCTGGCACTGTCAAGTATAATGTTGACAACCGTATTAGTCGAAAATTCATTTAAAGCGAGTTGAAGCAGGTGGATATTTTCTGTTGAGCCGGTGATATTGTGCATTTTAGTATCCCTTTGCAGGCGCAGGCGGCTGTATTCTAAAGGATGCACCTGTTGTATGACCGAAGCCCAGCGGTATGCAGAAGAAATGCCAGGGCTTGATGTGGTAAAATCAATGTGATTTACGGCACTATCCGGAAGACGTGTATGCCATTTAAAGAAGTTAAACAGGTGCGGCCAGTCAACACTTTGATCACCGAACCAATGTTCGCCACCGGGATATTCGTAATAACTAAAATCGCTGTGAAAATCAGACAGAGCTTTTCTCATTTGCCGGGCATATTCAACAGGAACCACCTTATCTGAGTCACCATGGAGTATATAAATACCCAAAGGCCGGTAGTTATACAACAGCTTTAAAACATCGCTTTGGTTACCCGCGCGCAATAGCATCTGTTCCACTGCATTTTTACTTTCAGCAGGGACCTTACCATCGGCCGAGCCATAATCTTTTAATGTAGGATAACCGGAACAAGGCCCTATCGCCGCCCAATTCCCCGGATAGGTTGCGCCAAGAAACCAGGTACCATGGCCGCCCATTGAATGCCCGGTTAAATAAATACGTTGCGGGTCGGGCTTAAACTTTTCTTTGGCTATTGCCAATACCTCGAGTGCATCGAGCCTGCCCATATCTTCCCAATTGAAACCACGTGGCCGGCGATTTGTTGCCGCAACCAACGTTCCCCAGTCTTTTGGTTTATAGGCTTTGGCTTGCCCGATGGCCTCAACACCGGCGCCATGTACTGATAAAAATAAAGCGGCATTATCTTTATCCCCACCGACCTGTGGCGTTACTGCATAATATTGCAAGCTACCATCTATGTTGCTTACGAAAGTGCTGATATATTGTGTGGCCGAATCAACAGCATCGATCAATACTTTTTTTTCATCCACAGTTTTTTTATTATCCAGTAATATCAAATTACAATCGACTTTACCCGCATGTGTGATACCGGATGCATCCAGATCAAAAATAACTTTGCGGGTGGACTTAGGCTGTATAGCCGGCAATTGAGACAGGAATTCTTTGCCTTCAACAACACTTTTTAGCTGGTAATTTTTTAACTCCTTCTCAGAATTGTTTATCACCACCACTGCACCCTTCAGTATACCATTTTGCTTTTGAATCACCACATAAGGTAAAGTGGAATCGCGGGTGCCGATCGACACCTCTTTTTCCGGAAAAATGATTGATGCGACTGTCTGCCCATAGGTGCGCACATAAAATTCATTCAGTCCCTTTTTTAAAATCACGGGTATATTTAGCCACCCTGCGCTATAGGGGTCTCCTGCATGTAAAATACCATTTACATACACGGCGCTGTTGCCTTCTATGTTTAATAAAACGTTTTGCTGTTCCGGGGCATCATACGTCAAATATAAGTAGCCACTCCGGCCATAGCCCCTACTGGTAAATGTGTTTTTGGCATCTGCGGCCGTTGCTCTCCATATAAGAGAATCGCCGAACTTGTTTTTTGAAAAAACCCCGCTCTCAACCGGTGGTTGCAGTGCCCCGGTATACATTCTATATGCAAGCGAATCGGTATAAAGAGCTTCCCTGCCGTAGTGGTGAAGCCCCCTGATAAACAATCCCTTCGTGAAGTAATACGTTTTTTGTGCAGCTGCCCATTCAGAGACCAGTAGTAACAATATAATAAAGGTGTTTTTAAACATAGCCTGTGGGGTTTTCTATGTGAATTAAAAATTAAACAACATTATCTTCTCAAAGATATTTCAAAAGTTTTTCGGATTATATATTTTCATAGTAATACGGGTGCGCAAAGCTATGGCTTAAACAAACGAGAGACCAATGAGCTCATGTTGTGGGTGCATTCCAATTTGTCGCTCTTGCCCCTAACCCCTAAAGGGGAACAAC
>JBDTLZ010000130.1:0-19742 GCA_039934515.1 Ginsengibacter sp.
CATTTGGAAATACGCAGCCATTGGTTTTGGTAGATGGAGTAGAGGCAGATCTGAACAATGTCAGTACCGATGATATTGAATCTATGCAGGTACTAAAAGATGCCGGCTCTGCAGCTATTTATGGGGTGCGTGGTTCTAATGGAGTAATTGTAGTGACTACTAAAAAAGGTAAATCGGGCGCCCCACTCATTTCGTACCATGGTTATGTTGGCAACCAGGTGCCAACATCCGGAAATGCGTTAAACACGCTGAACTCAACTGAATATGCTGGCATGTATAAAATAGCTTTTCCAAATACTGCCTTATTCGCGAATGCGCTTCCTGATTATCTTTATGGAGGCGGTGGGCCCAGGGGCTTTGCAAATGAAGGAGATCCTGCTGTAGATCCTTCAAAATATGTTTTAGATCCTTTAAATCCTACAACCAATTATATTATTCAAAAGGTAAATAAAAGCGGCACAGACTGGTTTCGGGAATTCTTTAAGCCGGCTATCATGACCAACCATAATATTGCTGCCAGCGGGGGTACCGATAAATCCACTTACTTGTTTTCATTAGGCTACCTGAATCAACAAGGTACTGCACTTGAAACTTATGTGAAAAGATATACTGCACGCATCAATACGCAATTCAAATTGCCGGGAAATATCCGTATAGGAGAGAATGTTGCTATTATTTATGGAAACGGTACCGGCTTTGATAACCGGCATGGAGATTATGATCCAATATACGAACTGTACCAGATGTTACCCATAATACCAGTGTATGATATTAAGGGGAATTTCGGCTCGACCGTTGGTGCCCCGGCTGAAGCAGGGATCAGTTCCAATCCGCTGGCCAGGCAAACGAGCCAAAAAGATGACAAGCATAATACCTGGGATATTGTCGGTAATGCCTATGCAGAAGTTGATTTTTTACGTCATTTTACCGCCCGCACCAGTTTTGGAGGCACCATACATAACGCCTACAACCAGGTTTTTAGTCCCAATCAATATTGGGAACCGAATTATTACACCCAACCGAATAATTATTCTGAAAATGCAGGTTATGGCAGCAGTTGGACATGGACCAATTCCCTTGTTTATGGTAACCAGTTTGGCAAACATAATATAAAGATATTAGCAGGCTCAGAGGCAATCAATAACTATGGAAGAAATGTCGGTGGCAGTTCCCAAAGCCTGTTTGCGACAAACCCCGACTACCTGATACTAAGCAATGGGACCATGGGGGTTACCAATTATAGCAGTGCCTATGCAAATACTTTATTCTCTCTTTTTAGCCGCCTGGATTACAGCTATAACGATAAATATCTTATTGGAGAAACCGTACGCCGCGATGGATCTTCAAGGTTTGGTTCGAATAAAAGATATGGTACTTTCCCCTCCTACTCTGCGGGATGGAGAGTAAGCAATGAGGATTTTATGAAAAACCTGACCTGGCTCAATGACTTTAAGATCAGGGGTAGCTATGGAACGCTTGGTTCACAAAACAATGTTAGTCCCTCGAACAGCTTTACTTTGTTCGGCAGTGCATTTGGCACCGGGTATGATATCTCTGGCTCCGGTAATAGTGTTCAGCAGGGCTTTTACCAGGCAAGTATTGGGAATCCCTCTACAGGCTGGGAGGAAGACGTGATTTCTAATGTAGGTTTTGACGCTACCCTTTTTAGTAAGCTCAGTCTTTCCCTTGACATCTATAAAAAATCAATAAATGGCCTGCTGTTTCCACAACCATTGCCTTCAACCGCTGGCGGCGCAACCCCTCCCTACATTAACATAGGGGATATTCAAAACACAGGTCTCGATATTACAGCGAAATATTTTGGAAGTGCCGTTAACCGAAATCTAAAGTTTACCATTAGTGCAAATGTTACTACTTATAATAACCAGGTGAAGAAAATTCCCGGATCCGGGTTTTTCGATGCCGGAAACCAACAACAAATCGGGAATTTAGTCCGGAACAAAGAAGGACATGCAGTAAGCTCATTTTTTGGTTATGATGTGGTAGGCCTTTTTAACTCCGATGACGATGTTGCAAAATCTCCAACACAAACGGATGCCGCTCCCGGCCGTTTTAAATACAGGGATGTAAATAACGATGGAGCTATTACCCCCGATGATCGTACTTTTCTCGGAAGCCCTAATCCTGATTTCACCTATGGAGTAAATCTAAATCTTGAATATAAGGGTTTTGATCTTTCAGCCTTCTTCTATGGCAATTCCGGCAGCAAGATCATCAATACACTTAAAGCAAACACTTATTTCTGGGGGGCATACATAACTAATAAAAACAGGGATCTGTTAGATGCCTGGACTCCCCAAAATACAAACACAACTATTCCGAAGATTGAAGCCCAAACAAGTTTCAGTACCGGTGGAACGATGAATTCATTTTTTGTTGAGAATGGCTCCTACCTGAGATTGAAATCGCTCATGCTGGGATACAATATCAAGCTTAGAAGCCTTGAAAAATTTGGGATGCACAAGTTTAGATTATACCTGCAGGCAACCAACCTCTTTACTATTACCAAATATTCCGGGTTAGATCCCGAATTATTAGGCCCAAGTTCAAATTTTGGGATTGACTTCGGCAACTATCCCGGCAACTTTAAAAATTATATTGTCGGACTTGACATCTCTTTTTAATAACAGTATAAAAAATAACATCGTGAAGAAAATAACTTATAAAATGATTATTGCCATCACCATTATTTTTGTGATGCCAAATAGCGCCTGCAAAAAATCTTTTCTTGATAAAGAACCGCAGGGTTCCACCAATGAAACTACCTTAGCTACCAAAGCGGGAGTCAATGGTTTATTAAATGGCGCCTATAATTATTTGGGCAATGGATGGCTATTTAACGCAGACTTTTTGTTTGCGGAAATACCCACCGATGATGCCAATTTTGGTTCATATGGAAGTGCTTCATTAGGCATGGAATGCTTCACCTTTGATGCCAGTTCCACATTTTTTGCCGGTAAATGGCCGGTGCTCTATTACGGAGTACAACGCGCAAATGATGTAATTCGTGTGCTTGCTAAAGTTCCCGAGGGTGCCATGACGGCTGATGAGACCCTGCAGGTAAAAGCCGAGGCCACATTGTTACGCGCATATTATCACCTTCAACTGGCAATGATATATGAACATGTACCTTATGTAGACGAAACGGTGAGCTTTGAGAATGGAAACTATAATGTCACCAATACAGATCCAATATGGCCCAAGATTGAAGCAGACTTTCAATTTGCAGCAGATAATTTATCTCCTACCAAGCCGGATGCCGGAAGAGCAAACGGCTGGGCTGCCAAATCCTTTTTAGCAAAAATGTATATGTTTGAACATGAATATGCAAAAGCGCAAACTTTACTTGCCGATATCATCGCTAACGGTGAAACTGCTAACGGGAAACCCTATGGTTTGTGCGATAAATATGAAGATAACTTCGACCCTGCCACGAGAAACAACCAGGAATCTGTATTCGCGATTCAGTGTTCTGTGCACGATGGTGCGGGCGGAGACAATGGCAATTCTAAAAATGGATTAGCATACACCGGGCCTTATGGCGGACCGATTGCTACTTACGGCTGGCTTCAGCCGGCACAAAGTTTGGCAAACTCTTATAAAACCGATGAAGTTACCGGCCTGCCGTTGATCTATACTTGGAATGATAATAACATAAAATCCGATTTGCTTGTACTTTCAGACGAACCGTTTACACCTGAGACAGGCACCCTGGATCCACGCATTGACTGGACAATGGGTAGAAGAGGTATTCCTTTTTTGGATTGGGGGATCCATCCGGGTAATAATTGGGTTCCGTCACAAATTGTTTCCGGACCTTACTGTATGATTAAATCTGTTGCTCCGCAAAGCGAACCTGATGCCACCGAAGGTTATAGTAAAGCAATCAATGAGGTTGTAATACGTTTTGCTGATGTTTTATTGTGGGCAGCGGAAGTAGAGGTGGAAATAGGAAGTTTAAGCAAGGCAGAAATGTATGTTAACCTGATCAGGGCCCGTGCAGCAAATCCTGCAGGCTTCGTGCATACGTATGTTGATCCCAATGATCCCTTAAAGGGATTTACAAACATACCTGCCGCAAATTATAAAATAGGCCTTTATAACGGGGAGTTCACCGCAAAAGGACAGGCTTATGCGCGGGATGCTGTTCGTTTTGAAAGGAAGATCGAAACAGCATTGGAAAACCGTCGTTGGTTTGATCTTCAACGTTGGGATCATAAAGCCGGTGAACCCGCCTCCGGTTACATGGCAGACGTAATAAATGCCAGCCTGGACCATGAGATCAATCATGTACCTGGCTTCCTTTTTGAAGGGCGCGATCAATACCTGTCAGGCCATAAGTTTGTCAAAGGCAAAAATGAAATATTTCCTATCCCGCAGGGTGAAATTGATGCGAGTACAACAAAGGATGGCCCTACGTTGACGCAAAATCCCGGCTATTAAAAATAAATTCAGCTAGCTTTCGGTCCTTTTCCGGCAATGAAAACTAAAGCAATGAAATCTAAAGATAATCGCACGATTTCGATCATTGGGTCCCGTGAGGAAAAGGACCTGTTTAGCCCTATCGGAAAGGGTCCTTTTACAAGAGGATTGTTTTTGCGGTCAATATTTTTGGGTACTGTAAGCCTGGGCTTTCAAAAAGCTGGTTATTCAAATAAGAAAGCCGGGCTTCACAACTTTGGAAAATGCTGCGATTTTTCTACTGCGACCACTACCAGCCTGAAACATTATTATGGGCATGATGCGGTAGTAGATCGCTATGGAGTAATAGCGCCATGGTACCAGCAATTAAACGGGCAATGTGATTTCCGTATACGCATAGCTGCTGAAACAATGAAACGGTATCCGTGGACCACAACCAAAACCGCAGCAGTATCCTATCCAGATTATTTATTTACAAGTAATTGGGGAATTGCACAGGATGGAGAGATCACCACTAAACATTTTGGAGATTGGAGCAACGGAGACCTGGGGCAGCGGGCTGTGTGCGTGCTTGAAGGAATGGTAAATTATTATCGTTATACCGGGGATGCGGCAGCTATTGCGCACCTAACTTATATGGGAGATTATGTGCTGGATTACTGTTTAACACCTGCCGGCCATCCCTGGCCTGAATTCCCCATAAGTGTGCCCGTCAAGGGTAAAGCTTACGGAAAAGCAGATGCAAAAGGAATGATCCAACTGGATATCTGCGGTGCGATGGGAGAGCAACTGCTACGTGCTTACCAGGTTACCAAAAATCAAAGATGGCTGGACGCCGCGAAGCATTGGGGTGACCTGTTCGCCGAAAACTGTAATACTACTACCAACGGTCCTCCGTGGCCCCGCTATGCAAACCCCGAAAGCGTGCAATGGCAAGACCATCCACGAATGAATTTGCAAACAGGCAGCGTGATAATGATCCTGAATTTCCTGGATGAATTGATGAAATTGGGCTATTCCGGCAAAAACGGCCGGATTACTTTGGCGCGGGATGCAGGCCGCCGTTACCTGGCAGACCGTTTACTCCCCGAATGGTCCCTTGATAAAACATGGGGTTGTTATTTCTGGGACTGGATACACGATATGCAGGAATGTGTAGTCACCGCAAAGGCTGCCGGTTATATGATTAAACATAAAGATCATTTTCCAAACTGGCGCAATGATACACGAAATATTCTCACGGTGTTTTTAAACCGGTCCAGCGCCGATCCCTTATCTGGGGGTGATGTATATAATGGAGCCTGGGCATACCCGGAATCGAGCATGTGTTGCCAGCGGTCTTTGTGGTACTCTCCGCTGGTGATAGCACCCACGATGATAAAATATGGAGTAGCAGCCGGCGATGCCCATATGCGTGAACTGGGCTACAGGCAGATGGTCCTGCAAACCTACGATGTACATGAAAGTGGTGTAAGCGAAGATGTAATCGATGGAGGAACGAACGTAAACAACGACTGGCTTGCGATTGCGGTGCCGCTTCCTTTAGCTGCCGTGCTGGATGCAATTGCCTGGCTCCCGGAAGAATTGGGTGCCAGCCGCGAAAACCACCTGGTGCGAAGTACCTCTGTGGTAGATGCTATCAGTTACGGCAAAGGTACAATCAGCTATTCCACCTTCGATGCTCCGCAGGAAACGATAGATGTTTTCCGGTTGTCTTATACTCCGTCAAAAATAGCTGCCGATGGCCAAACGCTATCCCGGCGTAATGACCTAACCGGCAACGGATACATGGTAAACCAGCTGCCTAATGCCGATACTATTGTTACTATCCGGCATGATGGCCTCAAAAAAGTAATTGTAAAGGGATCAGACCCCCAGTCTGTTTTAAAAAGTACAATGCTAAAGTATGATGGGCAATGGGTTGTTGAAAAGGATGATTCGTCCTTCTCGGGAGCCATCCGTATTGCAGAAAATAAGGGCACGTCCTTTACAACAGAATTTTATGGCAACCAGGTAAGGTTAACAGGACGTACAGACACTTTGGGTGGGCAGGCAGATGTTTTTATTGACGGTATTCAGCAATTGGTATTTATAGATTTCTGGAATCCTTCGCCACGGGCGCAACAAGTACTTTATTACAAAAACGGTTTGCAGAATGGCAAACATACTTTGAAAATTGTAGCCAGGGGTTCGGGCAATCCTTATAGCCAGGGCAGCAAACTGTACATAGACACCCTACAATATTCATCAGCGGAGGGAGCACATCATTTTACCACAGGAACCGGGCCGGTAAAGGCACAGCGTATGATATTCGGATACACAAAACGCGAAGATTACCGGGATTCAAAAGGGAATTTCTGGAGACCGGCCACTGAAGTGGTCACCCCACTTTCAAAAAGGCAGGATCCCGTAGCCCAATGTTGGATGAAAGAAACAATGAACAATATCACAAACACGCCTGATCCCGAATTATACCGCTTTGGCTGCAAGTCTAACGATTTTTGGGTGAACATTACCGTTGGGCCAGGCAAATATGGTGTGCGGCTTTTGTTTGCAATAACACAGGAAGAAGTGGATTATAAAACCGGCTTTGACATCATTATCAATGAAAAAACAGCGGTAAAAAATTTTAATTTGCCTGGAACTGCAAAAGGCCTGAACAGTGCAGTCGACCTGGTTTTCCCGGATATTGCCCCGAACAAAGGCATCATTCAGATCCGTTTCAAAGCCAATAACGAAATAAAGACAAATGCATTTGTACAGGCGCTTGAAATCGATCCACAACTGCAAGCCGGTGGCATAACACCATTAACTTACAGTGAAAACAGCTAACATTTACTTAAAATCTTCAAAACAATATGGCATACAACTTAACAACAGTGCAGATAGCATCTTATAACCGTGATGGTTACCTGATCATTCCGGAATTTTTCAATAAAGAAGAAATTTCGAAGCTTTACACCATTTCCACAGAGGATAAGGCTATGACATCGAATGCAATAGATCTTAATGACCAGGAAGGAAAAAAAACAAAACTAACGCTATGGTTCACCCCCGGAGATGACTATTATGGCTTATTAACCAAAAGCAAACGAATGGTTTATGCTGTTAATAAGCTAATGGATGGCAGCTCGCCGGTTTGTCATTATCATTCTAAATTGATGCAGAAAGAACCTAAAGTCGGCGGTGCCTGGGAATGGCACCAGGATTATGGTTATTGGTATAAAAACGAGTTCCTTTTTCCTGAACAGATGATTTCTGTTATGATTGCAATTACCGAAGCTACCAAAGAAAATGGCTGTCTGCAGGTGATTAAAGGCTCCCATAAAATGGGCAGGGTTGAACATGGCCTGGTTGGTGAGCAAACCGGAGCTTCGCAACGGTATGTGGATCTTGCACTTAAAACAATGGAACTGGTATATGTGGAATTAAACCCGGGGGATGCTTTATTCTTTCATACCAATATCCTCCATCGTTCAGCGGCAAACTTGTCCGGCAAATCACGCTGGTCACTAATATCAGCCTATAACCGCCAGGCAAATGTTCCGTATAATGAAAAAACAACAGCCTGTATCGAACCGCTGCAAACAGTGCCGGATGATTTTCTCCTGCAAACGGATGCGATGGGCCTTACACAAGGTGTAGACTTTCTCACGCTTGCAAACAATGCAACTCCTAAATGAGGTATCTTATTTTTTGATGGCTTAAATTAAATAACACAAATGATTATACCGATAATTAACCTCACTCAAAACTATATTGATGGCCCTGGTAATATCTGAAAATCCCGTTTCTGCCGAAGGTAATTTTGTGTATAATCGCAGTTATATTTTTCTTATTTGCACCATTGCCGCTTTGGGCGGCTTGCTGTTTGGCTTTGATATAGCAAATATTTCAGGTACCATCCATTTTTTCAGTAAGCATTTTCAGCTTAATGAGATAAGCACCGGTTGGGCTGTAGGCTGCATCAGTATTGGTGCTGCAACGGGCGCATTGATTTCAGGGAAGATAAGCGACATGATCGGAAGAAAAAAGACCCTGTTGGCCTGTGCTATTTTATTTGCTATAACCGGGGTAGGCACGGGTTGGGCCGGAGACTTTACCACTTTTATTATTTTCAGGATATTAAGTGGATTTGCCATTGGATGTGCATCTGTGGTTTGCCCCATCTACATCGCAGAAATTTCCCCCGCAATGTTTCGAGGGCGCCTTGTTGCCTATTACCAGCTAGCTATCACTTTCGGAGTATTACTGGCTTATTTCTCCAACTATTTATTATTAAATACCGGGCCCAACAATTGGCGATGGATGTTTTCTGCACAGACAGTGCCGGCAATTTTCTTTTTTATCGGGCTGTTTTTCGTATCTGAAAGCCCAAGGTGGTTAACCGGCAAGGGCAGGGAGAACGAAGCACTGCGGGTACTTGAACGGGTTGGCGGCCTCGATTTTGCCACGGCCGAAGTTCAGGCCATCCACATGAGTTTTTCTCATGCCTTAAAGGAAAATGTTCAAAGTTTATTCAGTAAAGATGTGTTTCATATTGTAATCACAGGAATTGGAATCGCGATTTTTTCGCAGATCGGCGGGCCGCTAACCGCTTACGCTCCCGAGATATTTAAAGAGGCGGGCATGTCAGAAAATACAGCGTTTTTGCAGTCCAATATTATAGGTTTTATCCTTTTTATATTTACCATGGTGGCCATTGCGACTATCGATAAAGCCGGGCGTAAAAAGCTATTACTGTATGGGATTGCATTGCTGATGTTGGATACATTGGCAATATCGGTGGGTTTTTACACCCATGTATCCGGTTACTGGATATTGACCTTTGCCCTAATTTTTACCGGGGTCTATGCTGCCACAGTTGGCCCTGTTTCATGGGTGGTACTTTCGGAAATTTTCCCAAACCGTATCAGGGGGAATGCAATGTCTTTAGCAACCCTTTCTTTATGGATCGCCAATTTCTTTGTAAATGGATCCTTTCCCATCATGAGAGCGCATTTCGGCTTGCCGCTTACTTTTGGAATATATGTACCCCTGTTCTTTATATATTTTTTGTTTGTTTACATTAGGATACCCGAAACTAAAGGCAAATCATTGGAAGAGATTGAACGCATATTAATACGAAAACTTTAAACAGATCCTGTTTCTTACCAGTTAAGCGACTTTTAAAAGATAATGGGTACGTGTTGGAAATTATGAAATTCCTATTCCGGTTAATGAAATAGGTATCACCGCTCTCAGGAGCTTTAAAAGCAAAGTTATGAATTGGACAAGGTCATCGGCACTGCTAAAAAATAATGAGAGATGGATACCTGGAGGTGTGGTGTCGCTCAACCGAAAGTGCGATCCCAATATATGTTTTAGCAGGGGAAACGGGAGCCGGGTATGGGATATTGAGGGAAACGAATATATCGATTACCAGTCGGGCTTTTCAGCAGCTTTTTTGGGACATAATGATCCGGATGTAAACCAGGCGGCTATTGAGGCTATCACCAGCCAGGCGGTATTGATGGGAGCAGGGCCAACTGATATCGAAGGAGCGTTCGCAGAATTATTCTGCCGTTGCGTTCCCACGGTTGATAAAATAGAGATTACAACTACAGGATCCGAAGCCACGTATCATGCCATACGCATAGCACGGGCTGTAACCGGCAAAGAGCATATAATCAAGATGCAGGGCGGATACCATGGCTGGCACAATGATGTGGCAGCTAACGTGATCAGCGCCATCGGCGATATCGGCACCAGGGTTAGCCCAGGTGAATATCCTTTTGATGCAGCATCAGCCGGCATCCCGGAATATAACAAATCACTTATTCACGTTATCAACTATAATGACCTTGCTTCAGTGTCTCACATACTGGAAAAATATCCCATTGCCTGTATCATCCTTGAGCCGATTTTGCAAAACATTGGTGTAGTAAAGCCACTGGAAGGTTACCTGGAAGGGCTCAGGGAAGTTGCAGATGACTATGGGTGCCTGCTTATTTTTGACGAAGTAAAAACCGGTTTTCGGCATGCACTTGGCGGATACCAGGGCATTTGCGGTGTTACGCCCGATTTAAGTACGTTTGGAAAAGCGGTAGCCAATGGTTATCCCATGGGCGTGATTGGCGGGAAGAAAAAATATATGGATTATTTTATCCATCCTGAGAAAGCAAAAAGAGTATTGATTGCAGGTACTTTTAATGCCCATCCCCTTATTACTGCAACGGCTATTGCCACCCTGCAAAAACTTTCTTCAACAACTTATAATGTCTATGACCATGTCGATCAATTAGGAAAGCTGTTGGAGAACGGGTTAAGGGAAATTTTCGATGAATCCGATCGCCCTTTTCACATTGCACGGCAAAGCTCTGCCTTTTGCGTCTACTTTATGGATCATGCCCCGGTGGATTTTCATGATATTGCCATGCACCACGATTTTGCATTTGACAAAGAATATCGCCTTCGGCTGATTGAAAAAGGCATCTTCAACTTTCCGTTACCGATTAAACAGGGAAGCATATCCTTTGCACACAACGTTCGGGATATTGAAGAAACGATTGATAAAACCAGGCTGGTAGTTCGTGCTTTACTTGATAAAAGCTGGGTTACGGCAAAAAACTAATAAAATACTTCTAATTAAAGTACCCTGTATTTTTAACCGTTGTTTGAGAACGGCAGGCATTGAAGTTTTAAATATTAAAATATCAATTATGAAGATTACTTCAATTGAAACGTTGGTTTGCCATGCAAAAATGCGTAATTGGATTTTCGTAAAAGTGTTGACTGATCAACCGGGTCTATGGGGGTGGGGCGAAGCTACGCTTGAGTGGCATACACGTTCGGTGGTGGGTGCCATTGAAGATCTTTCCCAGCTCATAATTGGTGAAGACCCCACCCGCATAGAACACCTTTGGCAAATGATGTACCGGCAGCATTTTTGGCACGGAAACAATATTGTAAGGGGCACAGCGATATCGGGAATTGATATTGCATTATGGGATATTGCCGGAAAGATCCACAACGTTCCCTGCCACGAACTCATGGGAGGGCGTGTGCGCGATTATATTCGGCTGTATTGCCATCTTGGGGGAGGCAAGATGGAGGATTTCTACCAGATAAAGCCTGATGATGCCAAGCGTTTTGCAGAATTGGCCGAATGTGCTGTCGCTGATGGTTTCACGGCTTTTAAATCGATGGCGGTGCCTGAAACAATGCCATTAGAGGGATTAAAACCAATTCATTATGCAGAAGCTTGCGTGAAAGCAATGCGGGAAGCCGTTGGCGATGATATTGATATTATGGTCGATTGCCATGCCAGGCCAAGCCCCAGGATGGGGTTGCAGTTTGCGAAAGCACTTGAACCATATGGACTGTATTTTTTTGAAGAACCCTGCTGGCCGGAATCGGCCGAAGATATAGCCTTGATCCAGCGGGCAGTAAAGACGCCTATTGCAACAGGAGAACGCCTTGTAGGCATTCATGCATTTCGGGAATTATTTGAAAAGCGGGCTGCAAGTGTGATACAACCGGATATCACCCATTGTGGCGGATTGAGTGAAGGCCGGCGTATTGCGGCTTTGGCCGAAGCGTATCGCGTAGCAATTGCGCCTCACAACCCCCAAGGGCCCATAAGTACGGCTGCGTCTATTGAATTTGGCTTTGCCATGCCTTCCTATATTATTTGCGAAAGCGTTCACAATGATGTACCATGGCGCGAGGATGTAGTTTCAGAAGGTTTTACGGTAGAATGCAAGGGGCGGATAGTAAGGCCTAATAAACGCCCGGGGCTCGGTATTGAGATCAATGAAGAAGAAGTAAAAAAATATCCGTTCCAGCAGGAAGTTTTGCGGCGAACCTTCTATCGTGACGGAAGTGTAGGTGACTGGTAAATAAAAACTTTTTACGCCATAACTATTCGGTATGAATAAACTATTCGAAAATGAGACCGCTATCATAAGTGGGGGCCTTGGAGATATCGGGCGTGCCCTGGCAGTTGAATTTGCTAAAGAAGGCGCAAACATAGCATTATGCGATATGCTGGTACCCTCGTATGCAACGGAATTTCTGGAAGAGCTTAATCAGTTTAATATTAAATCACATTATAGCCAGGTTGATGTAGTAGATGCTGAAGCGGTAAAAAACTGGATATTAACCGCTGAAAAGGAACTGGGCATAGCAAGTATCATTGTAGCAAATGCCGCGATCGTTACCTATGGCACTATTCATGACATTACACCAGGACAGTGGTCACGGGAGCTTCGGGTTAATCTGGATGGAGCCTTTCATGTAACGCAATGTGCTACGGCACGCCTTCTGCACCATGGCCACCCCGGACGGGTAGTGTTTATTGGTAGCTGGGCCGCCCATTCGGTCCACCCCAAAATTCCTGCCTATTGTGTTTCAAAAGCCGGCCTGAGAGCGCTCTGCAAGTGCATGGCATTGGAACTTGCGCCACATAATATTCTTGTAAATGAGCTGGCACCAGGCTATGTTGATGCAGGCCTTAGCGGGCGGAGTTTTGAGAAAGATCCTGTTATGAAAAAGGAATCGACCCAAAAGGTGCCGGTAAAAAAATTAATCAGTGCCCAGCAGGTTGCCCAACAGGTCGTGATGTTGTGCCATCCGTTGAATGAACACATGACCGGCAGTACAGTATTAATGGACGGAGGCTTATCATTACTTTGTTAAACAACACTTACTGATAAATTATGGATTTTCAATCTTACCAGTCATTTAAGCACAGCTCTTTTAGAGGTTTCATTGGTGTAGCGCAGGTTGATATCACTCCCCCTTTAGGAATTTATTCCCGCAACTGGGGCGCAGCTAAACAAGACGTTGCGGAAGGCATTCACCAGCCACTTGTACTCACCTGCATGACTTTTCAATCTTCTCTCCTGGAAAAACCATTGATATTGATCGCCGCCGACCTGGGAGGCTGGAAAAATTCTACAGATGAATGGATCTTCCGGAATAAATTGTTAACGGCCCTGGCCATTGAGGCGCCACAACTGATGGTTTGTTTATCACACACCCATGCAGGCCCAATCTTCTCAAGAGATTATGCCAATAAACCTGGTGGTGAATATATGGATTCATACCTGGATCATCTCGGAGAGTCTGGTGTTCGCGCGGCACAGAATGCACTTAATTCGGCCGTTCCGGCAGTGCTTACCTGGCATTATGGAACATGCAAACTGGCCACTAACCGCGATTTACCCGATGTACTCAATAACCGGTTTGTAGTGGGCTTCAACCCGGATAAAAATGCTGATAATACGTTATTGGTGGGGCGCGTCACAGATGAACAAAATCGTATCACCGGCACTATCGTTAACTATGCATGTCATCCGACAACATTGGCATGGGACAACCAGCTTATCTCCCCGGACTATGTTGGCTCGATGCGCAGGCTGGTAGAAGCAAATACCCAGGCGCCATGCTTGTTCCTGCAAGGTGCGTCCGGTGAGCTATCGCCCGCAGAACAATACCTCGGAAATACAGATATTGCTGAAAAGAACGGGCGCCAGTTGGGATATGCTGTAATGGCTACCCTTGAAAGCATGCTGCCTCCAAATGTGCAACTTTCTTTTTGCGGAATTATTGAATCGGGAGCTCCTTTGGCTCTTTGGAAGCAAACTCCTTATAAGCCCCCGGGCCAACTTTCGGCAAAAATGGTTGAAGTTCCGTTTAATTTGAAGCCACTCCCCTCACTGGTGGAAATCGAGCAACAGTACCTGGATTGTGAAGACCGCGTTATGAAAGAAAGGCTCTTGCGTAAACGTGGTGTGCGGATAGCTGTAGGTAACGGTGAAGTATCCCAAATGCCGCTCTGGGTATGGCAGCTTGGAGATTCTTTCCTGGTTGGCCAGCCAAACGAAGCTTATTCGCAATTCCAGGAACAATTGCGCAGCCAGTTGGCACCCAAAGCTGTTGCAGTTATGAACCTTGTTAACGGCGGTGTGGGTTATCTCCCGCCACGAGAGTTATATGGCAAAGAGATTTACCAGGAATGGCAAACACCTTTTGCCGCCGGATCTTTGGAATTATTGATCCAGGTAGCAACGGAAACTGCAAGGGAATTAATTGTAGAAAAATAAATAAGTTCCCGACGGAAAAAAATCGACCTTGTCCCGCTGGTATTACGTGATTCGATGTCAATTTAATAAATTCAGTATATGCACGATAAAGTTGTATTCATTACCGGTGCTGCCGGTTGCATCGGGCTCGAGATGGCAACACAGTTTGCAAAAGAAGGGGCCACAGTGGTAATAAGTGATTTAGATAGTACGAAGCTTGAAAGTATTGAATCAGGTTTTCTTACCCATCATTTGAAAGTGTCGGGTATTGCCGCAGATGTGACCGATGAAAATCAAATAATCAGCGCACTCGATGACACCCGCAAAAGATATGGCCGCATTGATATCTTAATTAACAATGCAGGCCTGCAATATGTGTCGCCTATCGAAGAATTT
Organism: Ginsengibacter sp.; assembly: GCA_039934515.1. GTDB lineage: Bacteria > Bacteroidota > Bacteroidia > Chitinophagales > Chitinophagaceae > Ginsengibacter. Next base: position 14,907 of record JBDTLZ010000130.1, read on the forward strand.
CCAACGGATAAATTTGAACTTTTAATTAAAGTGATGCTCACCGCGTCTTTCATTACGACTAAATATGTGTTTCCAATAATGAAGCAACAACGGTTTGGAAGAATTATAAATATGGCTTCCGTCAACGGGCTCATTGGATTCGCCGGGAAGGCCGCATACAACAGCGCAAAGCATGGCATTATCGGCCTAACGAAAGTAACGGCGCTCGAAGGTGCCGGGTATAACATTACTGCCAATGCTCTTTGCCCCGGCTACGTGGATACAGACCTCGTGCGAAACCAGCTATCGGCACTGGCAAAAACAAGAAATATTTCTATTGACAAAGTGTTGGATGAAGTAATATATCCGCTGGTTCCACAAAAACGATTGCTTGCGGCAGAAGAAATAGCCAATTACGTATTGTTCCTGGCAAATGAAAAAGCACGTGGCATCACCGGGCAGGCGGTCGTTATTGATGGCGGATATACAGCTCAATAAATATTTTATCAAAAAATGATCTTCTAAAAAGTATAGTTATGGGTTATTTATTGCAGTGATATTTTGGAATTATTAATAACTAAACTATGAGTCAAAGCCATTGGGAAGTAGTGACGAAACATTCTTGTTTACTGGGCGAAGGCCCGGTTTGGGACAAAAAAGAAAAAAGAATAATTTGGATCGATATCATCAACGGAGAGATCCAGTATTTCTATCCTGGCAGCAATGAACACAACACCTGTAAAACGGGCCACATGTTAGGAGCGGTAGCATTAAAAAGAACCGGGGGAATGATAGGCGCGGCAAAAGGCGGTTTTGCAACAATAGATCTCAACAACGGAGCAACGCACATTATTTGTAAAGTAGAAACGCATTTGCCTGGCAATCGTTTTAATGACGGAAAATGTGATGCCGCGGGCCGTTTTTGGGCGGGTACTATGTCAATGTCAAATATGCCACATGCCGGCTCCTTGTATACCCTTGAAAAAGATGGTACAACACATACAAAATTAACGGCAGTGAGTTGTTCAAATGGTATTGCCTGGAGCCCAGATAATACCACATTGTATTACATAGATTCACCCACCCGCCAGGTTGTAGCTTATGAGTACGACATAGTAAATGGAAATATTATCAGGGGGAGGGTTGTAATCGATATCCCGGAAGGAGAAGGCTTCCCTGATGGGATGACCATAGATACAGAAGGAATGTTATGGATAGCAATATGGGATGGATGGAAAGTAGCCAGGTATAACCCGCTTTCGGGGGAACAGCTTCATGAGATCATATTACCGGTTTCACAAGTGACATCCTGCATTTTTGGAGGAGACACCCTTAATGACCTGTACATCACCTCAGCAAGAGAAGGCCTTTCGGAAGAAGATTTAAAAGAACAGCCGATGGCCGGATGCTTGTTCGTGATAAAAAATTGCGGATTTAACGGGATAGATGCATTTGAGTATGATGGATAATAATTGGTGTTTTTAAGGAAGTAACCTGTATTTTAACCGTGGTAGAAACATCTTTGCACCAATAATAAAAAATGATTTCAGTATAATAAAAAGCTAAGTAAGTTCATGAAAAATAAAATCCTGTGGTGTATAGTTGTTTTCTTTTTCTCTGCGGTAGCTTCAAAGGGCCAGCAAGAGTATAAAGTGGGAACCTCAACCGTAAGCATTGAGCCTGATAGTACTCTTTTTTCAATTGCATTATCCGGCTATGGATACCCGGCGGAAGGACGCTTTAGCATTAACTTTAGTTTCTACGGAAATACACCTGGAAATATTACCGCCATTACAGGATTGAACGGAAAATTCTTTGCAGCAGACAGCAACCATACATTTTGGTCAGGAACGCCGTCAGTAAACGGCATTTCATGGAAAAAGGCAGGCTCTGCCGGTGGCATCAAAGCACTTGCCGGAATAAATGAAAGCATTTACGCAGTGAACGATAAAGGAGAACTTTTAATGACAAAGATCACACCGGGTGGTGCCAATTGGGTAAAAATCGGAGCCGCGGCTTATATCAATACACTCACTTCATTAAACGGAAAATTGTACGCGACCAATAATAAGAATCAGTTGATGAAGATGGATCCTTTGCAAACTGGCAGTCGCTGGATTAGTATTGGGCGTGCCAATGTTGTACAAAGCATGGCCAGCCATGGCGAAAGGTTTTTTGCTATTAATGCCGGAGATACTTTATGGCACATCCAGCCCCACAAGGCCGATGTTCCCTGGACAGAAATTGGCCGTTACAACGACATCACCTTTAATATTCACATAAAACAAATTGCAGTAGTAAACAACCGGCTTTATGCTGTATCGAAGGATAATAAATTATATATAGGGGCACATACCTCCGACGGGAATCTTTCCGCGACGGCCTTTGCCATACAGCGTAACAAAAAGACGGTTGTGTTTGTTGGGGTTGATCTTACCGGGTTTAGCCTTTCCCTTTCAGATGATGTAAAAGATATCGTTTCAAAAGAAAGGCACATTGCAAAAGAGGCCATCCTCATCAATGCTTCTCATACACATTTCTCTCCTTCGGCGCAGGCTTACCTGGCATGGCAGGATTTTATGCAGCATCCAGACAGCCTCTATTTGAATAATATACTCAAAAAGAAGTTGGTTAAAGCAATTGAAAATGCCATAGATCACCTATCCCCTGCCGATTTGTATTTTGGAAGAGGAACCACGAATATAGGAATGAACAGGAGTGGCGCAGACCCTGAGAATCCGCTTGATAAAACATTGGATGTGCTGGTGGCAAAGAATGGCAAAGGAACCGTTACAGGCGTTTTGTTTTTGGCAGCCTGCCACGCAGTATTTAACAGTGAAGGACGGGAAACTTATACGATAAGTGCTAATTTCCCGGGGACAGCGAGAGAGGTTATTCGTGGTAAAACAGGCACCGATGCTGTTTTTATCCAGGGATGTGCAGGTGACATAAATCCCAGGTCTTTAGACCATACCGCAACAGGCAGGGAGTTGGCAAATGATGTGTTTAATATAATGGATAAAAAAATAACCAGGCTTACGGGCGAAATTTCTTATTCATTTGATACGGTAAATGTGCCGGTGCAACATATCATACCTGCAGCGCTTGACTCAAATGGCCGGCTTGTGGATAGTCTACATATAAAACCCTGGAGTGCAGAGGCTATCAGGCAATTTCAAATGGATAATGCCAACAAGCCGGGGAATCTGTTTGCACTTAGAAATACAAATTGGGGAGGCCTCATGCTCAATATGATTCAAAAGCGAACGGTTCCCGATAAATTAGCCGAGTACATTCAGATCATTAGCATAGGCAACTGGAAGATGGTGGGTTTGTCACGCGAAGCCGTGAACGAATACGGACCGGCCATCAGAAATATATGGCCTGGCAATACTGTTTCTGTGGCCGGTTATTGTAATGATGTGGGCAGCTATTTACCAAATAAATGGCATGTGGCAGAACATCATTATGAGGGATATGATTCTTTCTTCTGGTATGGACAGCCGGGCGTTCCGGCGCTGGATGTTTTTGACATTGTTATTGAGGGAATTAAGTCATTCAAACGATAGATTTTTCTATACGGCATTTACCTGGGCAATACTGGTGTATAGCCCGGCTTGCGTCTCTTAGGATATCATAGTTAATTAATAAAAAGTAACATGGAGAAAACCGGAATAATTGGTTGCGGAACAATGGGCCACTCTATTGCGCTTGCAGTAGCCTGGGCGGGATTACCTGTCACGCTTTTTGGACTAAGTAGTTTAGAAACTGAATATGCGCAATCGGCAATATCGGAAAAGCTAAAAATGCTTTCTATGAATGGGTTAATTGAACCGGAAATGATTGAGGAGATAAAAAACAGGATCGCTATAACCCATTCAATTGATGAGATAGCGGAAGGTTCATCATTTATTATAGAATGCATTCCTGAAAATATAGATCTGAAAAAAGACCTTTTTGCAAATCTTGATAAAATATGCGGACCCGGGGTAATAATAGCCACGAATACATCGGGCCTAAGCCCTACTATGATTGCTTCCCGTACCCTGCATCCTCAAAGAACGGTGGCTTGTCATTTTTGGAACCCACCGCACCTGGTTCCGCTGGTAGAAGTCATTCGCGGAGAAAAAACAAATGATGAAACTGTAAAACGAGCGTTTGACCTGTTGACTTTTATGAAAAAAAAGCCCATCGAGGTTAAAAAAGAAGTGCCGGGTTTTGTAGGAAACCGGCTGCAGTTCGCGCTATTAAGAGAAGCGCAATATCTTTTAGAAGAAGGAATTGCTTCAAAAGAGGATATCGATGCAGCGGTAACCTATGGGATTGGCCGACGGCTTCCTGTAACGGGGCCCTTTGTTTCAGCCGATATGGGCGGCCTCGATGTTTTTGCGGCAATAGCCGATTATTTATTCAATGACCTCAGTAATGCCAGTTGTTCTCCGGCGGGCATGAAAAAACTGGTAGCTGAGAAAAAATTCGGGGCAAAAAGTGGGGAAGGATATTACACGTGGGACCATTCATTTATTGAAGAAATGAATCACAAAAGAGAAAAGGAGCTAATACATTTTCTGAAACAGTAACGACTGAAAAAGCTTAGGGGATGCCATAGGTCCATGCCTCCTTAATTGAAAAGGTATTCGCGATACGATTAATTCATTGATTATGGATATTTTGTTTATTGTAGTACCGCTCTTGTTACTAATGTATGCAGCATACAGAGGATTCAGTGTGATATTATTTGCCCCGTTAACTGCGCTGCTCGCCGTATCGCTGATAAATCCCACCTGGGTGCCGCCCTTTTTCTCGGGAATATTTATGGAGAAAATGGCAGGTTTTATTAAACTGTATTTCCCGGTT
>JBDTLZ010000131.1:0-35018 GCA_039934515.1 Ginsengibacter sp.
ATCAAAGTATTGGTGGGTCATACCTTCTGTATAAATTCGTTATGGCACCTATTGAAAAAAATCTTTTTATATTCTCGGTTGCTAACCCTGAGGCTTTACCTTTGGAACAGTTTTATTTTGGCGAAAACAGCGCTGCTAATCACGTGTCTTTTATTACAGGCAATACCACCGCCAGCAGTAACGGTCTTCCCTTCCCAACCAGGCTTTCAAAACAAACCAGCGCCCATGACCGCCAACAATTAATTCAAAGCGCCTGGGAACGTTGGAGAGAAAACTTTATCGGATATAAATTTTTGAATGTAATAGCGAGCTATCATTATACAGCGGCTGATCACGAAAGGCCTATTAATAAATATTTTAACGATTTTACTTTTACACAATATCTACCACGGCTTTCACGAATTTTTAACAGGATAAAAAAACCATTAACGTAATCTATTGCAACGTATTTCAAAAAAAAGTTGTCCATGAGAATACAAGGCTAACTGTATCAGGTAAATACCGGGCTTACATAATTGAAACGTTAATGGAAATCTGAAATCTAATATATGAAATTGAAAATTGCAATAATGGGTTGTCGTGGAGTGCCCAATTTTTATGGAGGATTTGAAAAACTTGCCGAGTGTCTTTCAGTTGGATTGGTTAACTCTGGGGGCCATGAAGTGACGGTTTATAATTCGCATAATCATCCTTATCAAAAAAAGGACTTTTACGGTGTACGGATTGTCCATTGCTATGATCCTGAGTACAAATTAGGAACAGCAGGCCAGTTTGTTTATGACTGGAATTGTATTCAACATGCCAGGAAAGAGAATTATGATGTGATCCTGTTTTTGGGTTATACCAGCAGCTCAGTATGGGGTAAATTCTTTCCAAAAAAGACGGTAATAATTTCCAATATGGACGGCCTGGAATGGAAGAGGGCGAAGTATAATTATCTTACGCGCCAATTTTTGAAACAGGCAGAAAAGCTGGCAGTGAAGTATAGCGATTTTTATATTGCTGACTCATTTATTATCCAGAATTATCTTCATAAGAAATATAACATCCAGTGCATGTATATCCCTTATGGTAGCGAAACAGGCGCTACAGGCAACAATGCATTGCTATCTTCCTATGACATCCGTAAACAGGAATATTATTTACTGATGGCCCGTATGGAACCTGAAAATAATATTGAAACGATCCTCGATGGCTTTAATAATAGCTCATCAGATAAAAAATTCCTCGTAGTGGGCAACACCGGGAACACATTTGGGCAAAAAATCGAAAGGAAATTCAAAGCTGATAAACGCATACTTTTTGCCGGAGCCATTTACGACCGGGCAACCACTTATACGCTTAAATGTTTTTCACACTTGTATTTTCACGGGCACAGCGTAGGGGGCACAAATCCCTCACTACTTGAAGCCATGGGAAGCAGGACACTGATTGCAGCCCATCAAAATGAATTTAACCATGCAGTCCTGCAAAAAGATGCCTATTATTTTCAATCAGCAAAGGATGTTGAGCAATTGATTGAATCAGTACACAGGGACGAGAAAGAAGAACAAATGGTGGAAAACAATTTTCTAAAAATAGAAACTCAATACAACTGGCCGGTGATCATTGAACAATACGATGCATATATGACTCATTGCTATACCCATTTAAAAAAATGAGCCGGCTTTTTTTAATAAATAATACTTTTGACGCGGGCAAGTTTGGTACCTTGGGCAAATTGGTTATCCTGTTAAGGGTCTGCATTTCTTCAAGGAATACCCTGCTTCCCCGGTACCTTTCATTGCGTTATTTCATTTATCATACTTATTCAGACAATCAATGAATCTTTTATCAGTATTAATTATTACGCTGAATGAAGAGAAGAATATAGCCAGGTGCATAGATTCCGTTAAACGCGTAGCAGATGAAGTTATCTTATTAGACTGTTATTCTGATGATAATACTGTCTCAATAGCCCGCAAAAAAGGAGCTGTTATTTATCAGCAAAAATTTGAAGGCTATATAGAACAAAAAAATTGTGTCCTTCAGTTAGCATCTTACGACTTTGTTTTAAGCCTTGATGCGGATGAAGCAATTGATGAAACTTTAGAACGCTCTATACTAAAGGAAAAAGAAAATTTCACTTATTCCGCATACCGCATGAACCGCTGTAATAACTATTGTGGCCGGTTTATTCGGCATGGGCTATGGTATCCCGACAAAAAGATCCGTCTCTTCGATAAAAGATTGGCCAAATGGGGAGGTTTAAATCCGCATGATAAAATACAACTGGCAAATAATTGTACGGTCAAACATTTGCCTGGTGATATCCTGCATTTTTCCCATAGTTCTATTGAAGAGCACATCCAGCAAAATAATAAGTTAAGTTCTATTGCTGCTCATTCATTATATAAAATAGGCAAAAGGGGGCATTGGACCAAGCTGGTTATTAACCCGGGCTGGGCGTTCTTTAAAGGATATTTTTTACGTCTTGGTTTCCTGGATGGATTTTATGGATTTATGATAGCAATAAATACTTCCCATCAAACCTTCTTAAAGTATATTAAATTATATTACCTGCAGCGCGCAGAAAATAAAAAACCGGTATCAGCTGTCACATCAACTATAAAGAGAATTAGTAAAAACCCTCACCAGAAAATTTCCTGAAGCTGGTGAATGATTTCGTAATGTATCTATGTAACTACCCTGCTATGGTATTAAAATGCAGTCTTCATCACAATCTTTGTCATTTTATGCAGGAAAAATTGAAGATACATCAGGAATTATAAGCTTGTAATTACAAGGCTGGCTGTTCTGATGACCACAGAATTTGTTAGTTCAACACCAAAGCCCGGTCAGAAAATCTCCAGACCGTTAAATATAATATGCTTTTAACTTGTTAATATTGCATCGGAAAATCAATAGCAACTTCTTTCTATCACACTATGGATGAAAAAAAAAATCAATCAGAAGATTACATAACAATATCCGGGTTTAAAAAATTTGTAACAGACAGCCTGCGGTATTTTTTCTGGTTTTTATCTTACGTTCAACTGGTAATCGTTAAATGCTGGTATTTTCTTTTAACAGGCCTGTTCTTTGGTCTCATTACCGGTTATATCTATTATGTAAGTAAGCCTACCCTTTACAAGGTTTCAATGCTGGTGGCATTCAATGAACTTAACAAACGATCGTATGCAGAAATGCTTGATCAGTTAAATAAACCCGGCACCTCCGGCAGGGGCTACAGCCTTGCATCCATATTACAAATTCCGCAATCCATCGCTGGCAAAGTGTTGTTTATTGATACACGAAATATGAACAACGATCCCCTTGACTCCGATACATCCACCAGGTTTGACCAGCCTTTCAAAATAATTGTCGGTTTAAAAGATAATTTCTTATCGGACACATTGCAAAACGCAATTATAAATTATCTCAACAACGGCAATTACCTCAAAAAATTAAAGGTCGAACAAGAGAAGATATACCAGCAAAAAATAATTTTTATCGATGGCGAGCTTCGTAAATTAGATTCCCTGAAGCTATCCTATAATAAATTTCTTGCTTCTCCCGCTATTTCTGCTACTTTTTATAACAATGCATTCAATCCTGCAGACTTATTTGTGCAGTCTGCCGATCTCGCCAGTCAAAGGGAAATCACATCGAAATGGCTTGCGCTAAATACCTCTTCGGTTTACCTTGTTGATGGTTTCAAAACAACGGTATCCCCACAGTCCCTGAGTTTGAAAGCGGATTTATTGATTTTCGGAAGTGTGGGTGTATTAATAGGTTTTATCGTTGCTTTTTTGTCAGAAACAAAGAGAAGAGTCGGGGGCACTTATCAACCGAAATATTAAAATGAAAGTTGCCAGATTTTTGAATGGAATTGTACGACAATACAAGGACAACATTCTTCATAAAAGATTTTTCACTGTTCTAAGTATCGATATACTGGTAAAAGCTTCTTCAATTATTTTGCTCCCCGTGTATTTAAGGTTAATGACGCAAAAGGAATACGGTTTATACAACTACCTGCTGTCGATCATCACCACCTTTGCGGTAGTGCTAAATTTCGGTTTATATGTTCCCCAAAGTAAATACTATTCAGCAGCAGCTTCAGAAACGGATAAAAGGATCGTAATATTCAACATTTTTTTTTTACTTACGGCCCTGTTGCTAGTTGTTTTAGTGCCGGTGTATTCATTCGGCCTTGATTTCAAACTTGTGAACCTGCTATTCAAAAATGATATATTTTATTCAGCCTACCGATGGATTATTTTATTGGCAATATTGGTTTCTGTTTACGCGTTAATTCTTATTAATTTTTTCATTACGAGTGAAAAAATAATGAAGTTTAGAAAATATAATATTTATAAACTCATAATTGTAAACACCGTAGCATTGGCAAGCCTTTATTATTTTAGGGGCGACCAGATTTATACGCGGTTATTGGGGACCTACCTTACCGAATTTGTGATATTGATCTTCTTTTTTTCAATTTATGTTAGGAAGATGCTGCCGCGATTAAACAAACCACTGATTGTAAATGCAATAAAAATGGGATCGCCAATAATGATCTCCGCAGTGTGGGGGATGCTTGCTAACCTGAGTGACAAATTTTTCCTGGAGAAATACGGAACGGCCAGGGATCTCGCTTATTACTACCTGGCATTTTCTATTGCCAACATACTTTATATGATAACAGCAGCAGTTCAAAATGTATGGCTCCCGACATTCCTGAAGGAAAAAGATATCAGGAAAAATATTCAAAAAACAAAAAAACTGATTACCAGCCTGGCTGGTCTTCTTATTATTGCGGGCCTGGGCCTTATTACTATCTTGTATTTTGCGCTCCAATTAAAAATTATTTCCCAAAAATACCAGCCCGCATTGTATGTGTTACCGATTTTAATTGTGGCGCAGGTTATCAACAGCGTTGTAATGATTTATTCCAACTATTTAATATATTTAGAAAAAACATACCTGGCTCCAGTAATAGGAATAAGCACATCATTGGTTGGTTTCGCCGTCAGTTACCTCCTCATACCAGTGTGGAATATATACGGAGCAGCAATTGCCTACCTGGGAATACAATTAGTATCCTTTTCTCTGAACTACCTTTTTCTCAGGACCAAAGTATATAGCCAGGCTTATTAATTATAATTTATAGATGCAGGAATATAAGAAATATTACAAGCTTTTCGCAGCAATTAAAAAGTACATCCGGGTATCGCCTTTCCGCTGGCTGCATGCTATCAAATGGTTCAACAAGGATGTTAACTGGTACCAAAAGAATTTAAAAGATTCGGCTTTCGAAATGGATAACAATAACTTTATTCTTTGCCTGGATGATAAAACAACATTAACGCCGGTAGAACCGATTTATTTTTACCAGGATTCGTGGGCAGCTTCGAAGATATTCAGCTACAAGCCAACGCACCATGTAGATGTTGGAAGCGCAGTCAAAACGGTAGGCATTATCAGCGGATTTGTTCCAACAACTTTTATAGATATCAGGCCTATTGAGGTAACGCTTCCCAATTTATTTTTTAAAAAAGGAAGCATACTCGAATTGCCGTTTGAAAATGAAAGTGTGGAATCCATCTCATCGCTTTGTGTTGTTGAACATATCGGCCTGGGCAGGTATGGTGATCCGTTGGATGTAAGGGGCAGTGAGAAAGCAATAACGGAACTGATAAGAGTTACCAAACCCGGCGGTAATATATTATTTTCAGTTCCGGTCGATAATACATGCCGGGTATATTTCAATGCTCACCGGGCCTTTACACCCGTCTACATCTTACAATGTTTCGCTGGATGCGAGCTCATCGAGGAAAAATATATCTATAATTTTGATTTCATCAGCGAGTACAGGAAGGACCTTGGTTTTGGGGTAGGCGTTTATTTTTTTAAAAAAAATAAGTCAGGATGGACCTAAAGCTCAAACTCCGCAACCTGCTATATTACCTGCAGTTAAAAATTGATAACAATGACAATACCGACATTAATCAAAACGGTGAATCGTTGCTCTTAAGAGAGATCATAAAAAAACATCGGGGGGAAAAATTTGTTCTATTCGATATCGGAGCCAACATTGGAAATTTTAGTAGCGCAGCAATCAAAATGTTTCGCGAAATTTATCCGGAAAAAAATATCGAGGTCCATGCATTCGAGCCCCTGCTCCCGACTTTTGTAAAATTACAGCAAGTGGCTGGAGAAGAAATTAATTGCCGGCTGATCAATTCCGGGATTTCAGAAATACCTGGAATTTCCAAAATACATTTCCATGAAAATGCAGACAGTTTTGCCTCCTTGTACAAGCGGGTGGCAGTGGACCTGCCATCTGAAACCAACATTTCATTAATAAGACTCGAATCATACATGGCTGAGCAAAATATTTCAGTCATTGATTTTCTAAAAATTGATACAGAAGGTCATGAATTATCCGTATTGAAGAGTGCGGGAGAATATTTAAAGCCCACAATAATAAAAGCCATCCAGTTTGAATATGGCGGCACATATATAGATGCGAGGATATATCTTAAAGATATTTATACCCTCCTGGATTCTAAAGGATACCGCATTTATAAAATTTACCCCCGCAAAATAAAGCCCAGGAAATACCATCCGTCCATGGAGAATTTTCAGTATGCAAACTTCATTGCTTTAGGCAACACTTAAAGAGTTCAATATATTTACACCTATGATTCAATTGTTTCCTGACCCAACTAATAACTTTGTTTGTCCCAGGTGTAATCATGAGCAGGTTAGAATTGAAAACATAATATTCCAGGGAATACATTTACTTGGCGACCTGCAGTGCACGCATTGTGGCCTGGCATATTACCAGGATTTCCCCGTTGGCCACGGCATTACCTATCCTGTAATTATCGATAAAAAGAGCCTTACGCCTATTTCTCCTTTAAAAGATGAATGGTTTTCAAAGCCGTTACTTAAGAGCCTGGGAAACCCCTCTGGTAAAAAAATAAACATAGAAAAAACACTCAACGCGCCCATTTCTCCAGGAGATAGTATTATATTTTTTAATTGCCTTGACGCATGGTTCGGGCATGTGTTGTTGAAATTATTCAACATAAAATTCTACCATGAAAAATACCCGGAATTCAAAAAAATTGTATTGATGCCAACAGGTTTGGCATGGATGGTTCCGGATTATGCAGATGAGATATGGAGTGCTGATCTTAAGCTCCCGGATACGAAAAATTATTACCTGCAATTAGGAAATTTTATCCGGGAAGAATTAAAACAATACCAACGCGTGTATTATTCTGCAGGTTATTCACACCCGCAGTTGCAAAATGTGGAAGTAAAAGATTTTTTTAAAACAGCACCTTTTAAGATTGAAAACTTTGGCGCACCGCCGGTGCGAATAACAATAATTTACAGGGAAGACCGGTTGTGGATCAACCCGTTTGTAAGCCGGGTCTTCAATTACCTGCAATACAGAAACATAAAATTTGCAAATAGAATATTTTTATTCATGCAATTATTAAGAATTAATAAACTGGCTTTGCAGCTAAAAAAGTCGTTCCCGGCGGTCGAGTTAATTGTGTGCGGTAAGGGTAAAACATTCTCATTTAATAGTGCCATTGCAGATAAAAGATCCGCAAAGATTTCAACAACTACCGAGTTGGAATGGTGCAAAATATATTCAGAAAGTCATATCGTGATCGGTATCCACGGATCTAATATGCTGATCCCCTCCTCTCTTGCGGCAGCCTGGATTGAAATATTGCCTGATGACCGGTTGGGTAATATAACCCAGGACCTGTTTTGTAAATACAACAACAATATCATGATGTTTTTCGGAAGATTTGTGTCCGAATATGACCCTGTTAAAAGAATTGTTAAAACTGTCGTCAGTATGCTGTCAGATTACCAGGGATTCGCCAAACATCAAATTCAGTCTTATGAAATAACTGAGTAATTTTACATAATTATTTTTGCAAATGAACCCGGCACCAATCGCACTATTTGTTTATAACAGGATGAAGCACACTGCAGCAACGGTTACAGCGCTCCAAAATAATGCTTTGGCTAAAGAGACCGAACTTTTTATTTTTTCAGATGGATCACCTACCGCAGCGCAGGCAGGCCTGGTAAAGGAAGTGAGAAATTATTTATACACGATAAAGGGTTTTAAAAAAATATCGGTCACCGAACGAACAGGTAATTATGGCCTTGCCCGGAACATAATAGATGGAGTGACGTCAATTATTAACAACCATCATAAAGTCATTGTAGTTGAAGACGACCTCGTGACTTCGCCCTATTTTCTTCAATATATGAATGCGGCCCTGGACCGTTATGAAAATCAAACCCAGGTAGTGTGCGTTCATGGATATCTGCCTCCCGTCAAAGAGGCATTACCGGAAACATTTTTTTTAAAAGGCACTGATTGCTGGGGCTGGGCTACCTGGAAAAGAGGCTGGGATTTATTTGAGAGGGATGGTAAAAAACTACTTGATCATCTGCTCAAAAATAATCTTACAAGCGAATTTGATTATGAAGGTGCCTATCCTTTTACCCAGGTGCTCGAAGACCAGATAAAAGGCATCAATAATTCATGGGCCATCAGGTGGAAAGCCTCTGCGTTTATTAAGAACAAACTAACCTTATATCCCGGAAGATCGCTGGTTCAAAATATCGGTAACGACGGCACCGGTATTCATTCCGGCTCTTCAACAAACTTCGATACTGAATTATCACGTTCCGGAATTAATCTTACCGATATCCCGGTTGAAGTAAATGCCTTTTGCAGATCTTCGTATGTCACTTATTTCAATTCCATTAAACCGGCGCTCTTAAAGCGGCTGTTTAGCAGATTAAAAACCATAGCGAAAAATGCCATTCTTAAAAAAAATAATTCACTCGGTTAAAAGGCATACAAGCCCTTTAAATTGGCACAACCTGCGGAATATAAAACCTGTATCCGTGGTATTTGGATTAGATCGCGGAACACCAATTGACCGGTATTACATCGAAGGTTTTTTAAATAATCACAGGGCTCTTATAACAGGCCACGTACTTGAGGTTGCTGAAAGCCACTATAGTAGAAAGTTTGGGACTGATGTAGCATCATTTGAAGTTTTACATTTCAATAATGAAAACCCACGGGCAACGATAATTGGTGACCTGACCGATAAACGAACCCTTCCCGCAAACACAATAGATTGTTTTATTTGCACACAAACGTTTCAATTCATCTATAATTATAAGGATGCGATCCGGGGAGCCCATCAACTATTAAAAAAAAACGGTGTCCTGCTGGCAACAATTGCTGGAATTTCCCAGGTTTCCCGATATGATATGGACAGATGGGGTGACTATTGGCGTTTTACGACTTTATCAGCCGCAAAAAGTTTCGGTGACGTCTTTGGAGAAAACCAGGTAACAGTGAATTGCTTTGGCAACGTATTAAGCACTGTAGCTTTTTTAGAGGGGATAAGCGCAGAGGAACTAACCGCCGACGAATTGAATTATAAGGATGACAATTACCAGATGTTAATTACCATACTAGCCAGGAAATGACCGCTACCGTTAAAAAAATTTTAGGCACTGCAAAAAGATACGTTTTAAACCGTATAAATCATCCGGCTATAATACTTATATACCACCGGGTTTCCAATCTTATTGAAGATCCGCAATTATTATCGGTAACGCCCGAACATTTTTATGAGCAGGCCGATTATTTAAAAAAGAATTTTTCATTGCTGGGTATCGAAGAATTCTCGGATTATCTTAAAAATGGCGAACCCATGCCACCCAGGTCTGTAGTGCTTACATTTGATGACGGGTACGCGGATAATTATTGCGAAGCCCTTCCAATATTGGAGAGCCTCGGCGCCCAGGCGCTCTTCTATATTACCACTTCAAACCTCGATACCCGTTATGAACTTTGGTGGGATGAGCTCGAAAGAATTTTATTGGGCGATCATGCTTTACCACCTTACCTTGAAACCTACAATGGAACGCAGGTTATTCGCTTATCCACTTCAGGCACTGCAGAAAGATTAAAAAGTTATTGCTCAATGTATCCTCTTTGCAAATACGCCGCTCCAGTCGAAAGAAACAGGATGATAGCCAATTTGCGCCAATCTGCAGGAATAAGTGCAGCGGGAAGAGAAAGTCATAGATTAATGACAACAAAAGAACTCAAACACCTGAGTGATTCGTCCTCATCAGTTGTAGGCGCACATACCGTTAATCACCCTGTACTGTCCATTCTTGATTATGAACAACAACAAGAAGAAATTATCCAATCCAAACTATTTCTTGAAAATTTATTGGGATATCCCGTCCAGCATTTTTCATATCCTTACGGCAGCAAGAAAGACTATAATAAAGAATCGGCCAGGATATGTCATGAAACAGGATTTAAAATGGTTTGTGCAAACTTTCATGGCCAGGTGCATTCCTGGACCAATTGCTTTGAACTTCCAAGGATCCTGGTAAGGAATTGGGACAAAGAATTTTTCAGCCAATACATGACAAAAATTTTTAAATATTGATGCGCATCGCCTTTATAAATACACTGGATACCAGTGGCGGTGCAGCAGTTGTTACCCAGAGGCTGATGAAAAAACTGGCAGAAGTGTACAGTACTGAAAACCTGTTACTGGTCAAGAAAAAAAAAGGACATACACCTGATGCCCGCCAGTTATTAAACAGCCAAATTGAAATTATTGCTGAAAAAATCATAGAAAGGACGACGCGGCCCCTGGGATTGCTGTACCAGTCTTTCCCCTTTTCGTCCAGGTCAATACTAAAAAACATACGGGCATTTAAGCCGGATGTGATTAACCTGCATAATACTCACGGTGGATATTTTGCAACCCCGCTTCTACAAGAACTGTCGGCAATTGCCCCCATTGTGTGGACCTTACATGATATGTGGAGCTTTACCGCTAATGCGTCGCACACGTTTGGAAATATGTCGTGGAAGTATCTTAAAAATGATGCGGTCTTAAAAAAAATCCCTCCTGCAATAGGCATAAATACCGGCGGCTGGTTATTGCGGCAAAAAAAAAAGTTATATGAGGTCTCAGACCTGACTCTTGTAACCCCTTCCCGGTGGCTGCAGGAACTCGCCGTTCAAAGCCCTGTTTTTGAAGGAAAGAAAATTCACCAGATCTATAATGGTATCGATAATAAAGTGTTCAGGAAAAAGGATAAACTTTTATCAAGATCCAAATTAAAATTAAAGGACAACTGTAAAACTCTTATGTTCAGTTCCCATTTCCTGGATAAAAACAATCCATGGAAAGGAGGAATGGATTTATTGGAGATCCTTGCGCGGATCAACAGTAAAACACCTGAAAAAATCAATATCTTAATTTTAGGTGAGGGGAATCCGGGGGACCTGGGCGGGTTTCAGAATTTTAATGTTTTCTACCAGGGTTATGTAATCGAGGAAGAAATTATGGTGGATTGTTTAAATGCGGCTGATCTTTTCATCTATCCAACCAGGGCCGATACACTGCCCAATGTGCTTATTGAAGCCATTGCTTGTGGAACGCCATGCATTACATTTGATATCGGGGGAAATAGCGAGATAATCAGGAACGGCTACAACGGAATTATTATTCCCCCGTATGATTTTGACGCATTTGCTGAAGATGCGATTGGCCTGCTTAAAAATGCAGGGCAACTTGCGTCTTTTTCAGCAAACTGTCTAATTATTACCAGCGAATCTTTTTTAATCGGCCCAATGGCGGAAAAATATTATCATTTATTTAAAGAACTATCAGCCAAAATTTAAATAGAGACCATGCTCAGGAATCTTAAAAAAGCAATTAAAAAGCTGGTATTTCCCGATCTCACATTTAAATTGTGTAAGCGTGCAGGAAAACTTAAAAAGTTAGGATCTTCTTATGGAGGATGGATGGTTCCCGTAGATTATCTAAGTAAGGATTCAATTTGTTATATGGCGGGTGCAGGCGAGGACATTTCTTTTGATTGTGAGGTAGCTAAACGATTTCATTGCCAGGTTGCAATCTTTGATCCCACCCCCAGGTCAAAAACACATTTTGACTTAGTTGTTAAGGCATCGCAGTCTATGGCGATCCTGCCTGTAAATAATAATCCAAAGGAATTGTATGATCTTGATAAAGAATCTTTCACAAGCATCACCTTTTACGAAATTGGCCTGTGGAAAAATACGGAATATTTAAAATTTTTTAGCCCAAAAAATACCAGTCATATTTCACATTCTATTGGGAACCTGCAAAACACTTCGGCGTTTTTCATGGCGCCGGTAAAACGCCTCTCTAAAATCATGTCTGAAAATGATCACAATAAACTGGACCTTCTTAAACTTGATATTGAAGGTGCTGAATTTGAAGTTATTGACTCCATACTTGAAGATAAGGTTGATGTTAAGATATTGTGCATTGAGTTTCACCTTATTGAAAAAGAGGGTTTACAAAAAATTCAATTGGCCATAAATAAACTTGAAGAAAATAACTTTGTGGTTATCGCCCGCGAAGGGTTTGACTTTACTTTAATAAATAAAAGCTACTTAAAATGAACCAGCCGGGACACGATTTATTATTTTTTTATTTAATGACTATTACCAATGAATGAGGCTATTCGTATAAATAAATATATGCCCATAGCTATTATTTATTTTTTTTTCAATTCTTTCTTACTGCCTTCCGGCCTTTTATACACAAGTGTTTTAACACCTTTGCTCCTGGTGTGGCTTTATCAACAAAATCACCTTAAAAATATCACTGTATTTTTTATTGTGACTATCCCATTCGCCATAATTCATTTTATGAACGGCGTTAATACAAGGTACTATTTGATTTCTTACACCTTACTGTTAACTGCTTATATATTTTCTCTATGCTTTGTTGAATTTGTAATGAAATGTAACACCTTACGGCAAATCTTCCGGTTTATTATTATCCTTAATTTTTTTCTTTTGGTAATCGCCTGTGTCGCTTTTTTCATTCCTTCCTTAAAAACTACTTTCTGGCTGGTGACCTTTGTTTCATCGGGGCTGGATCAATTTCCAAGGCTAAAACTCCTAACCTACGAGCCTTCCTATTATTCATTATTGCTCCTACCGATTGTAATGTATTATTCCCTGAAGCTTATACTTTTTGATTTCCCGAACCCCTGGCTCGTCGGATTTCTTATAGGATTTCCATTACTGCTTGCTTTCTCTTTGGGTATATTAATTGGAATACCGTTGGCACTATTTATTTTATTCCTGTTGAAAATGAAATTTTTCCTTACCAGGAAGAGCCTTAGGCAGTATATTTTCCTGGCCACATTTGCGATTACACTTGTCATTGTATTACTGCTGATATTTTACCCGGATAACCCACTTTTTACCAGGATCAATAATTTATTTATCGGCCATGATTCCTCTTTTAAAGGCCGCACGTCTGACTCTTATTACCTGGCGTCAGTTATTGCCAATAAAAAAAGTGTTCTGTTCGGCGTAGGTCTGGGGCAAATTAAAGTTCTGGGAGTTGAACTCTGGACTACTTTTTATAACACGACTTTCTTGCCCAACGGGATCGCCATACCTAATGCAACTGCAGATACTTTTGCGGTTTTTGGAATTGCAGGGGTATGTATACGAATTGCTATTGAAATTTTCTTTTTCTTTCGCACAAAAGTGTATTACAATTATTACAGGCTCGCCTTGTTTATTTTCATTTTTATTTACCAATTTACCGGAAGTTACCTGTACAATATCGCTGAATTCGTGATATGGATTCTGGCATTCAGCAATACCTTTCCAGAGTTTGATCAGAAAAATCTCTCTGCCAGCGACTGGACCCGGTTTCGCCATGCAAGCACCAAAGTTAGTGCCGCATGACGAATACATTACAACTGGCAACTGCTGATTATAAGTTTGCCTTAACAAACCCGCCATCATGTAACCGCGTTTTTATCCCTGCGAAATGATAATTTTACAGTTCTGATAAGCTAAAAGAAAGTTGAATGAGTTATAGCCCCTTGGTTTCAGTTATTACCATAGTCTACAATGGGGAAAACCATATAGAGCAGACCATTAATAGTGTCCTGAACCAATCCTATAAAAATATCGAATATATCATTATCGATGGCGGTTCGAAAGACAATACCGTATCTATTATTAAAAAGTATCAGGCGCGTATTGCCTATTGGGTAAGTGAAAGCGACGCCGGCATCAGCGACGCCTTTAATAAAGGTCTTGCGAAAGCTGCAGGAGAAATTGTAGGTATAATTAATGCTGATGACTGGTATGAAATTAATACCATCAGCCTGGTCGTTACTGCCATCGAAAGTTATGATGTGGCATATGGATATGTGCAGTATTGGACTGATTTTAAAAAATCGTTCAAACAAAAAAGCGATGTCGCATACCTGGAACAGCAGGTATCGGTTATTCATCCAACAGTATTTGTGAAAAAAACATGTTACGATCGGTTTGGGGTATTTAATAAGAACTATAAATGTGCGATGGATTATGAACTGCTGTTAAGACTTAAGGTCAACCATTGCAAATTTGTATATATCCCCTCTGTTCTTGCCAATATGCGATGGGAAGGCCTCAGTGACCAGCGATGGATGCTGGGTTGCAGGGAAACCTTAAAAATTAAGAACCATTATTTTACTGAAAGAAAATTTGGCAACTATGTATATTTCTACAAAAATGTTGTAGCGATCTCCGTCATAAAGTTTTTCGAAAAAATTCATCTTGGTTTTCTTATAAGGTTTTACCGCCAGAAATTCTCCAGGCTAAAAACCTATAACTGACATTATTGTAAGCTGCGATAGCCGGTTATAAGCCGGTATAACTCGCCTGCACTACTTTTCCAGGAATACCTCCTTACTACTTCAGCAGCTATTTTTTCCAGCTGAAATGAATCCGGGGGATTGTTGAGGAGATTGGTTAATTTTTGCATTAGCTCAGGCAGATCATATGGATTGAAGAAATGCGGTTTGAAAAAATCATATTCGCTCATTGCCGTTTGATTTGAACAAAGCACCGGCACCTGTGCTACTGCCGCCTCCAAAGGAGGTATACCGAAACCCTCACCTTTGCTCACGTAAGCAAATATCCGGCAACCCTTATAAAATGCCTCGAGGTCTTCCTGCCCGACCTGGCTGAGCCAATAAATATTTTTCTTTTGATCTGCAGATAGCGTATCCAAATATTCTTTCAATCCTTTTACTACCATTGATTCCTTACCTATAAAAACCAGCGAAATATCTTTATGATATAAGCCTGCTTCGATATAGCCTTTTAATAAGGCTACATGGTTCTTCCTTGGTTCAATGCGGCTCACATACAGAATATAATTAGTGATGTTATATTTTGCAGAAATAAAGGATGCGGCTTCCCCGTTAGAGTTAAACCGGCCTGCAAAACCGGCATTTACACCGTCGGGCACAACGTGTATGTTATTGGCAGGAACATGAAAATAGTGATCGATCCTTTCCTTTGAATATTCAGAAACGGTTGTTTTTATATCTGCCTGCCATATTCCTCTTTTGAATAAAAAATTCCGGGAAAACCGGTAGGTAAATGAAAAGTCAGATTTGAAATCGTTAAATAAAATGTCGTGGGTGGTGACTATGTAAACACATTTCTTTTTTCCAAAAGGAGACAAATACTGAAAGTGGGCAAATTCTATTTTATGCTTTTCTATAAGTGATGGAATGTCTTTTTTAAAACGGAGCAAATTGATCCGGTTCTTATATTGAATAATATTTTCTGTCTTTGCCAAAGGGAAGTTGGCCCTTACTTGTTCCACGTTTGAGGCACCAAAATAAATATCAAGCAAAGGATAATCTTCTAATAAAATGTTATAGATCTCTTTGATATAGGTGCGTACACCCTGGTACTCCTTATCAAAACTGTGGGCATCAACAAATAGCTTTATTCTCTTGTCCAATGAAATATTTTATCCTTTATAATTTATACAGTTCTTTAACTAAAATAGATTTACAGAGGTCAAGATCATAAACAGCGAGGTCTTTTACAGTAACAAGCCGTTCGTTGTGACGAAGAAAGGATAAATTGCCTTTTGTATCACGGGAATCACGGTTGGCCGATTCAGTAAATGCTGCAACGGCTTCTATTTTATCGAAAGGTGCCGCAACATCTTTCCGAACGAAAAAAGCGTTAACACCTGTACTTGCCGTACCAATAAAATTATACCCTTTCCTTTCTGCCAGTTCAACAAAAGCGGGCAATGAAGCACCGAAATAAAGATCAGAGTAATGTGCTTTGCGCCTGGTAAAGTCATCGGAATACGGAACGGTTACTTTCTTTTCGGGCCCAAACATTGAATTATATTCACAGATGACGATCCGGGGACTAATTACATTGATTGCTTCCCATATCCAGTAATCGACACCGTCCAAATCAATGCTCAAAAGCCCAATATCATTGCACGAAGTATAGCCGCTGATCAGCTTATTAATAGTATCTTTCGTAACAAAAGAGTCAATAGCGGTGATGTCATACTTCCAATAAATAAAATCATTTTTAATAAACCTTACATTTTCCTTTGAGCCATCTATAACAAGTCCTGCCCAATTATTATTTATTAGCAGAAACCTGGTATTGGATTCTACATAGTTCTCAACACCAAATTCAACAAATATTTTATTTGGGATATCGATTTTGTCTATGATGTATTGTATAATTCCATCTTCTCCTCGTTGAGAGAAAACCTGGAACTCAGCTTCAGCCAGTGAAGCGAGCGTCTTATTTTTATTTGCATTGGCATGAAGCTTACCTAATGAAATCAGGCCCTTTTGAGTATCATAGTTCCATCTTGCATACATCTTATGGAAATAATATTTTAATCTGGAATTCAGGTAGCTCATTGCCGGGATGCTGGTTAAAAGTTTAATTTAAAATAAAATCTCAAAATTTCGTGGTTCATTAATCAACTAGTCTTTATTTCAATACTTTTACCAGGCATAAAAAAAACGAACTTAATTAATTTATGGCTAAGTTTTATTTAATTTATTTCAATTAAGTGAAGCAGTTTGAAAGGCCAACGTACGCAGGGTTTTTCTGAATAAAAGTTTACAGGATGCATGACGCAAAAATCACCGGCAAAGTTCAATTCCTACAGATCGTACGGCGCTACCTGTTGTACGGAATGATCATCACCATTATTTTTTCCCGCCTGAATGTTAACAGCCTCTGCATGATATTATTTACCCTCACATGGATAATAGAAGGCAATTTTAAAGATAAGTGGAGGCTACTCAAAAATGATAAACTTTTTATCGCTTATGGGCTCTACTTCCTGGTTCAATTTGTAGGAATGACTCAGAGTGACAATCTTTACAGTGGCTGGCTTGGAGTGGAAGACAAGCTGGGCTTCCTGATGTTGCCTATGGTATTTTGTTCGACTCCTTTTTTGGATGTAGCTATGCGCCGTAAAGTAATGACTTTATTTAGTATTAGTATCACAATCGCTGCAATATATTGCCTGGTAATCGCAGGTATTCAATACTCAGGAACGGGTAACAACGAATTTTTTTTTTACCACCAGTTGGTAAGTCCCATATCTCAGCACGCGGTATATTTTTCTGTCTATACTTTCATTGTGTTTGTTTTTCTTATCCGTGAAAATAACTCCCTCCTGTGGAAGGCAAAATACCGGGTTTTTTATATAAGCTGGATCATTTTTTTGCTGCTATTTTTAGTGCTGCTATCCTCAAAAATGGCATTGCTTGTAGTTATTTTATTTCTGTTTTACTTATTATTCCGGTCTGGCAATAAAAAAATTAAACGCTGGCAGGCAGTTGGTGGAGGCATCCTCACCATCCTGGCAATAACCGCTATAATGACTACAAGTAACCCGGTTCAAAAACGTTTTATTGACCTGAAAGGAAGTATTGAATTATTAAAAAAAGAAAAATATGATGCCGGCTATTATTTTAACGGATGGCAATTCAGGTTATTATTGTGGCGCGTAACTTATGAAATATTAATGGAGCGGCATGCCTGGGTAACCGGCGTTGGATCTCCACGGGCACAGGCTATATTACAGGATAAATACCTTGGCCTGGGACTATATGGGGGTGACAGGAATTCTGACGACCACGGATACCTGAAATATAATTGCCACAATCAATTTCTTCAAACTATTCTGCAATCAGGTATATTGGGATTGTTGTTTTTTTCCGCCTGGTGTTACTTGTTATTTAAAAGGGCAGTTCCGAAAAAAGAACCTGTATTAATATGGGAGCTGGTGATGCTCATTTGCTTCTTTTTTATTGAATCGGTTTGTGAACGGCAATACGGGATACCTCTTTGTACATTAATTCCATTGATGTACCTCTACACAGTTAACGACAAAGCAAGTCCCGTCTCAGCATAACCTGCTGTCTCCAATAGGGGAAATCTTCTAATCAGTTCCATAACCAGGGTCTATCACAAAACATATATAACGTGCTATTTTAGCTTATTCAAAGCAACCACAATTTATTTTATCACGTTTAATTCAGAATATACAGGTCATCACAATTGAAATCCCCCGGAAGATACCATAATTAAAATCCTTGAACACCATCAGGCAAGACATATTGAAAACATTGGCGTATTTTGATTACTTCAACTATCCCCTTACCTGTGAAGATGTGCGTTCTTTCCTTGCGCAGCGATGCGCCCAACCCATAATAAACGAAATGCTTACTGAATTAGTAAGGGAAAATATCATTTATAAAACCTGTAATTTTTATTCTCTCCAAAAGAACCCACACCTGGCGAAACGAAGACTGGAGGGAAATCAAATGGCCGTGAAGCAATTAAGCATTGCGAAGAAAGTAGCCCGGATACTCAGCCATTTTCCCTATGTACAGTCGATTGCCGTTTCGGGATCATTATCGAAACATTTCGCCGATGAAAAAACGGACATAGATTTTTTTATCGTCACTTCTGCCAATCGTTTATGGATTGCAAGAACGATAATGCACCTGTTAAAAAAGTTTAGTTATATCGTCAGTAAACAACATTGGTTTTGCATGAATTATTATGTTGATGAACATGGCCTCGAAATACCCGAAAAAAATATATTTACGGCCATGGAAATTGTTACCCTGATGCCCATGCAGGGAATAACCCATTTTAAGAATTTCATAGCTGCCAATACCTGGGTGAACAATTATTTTCCCGCACATCCTGTCTTAGCTTCCGATACGCCGGAAATCAAAAGAGGACTCTTACGGAAATGTGTAGAAAAAGTGTTTAGCGCCCGCCTGGGAGATATCGCTGATCAATGGCTTATGAAAATAAGCAACAGCCGATGGGAAAAAAAGGCCCGGCAAGGCAAGGTCAACGACCACGGCATAAGAATGGGCATGATAATGAAGAGGCATTTTTCGAAACCAGATCCAAAAAACTTCCAGGTAAAACTTCTCGAAAAATATAGCTCGCGGGTTAACGCACTTTTAAAAGTTAGCGCATTGCAGGCGCAACCGTAATAGCTTCCTCTAAAATCTTAGACAAATAACTATAGAACTGTGCTAAAGATTATGCTGTTCTACTTAACCACATCCTGCTCCTTGCCCTGAGCGATTTTAGTTTTATTAAGAATCTTTTTAATTCCTTTTTCTTCTTATTATAAAGCATCTCATAATTAATCCATTGAATCGCGTGATTATAATAATCACGTTTATAGGTACGCTTAAAGTCAATGTCCCTGTCGGTCGTGGTTTCCCAGGGTAACGCTTCCGTAAAAATATTTTCCACCTGGCTGTACAGCGGTGTGCCTTTAATGGGATAGGCAACGGTGATGGTGTATTGATCAGGATCGGAATATTTAAGATGCGCCAGCGTTTCCTTTATATCTGTCTCGTTTTCCCCCGGGTATCCAAGCATAATAAAAGTGCCGGCTTCCATCCCGTAAGTTTTTACCAGTTTGATGATCTCTCTTACCTGCTCTACCTGCACGCGCCTGTCCATTGCATCAATGATTTTTTGTGACCCGCTTTCTGCACCTATCCATACGCGTGCACAACCACTGTCTTTAAGCAATTGCAACACCTCTTGATTAACCCTGTCCGATCTTGTGATAATCTCGTAAGGAACAATCCTATTCCTCTCATTTACTTCTCTTACAAATTCATGAAGCCACTTATAGTTAATAGTAAAAACGTCATCCACGAACCAGATCATATCAAACTCGTAAGTTTCTTTGAGCCATTGAATTTCATCCACAACCAACCTGGGATTCCTCCTGCGGTAACTGGCTCCATAGACCGCGCGGCTGCACCACTTACACGAATAGGGACATCCCCGCATCGTGCTTACATTTACCATGCTGATACCATGCTTTTGCTTCCACACATCAAAGTATAACTGAAGATTAATTTTTTTACGGTTGGGAAATGAAAGCCGGTTGATATCTTTTATCAAAATTCTTTCAGGCATTACAACAACTTTTTCTTTGTCTTTAAATGCAATACCCGGGATCTCATTCAATTCAGGCCCCGATGGTAAAGCAAAGCTCTGTACCAGTTCCATCATAGTTTCCTCACCCTCTCCAAACACAATCACATCCGCACCATATTCAAGAAATTTTTCTTTATGGTTGCGAACCTCAGGGCCACCAAGAACAATCTTTATATGCTGTAACGAGGGAGTGTCCTTTACAAAGGTGATTATCTTAAGCACGTTCAGCTTTGTCATAAGGTTGGTATATATACCTACTATGCCGGGCTGTTCTTTTAGAATATATTCTTTTAGTGCCGCGAGATTGCTGAAGGTGGAATCAAACACATCATTGGGATATCCATGTTCTTCCAGGTACGACGAAATATACAGGATACCCAGCGGAGGATACGGGCGCATTATTGCCTGTTCTTTGGGATCTTCCTTCAAAAAATACCCATGGGTGAGTAAAATTTTCATGTAACCGGCTTTTTGAATGTGATGCAAAAGTGATCTGCAAAAAGTGAAAGAAATGAATATCCAAACTTCCTTTCATAGCTATTAAGCCGTTTCAGCCAGTGTGGCCTTAACTGAAATCTCTCCTCCAGGTAAGATGGCGGAATGAATAACCCAACGGGGTGTTGTTCCAAAAATGAAAAATAGCGCTTGTATATTTTTTTTATCCCATGCGGCGAATAATAGCAAACGGTCATAGTAGCGCCGTTCGCGGTGAATTTTACATACTTTTTAAATTTTCTGAATGCTGTTCCGAACTTACCCTTTATACTGTAATAAAATATTTCCCAAAGACAGCAACGGCCCATAACAACAAAAAAAAGATGTGCCCCAGGCCTGGTTATTGAATACAGGTTTTTAGTTAAACGCCCTAATGCTTTATGATCGATGCAATTCAACCCGCCAAAATTCGAAAATACAAGATCAAATTCCCCGTTCCTGGAAAGCCAGGGTAAGTCGCTAAACGAACACACGACAAAATCGACTTCCAAACCGGATCCGGATATCGCCAATTTTTCCTTTGCCTTGATAATCATGGCGGCTGATGCATCGGATGCAATAACGGTATGGCCTGCCGCCGCCAGCCTTAATGCATCGTTTCCGGTACCACAATTTATTTCCAGAATTCTTAATGGGCCTTCTTTGGTACTTAAAAGTTTTTGCAGGAATAACCATACCCGTTCTCTTTGAAGCCCGCCGATATTTGAATCGGTGAAATCGGCATCATAAGTTGGAGCCAGCAAATCAAATGGTGATACTTCATTCATAACTACTGCACCTGGAAGGATTTTAATTTTTGTTTATAATAAAACGTGGCAGGTGAATAGTACAATGTGGATATCGCTTTTTTTAATACAGAAAAGCTAATTGTCCGCGGACTGGATATTGATTTTTTAACGGTGTGGAACGCTTTATGTTTCCGGTAGTTTAAATGCACATAGCGGTGCAACTGTTTATAAAATTCCGGGTGATAGGTGTTGCGGAACATCAGTGCCATTTCATCAGAATCAGTCCAGTTTGTTTTATTTGTCAACTGCGATTTTACTTTTTCATAAAACACGGTGCCCGGTAATGGATAAGATACGGAAATACCGATTTCATAGGGCAATAATGAATTGATCATTAAAATGGTTTTCCCGATATCTTCTATGGTTTCGCCCGGATAGCCAAACTGTATAAAAAATGAAGGCTTTATATTATGATTTTTCAATAGGCGGGTGGCTTCAAATATCTGTATCACAGAAGTTCCCTTGTCCATCGCATCCAGGATCCTTTGCGAGCCGCTTTCTGCTCCCATCCAGATGTTATCGCATCCCGCCCTTGCCAGGTCTTTAATAGTATCTTCCTGTAATAAGAGGTCTACCCTGCCCTGCATTTTAAACCTGGTTACTATTTTTTCTTTTTCAACAAGATCTGCAAAAGCCTTTACCCATCCCGGTTTCAATCCAAAAATATCATCGCAAAACCATATGTGATCGAGATTGTATCTGTCGCGCAATATCTTTAACTCAGCTACAACATTCTGCGGAGACCGGGTATGGTACCGGTTCCCATAAATTGGTTTGGCACACCAGTTACATTTAAAAGGGCAACCCCTGGTGGTACCCATATTCATCGAAAAATACCCGGCAGATTTTAGCCATGATTGCCGGTAAGGTTCCACATCAATAATTTCCCACGCTGGAAAAGGAAGCTCATCAAGCTCTTTAACTACATTTCTGCGGGGAGTTTTGACCAATGCATTGTTATGCATAAAGGCAAGGCCATGAATGTCAGAAAAATTGGCCTGGTTTTTACGAATTGAATTTACCAGTTCCAATAAAGTCATTTCCGCTTCCCCCATTAAAACAAAATCAGCGCCTTCATTTAAATACATTTCAAACCGGTCAGTAGCATCCGAACCTGACACGATTACCATACATCCTCTCTCCTTAGCAAGGTGAATCATTTTAAATGCTGCTTCCCGCATATTGGTAAGGCACATCTTGGTGAGGTAGTTGAACCCATCATCGTAAATAACAAAAAAAGAAGGCCGGGCATTTTCAAGATGTGTAATAACTTCCTCGGGTCGGCGAGCGAACATTGTATCAAATAAAGAAACTGCATAGCCATTTTGTATCATCACTGCCGCTGCATACAAAGTTCCCAAAGGAGCATAAGGCTGGCCTATTAACCATTGCTTAGGATCAAAGCGAAGAAAGTAAGAATGAGAAAAGAGTATTTTATTCATTGTATCCTTTGACCGTGATCAACTTTTTAGAAATTTATTTAATTCGTTCATTCACATGAAATAAGGTATGAAAATGTTCCTCCTTTCAAATTCCCACATTCTTAGAAGGAGAAAGATTTAAATAACATACGCATTTCCGGCAAGTACTATTGGTTCCTATATCCAGGCTTTTCCTGAACTCAATAGCCTTTTCACTATTCAATATTTTTTCTAATGATTCCTTCCTTATATTACCGATGGGCTTGTGAAAAAAACAAGGCCTCACGGTACCATCTGCTTCAATAACTGTTGAAACCCATGGAGCGTTGCACTTTTTATATGGGAACGGGTTCAATCCATAAAAGGCAGCATAATATTCATAAATTTTCCAAATTTTTCCAGGAGACTCAGCGATGAAAAAATCATTGAATGCCTGCACATAGTTCTGTACCAGCTTTGCAAGGATTCCCTTTAACTCGGGCAGGTCTTCTTCAGATAAAAGAATTTCGTTTTGCCGGCTTTCATCCCAAAGCATTTCACGGTTGAAAGCATGGCTGCTAACATCGGCGGGCAGAAAACTTATTTGGTCCAACCCCATATCTTTTGCACTATTGATTATAGCTGGCCAACGTTTATAATTTAGCCGGTGAATAACGGTACGCGCAGTTATTTTATAACCAGGTTCTATTGCCCTTATCGCTTTAATGCCCTCATTTAATTTATCGAATGCGCCGGGGACATTCCTGATAAAATCATGGGTCTGCTCATCTCCATCTATTGAAACAATGATATCATTAACGCACTTTACCAGTTGCGCTGCATATTTTTTAATGGTAAGGCCGGTGGAAAGCAGTGTTATCTTAATATTTTTTTCACCAAGTAATTCACACAGTCTGAAAAAATTACTATTGAGCAACGCTTCACCGCCGGACATCACTACCTGCTTTGTACCGAATTTCACTAAAGAGTCAAGCAAACCCCCGATATCAGTCTCGTTAAGTTGCTCCAGGTTTTTATTACCTTTCCATATATCACACATAACACAGCGGCAGTTGCAGGCGCTGTGTGGCATCAGTATCACAATAGGCAATGCCTTGATCCAATCGGTCTGCAACGTTCGATAACGCTTATACGTGTGGGATAATGCCTGGTTAAACATTTAGATAAAGCAATTTTTGATAGTGATCCAGTAAAAAGGATTTCTTCGAAATGATAACTTATTAACCAGGGAATTCGGGTTATGCAAAATCGAAAATCTGAAGTGCCTAATTTCATGAATACTATGGTGAAAATAGTATTGTGCCATTCCCGGAAATCCAATACCTGTAAAATATTCCTTACTTTTTTGCCTCACTGTTGCGATTTCCTCCTGCCTGCAGAAATGATTATCTATTATATGGATTTCGCCCTGGAGGGTTAAATACATAATAGACGTTTTTAAGATTTCACCCAGCGACTTAAAGTATTGAAGAGATGCCGCAAAAACGATCAGGTCGTATTTCTCATCGGCAAGAATTCCCGAACGCACATCTCCCTCAATAAATTTTAAATTTGACCGCTTGCGAAACACTTTTTTTGCTTGCCCAAGTTCTACAGTATTGATATCTATGCCCGTAACATTTCCCCTGGTGACAGACGCAAGTTGTGCGGAAAGCCACCCATTTCCACAGCCAATTTCCAAAATATTGCGGATATGATTGTGCCGGGTTATATAATGGAGAAGTTTAATACAGGAACGTTTGCGGATCATCCATTCATGGTAATGAAGATGAGATGGAATAACAACGGGTAGTTCGGCAATTTCCTTATCGCTATATATTTTCCCTTCCCTGAGCGCTACGCCATAATATAGTTCTTCAATTGCATTAATTGTTAATACACCAGGTGTCACTAAAAAACCGTTAATTACTTTTAAGTTATTCAACTGTACTTATCTAAAAAGTTAGAAACCCTGGATTTCTGGTTGCCGGTATTTCCAAAGCCACTGCAATAATTTTATTTCGTATGGATATTGATAAAAATTTATTCTGTACCGCATTCCCGCTATTAACTTCATCAACCATCTTTTCGAATTATTAAGGCGTATATCAGAAATTGTTGGATAATAGCCATTCAAAACAGTCTCAAAATCTCTTATCCTATCAATCATTTCAGGAGTAAGCCACGGTGTTAAAGGGTTTTTTCGCATATCAAAACGTTCCCATTGCGGATTTATCCAATCTTCCAGTTTTTGCGGATAGGTAAAACCGGTTGCTAATACTTCCTTGTACAAGTCAGAACCTTCAGTTGGTACCGGGCTGTAAGTATATAATACGATTTCTGTGTTAGGATTGATAGCTTTTACTTTCTTTATAAAATTGATGTCGAATTCAATTTGCGCCATCACTTCGGCAGGTGTAGGCGCCGGTGTGCCCAGTACGAAAGAATATTCAGGTATGATATCATATTTCTTCAGGCGTTCAGCGAAACTCAATATTTGTTCACCGGTTTGAGTGCCCCCTTTATCCAACTGATGCAGTACTTTGTCGTTACCACTTTCGGCTCCAAAAAAAATGATTTTACATCCTGCCTCACGCATAAGTGATAATGACTCATCTTTAAATTTATCCATGGTATCAATTCGTGCCATTCCCCACCAGCTCATTTTCTCGGGCCTAATTAATTTAGCAAAAGCCACGGCTCTCTTCTCTGACACGAAAAAATTATTATCATGAAATTCAATGGCGTCAGCACCCCATTTGTCTTTAATGTATTTTATATCCCCGTAAACATGTTCAGCAGATTTTGCTTTCCATCTTGCTTCATAAGTGGGTACGACTGCACAAAAAGAGCAGGTAAAGGGACAGCCTATACTGGAATGATAAGCAAGCGTTTTGTTACCTAAATACGTTTTGCCCAGGTATTTGTTAATGGGGTAAAATTCATCCAGCTTGTTGTAAGGCAATGGTGGCAGCGTATCCTGTTCAATCAGATCCTGTTTACTATTTTTTATGACGACATTATTTTCAGGCCTGTAAATAAGGTTTTTGATAAGTTCATAGGGTTTATTGTTCTCCAGCGCATCGATCAATTGAGGAAATGCATGGTCGCCCGGCCCGTTGATTACAAAATCAACATAGCCAGAGTCCAGCACTACCTTATAATGATTGGTGGGGAAATAGCCGCCCCATATCATTACTGTACCAGGAAATTCCTCTTTTAATTTTTGAGAAAAAGGGATAGCCTGTTTGGTTTGTGGCCCGGGCATTATTGTAAAGCCTATATACTTATAATCACCTGTACCTAGGTAACTTTTTATTTTTCCATAAGGGTCTTTTTCACAGTTCCCATCGACCAGCACCCATTCATAAACTCCATCGATTGAGGCGGCAATATTCATGATCGAATTGGGAATTCTATATTTTGCAACGGCACTTCGCGGATTGTATAAAAGGACTTTATTCATCTGAGTTGTAAACGGGATAAATTGCGGGAAGGTTGCCAATAATTAATACGGTTTAATGGCCTATTTTTATACCTGCCCGTCCCTATTATTAATTTATATGGCGATGTTAAAAAAACTTAAGCAGTATCTTCCAAAGCGTTTGTTTAATACAAAGGAGACTGAACCTGGTAGGGCGTATGACCTTTGGGCTCACAACTACGACAGCCAGCCTAATAACCTTATGCTGGCCCTGGATGAAGCGGTTTTTTACAAGTTGCTCGCGAATCTTGCAATAAAAAATAAGGTCATAGCTGATATAGGTTGTGGAACCGGAAGACACTGGGCTAAGTTGTTGGTAAATGATCCAAAAAAAATAATTGGCTTTGATGTATCTGCGGAAATGTTAAAAATACTGAATCAAAAATTCCCAAAGGCCGAAACCCACAGGCTACAAACTAATAAATTAACGGGCCTGGAGAATGAAACTGTGGATTGTATTATTTCAACACTTACCATTGCGCACATACAAGATGCAAAAGAGGCTATTACAGAATGGGGCCGCGTATTGAAGCCTGGTGGTCAAATGGTGATTACAGACTATCACCCTTTGGCTTTGGAAAAGGGTGGTAAACGAACTTTTATATACAATAATCAATTGGTTGCGGTAAGGAATTATATACACCCACTGGACAAACTTCGCGATATCTTCGGGCAACTCGGCCTCCAGGTGATGGAATCAATAGAAAGGTGTGTTGATGAATCATCGAAACCGTATTATGAAAAGCAGGATGCACTGGCAGTTTTTGAAGTATGGAAAGGTGTACCCATTATCTATGGACTGTATTTAAAAAAATACGATGCAGCTTTGTAATATTAACCTTGTGGATGTTGAGGGCTTCCGCAACATCCAAGTAAAAAGCGGGTTGATAAGCATTGTTGCCGGCGACGAAAGCTTTCCCGCAAATTTGCCTGGTGAAACCAGGATCAGCTTTAAGAATGCAATTGCCTTTCCGGGGTTAATCAATTCACACGATCATCTCGATTTTAATCTATTTCCTCAAACGGGCAATCGCATTTACCATAATTACAAAGAATGGAGCACGGACATACAGGTTGCGAATAAAGAATTGATCAACTCCATTTTAAAAATCGACGTGGCTACCAGGACGCGATGGGGGTTGTATAAAAATTTAATTAACGGAATTACCACGGTAGTTAATCATGGAAAAAAAAATGCTTTCGCCTATAACCTGGTTAATGTAATTCAAAATAACTACAGCCTTCATTCATTGGAGTTCGAAAAGAACTGGAAACTTAAGCTGAATAGAATTTTGACAAAAGATCAGCCCTATGTAATTCATATCGGAGAAGGTACCGATGATGCATCGTACGAAGAGATCGACCGCATGGTACGATGGAATTTATTTCGAAGAAAACTCATCGGTGTGCATGGCGTTGCAATGGACGAGAAGCAGGCCGAATCATTTGAAGCACTGGTTTGGTGCCCGGTATCAAATTATTTCCTGCTTGGCAAAACAGCCGCGATTGACAAGTTAAAAACAAAAACAGCTATTCTTTTTGGAACCGATTCTACCCTTACGGCGGAGTGGAATTTGTGGGAACACCTCCGGCTGGCAAGAAGTACAAATTTGATGAGTGACAGGGAATTATTTGAAATGCTTACCACAAGACCTGCTGCAATATGGAATTTGAAAAACACTGGTAAAATTGCCGAAAATTATGTTGCCGATATTGTAATTGCAAGAAGGCGGGGTGATTCAAATAATTTCAATTTATTTTTTTCGCTGAATCCCGAAGATATTTTATTAGTGCTATGCAAGGGCGAAATAAAACTTTTTGATGAGACACTCTTAGAAACGTTAAAGACCCCTGATTTTAATGCAACCAAATTCAGTAAAATAATTGTGGCAGAAAGTTGTAAGTATGTCCAGGGTAATTTACCTGAACCTACAAGCTATGTTGGCTTTACCAGTGAGCAAAAAAATTAAAGCAGGCTGTTCAAAACGGCATTTTACCATGACACAACATTTCCTTAAATAATACTATCCCACACCTATACCAATGGATAAGTTACGTTCTTCAGCTTTTGACGATGATATAACAAAAAATGAATATGGTATAGATTACCCCGGGATGGCTGAAGTATTTTTTCCGTTAGTACTTCTCCCCAAAGCAGCATATGGCTTCCCAGGTTTATTGTTTTCAAAATTCGTATTTCCTTATAGCTGTCTGCCCATTGTGGAATAAAAAATCCGAAGTTCCCTGTTTCTGTTACTTCAAACGGCAGTGCGTCTATTGAAAGAGGCTGGCCACCGTGGTGTTTACCCAATGCATATATTGTGTCCTTATAAATATAGGGTACCTCTGACACCACGATTTTTTGAAATTCAATAATTTTCGGCAGCGTGATATTTGTATGGCGCAAACCAAAAACATATTTATTTGTTCGAGGTATTTCTCCCAATAAATCCATTGGAAAGATATTAAAATA
Source organism: Ginsengibacter sp. (assembly GCA_039934515.1). Classification (GTDB taxonomy): domain Bacteria; phylum Bacteroidota; class Bacteroidia; order Chitinophagales; family Chitinophagaceae; genus Ginsengibacter. The sequence continues at coordinate 29,072 of JBDTLZ010000131.1, forward strand.
ATCATCCAGTTTAAAAGAGACGATCCGTACTTTGCGGGGGAAACTATATGCTGCGATGAGAGATTTATACTTTGCAAAAGGCCATTGGGGTTTCTTATAATATTTAAAAAAGAACACCCGTGTTTTAATAATATTTACATGAAATATGCGGCTATGAACGACTTTCAACAAATATAAGGCACCTTCAGTGTCTTCAATCTTATCGAGGTAGATAACTTTGCTGACAGCTATCGCATTCTTCCTTGCTATTGCAAAATTTTCAGCGGCGGAAGTGCAGAAATATATCCTGGATTTAGCTTTTGCGTTGATTGTAACCTTTTCCTTGTCTTTCTTCAGCCAAACTCCAAGTACAATAGGGTCGAGGCTAAGTAGCCAATGGCTTTGAGATATATTGGCATTGAATTTACCCGTTGTAAAAAAAACATTTTCCCGCACCCCATTTGCCGCAGTAATGGTGGAGTATTCTTCAATCCTGGAATCTCCCAACAATATTTTCCTGAAAAATCTTTTCATTTACGCTGTAGATGTATGAGGGTAAAAGGGCTCCCCTTAAAAATCTCGCTGCTGCAAAAATCAAAATATTGTGCTGAAGAATTTACAATTTCCCTTATTGAATGCAGGTATACCGTTTGGTGGTGCTTTCTATATTTTATAACCACAGTTGCAGTCTTTTTGATACTGAATGTTTTGAAAATATTGTTAAAAATCCTGCCAGGCTTTGTAGCATCCCCTGTGAGAACAAGTGCAAACATATTGCTCCCCGGTTTAACAATAATCGCCAGGTTTTGAAATAATAATTTTACATCACGTATGCAATTAAGTACAGCGAAGTTTGCCAGCACCGCATTCACTTTTACAGTAAAGGGGGACTTCAAACTCCATTGTGTGAAATCTGCATCAGCATTTTCAAAAAAGATAACCTTTTTATAGTGCGCACCGGTATAAGTGCTCATGGCTTTTTGCCTCATACCAGCAGAAGGCTCGCAAAAAAAAATTGTATTATTATTTGCGGCTAACCATTCCAGGTCCAAACCTGTGCCGCCTCCAAAGTCAAGCACGATGGCTTCTTTAACAATGCTACAAAATTTATTAGCCACTTTTTCCCTGATAAGCCGGTCGGGCTTCTTGTCCAGCATTTCATTATACTCAGTCGCTATTGCGTCGTAGTAGGCAATATTTTCCTTACTGTTACTCATTCAAATTAACACTATAAAAATACACTCTTAAACTTATCAGGAAATTTAATTTTTCGTTCAAATACTATCGATTAATATTCAGTTTAAAAATTAATAGTTGTCGTCCACAGTGCTTAAAGCTTATACCCTGTTGACAATAATCTTTCAGAGCCCGCTTATTTTTATAAAAAGGCGTCACAGGAATCCATTTTCTCAAGCCGTTGCGGTGCTTCTCTGAATAATGTTTTAATTTCAGGGCAAAAGCAGGTTTTCCCGCTGTATCCCTTAACCGTATTTATGCGCTTTGTGTTTTTAAGTTATAATTATTCGCCCGATATTTTTTCTCCTGAAGAATGGACAGAGCGAATAAAATTTTATGTCGGTTCACTCGAGGTCCTCAGCATGAAGCATAGCGTTATACGGGTTGACCAGATCAATTATACAGGTAATTTCATTTACAATGGCGTTCAATATTTTTGCGTAGACGAAGGTAAAAAGAAAAATTATTTTCCCCGCAATTTAAACAGGTTCGTTAAAAAACTTAACCCGGATGTGGTGGTGGTAAGCAGCTTTCTTTTCCCCTTACAGGTACTACAGTTGCGTAGTTGCCTGGGTAAAAAAATCAAGATCATTGTGCAGCACCATGCCGAAAAACCCTATACCGGAACCAGGAAATTAATACAGAAGATGGCAAGTCGCCTTATAGATGCCTACATTTTTGCTTCCTTTGAGATCGGCGCAGAATGGGTGAAAAATGGAAATTTAGTTGATGAGAAAAAAATACATGAAATTGTTGGCGGCACATCGATCTTTTACCCGGTCGAAAAATGTATAGCACGGGAAAAAATTCATATTCAAGAAGAAGTTATTTTCCTGTGGGCCGGGCGGTTTAACGCCAATAAAGATCCGATAACCGTTGTAAAGGCTTTTTTGAAATTTGCAAGACTGCAACCTGGCCGCAAGTTGTACATGATTTACCAAACCACAGAATTACTGGAAGAAGTGAAGCAATTGATCTCAGCAACAAAAAGCAATGATTCGATAGTGTTGGTAGGGCAGGTAAAGCATTTGGAAATGCTATACTGGTTCAACAGTGCAGATTTTATTATTTCCGGCTCGCATTATGAAGGCAGCGGTACTGCCATTTGCGAGGCCATGAGCTGTGGATGTGTACCTATTGTAACGGATATTCCTTCTTTCAGGGCAATAATTGCAGAAGGAAAATGTGGTTTCCTCTATGAAGCAGGGAATGAAAATGCATTGTTTGATTCCCTGCTTCAAACCATGACACCACTTGCACAAGAAAAACAGGCCAAAGCACTGGAGCAATTTAAAAATAATCTCTCTTTTGATGCCATTGCGGCAAAATTTCAAGAGCTGGCTGCGACACTATAACCAAATAACCGCATAACTGTGTTGGCGCTTTCATCCATAATATAAGGCATAACACGCACATAATTGGTTTTCCGATTGAGAAGGAGTTCAACGGTTTTGGCTATCATTTCGCCTGTATTTTGAACGACATGCCAATGATCAATATCCTGTCGCATGGGTCTAATAAAACTGATAACATGACAACCGGCATACAAGGCCTCTAAACAGGCGGTGCTGAAACCCTCATAGCATGAAGGGTGCAAAAATATTTTAGCCCGTTGCATTAACTCCAAAGTCTCCTGGTGCGGCATTTCCCCTGTCAATATCAAATTAGTTTGCAGGTGTTCGCGTGCAATTAAATCTTGCAGCTCCATTTGCAGTGCACCCTTTCCACATAAGATCGAATTGATACCGGGAATTTGCTTATTAACTTCCTTTACTACCTTGATAAATATATCATATTGTTTCAAAGGAATTAATGATCCTACACCTAAAATTGTAATATCACGTACTATATTCTTTATCGCAAATAATGCCGGCGCCACTCCATTTGGAATAACATGTGAAGGCCGTATCCCGTAATTTTTATAAAACTCATCCGATAGAAAATCAGACATGGCCATTAATTCACCAGGTTTTGGCTGAATAAGCGCAATGTATTTATTCCCTTTTTTTGCATCCTGGCCCATTATCCAGGTTAGATTTTTCAGCTTATTACTCCTGCCAAAATACCTGGCCATAAATGCACATTCACCACACCAGAAACTCAACAGCCCAATGATATTATTTTCTTTTTTTAATCTATTCATTGTTCGCCATACCTGCCGCCAGTAGAGCAGCCGTGCGATCCGGCCTTTTTCCAATCCATCAAAAGGAACGACCTTGTTACCATACCACTGGTAAGTTGTATTGGAAAAAGGATACTGAAAACTGAGAATAATCACGCTTAAGGCAGGGTAACATTTGTTCAGGGATCTTACAAAAATTTGTTGAGATGGCAGGCAGGTTGTATCCGCTTCGTTTTTTGGAAAGCCGGGTGAGAGGATCAGCAAAGTCTTGCTATCATGCTTCATCCAGGGAGATAATTTTATTACAAAATGAAAAGCTTTCTCTATTATGGGTAATGAGGATGATCAATGTACCCTGCTTCGACAGTTCAGCAAAATATTCAAGGAACAATTTTTCAGATGTTTTGTCGAGCTCATTAAAAGGCTCATCAAGTATTATCAAACTACCTCCCTTATATAATGCCCTGGCAATAGCAATGCGTTGCCGTTGCCCCCCGCTTATATTTTTTCCGTCTTCGGTGATGACCTTATCAATTTTTTCAGGGTATTTATCAATCAATTCTCCCAGCCCCGCAATATTAATTATATTTTCCAGTCTTTGTGTATCATAAAAATCTTCGGTCAATGTTATATTATGGAGAATAGTGTCGTAGATCAAAAGTTGTTGTTGCTTTACATAAGAAATATTCTTCCAGTAATGTGTCCGCATTTCAGCTGTTGTTGAAACCTTATTGATATGAATAGATCCTGAAGCAGGCTCCAAAAATCCAAGCAATAAATTGATAATTGTTGTTTTGCCTTTCCCCGACTTCCCCGTCAGTCCTGCAAAGTCTTCCTTCGAAACATGGAAGGACACGTTATCCAGGACCAATTCATCCTTATAGCTGAATGAAACATTTTTAAATTCAATAGAATACATTGTATCAACATGCCGGCTCTCTTTCGCCACCGGGTAGTCTTCGGATTCGGATTGTAACAAATCTTTAATAATAAATCCGTAAGTTTTTATTTGACCGTTGCTATTCAATATTTTTACGATCCCCGGGATAATTTTATATGCGGCTCCCATAAAAGCACCCACTATTATGAAATGGATTGAATTACTATCAGCCGTAAAAGAATTGATCAATATCAAAACAAATAAACCCAGCACCGCAAAAACTTCGATAAGCCTTGAGGGCATATTTTGCATAGAAAACTGTTCTGATAAAAAAATATTAAATCCTGCCTGAGATTCATCGTATTTTTTTGAAAAGAAATTTTTCCGTTCATATACATTGCTTTCAACATAACCAGATAATGCCTCTTTCAAATATTGCAGGGTTTTTTCACTTAAAGGCTTCGCCATTTTGCGGATCGCCAGTAGTTTCTTCTTCATTACAATACCAGTAAGCATTATGGGAGGAGTAAGCACGACAAATAAAAGTGGAAACAAAACCGGTTTAAATATAAGAACGACTGTAGTCGTAATTAATATTAAAATAGACTGGCTGATAATCTGCTGCAAACCACCAAGTACATAGTGACCAAATTCAATGGATTGCTGACTTATTGCGCGGATGTGCACAGATGAATCAATATTTATATAATTACTATAACTGCCATCCAGGTAATTAGACAAATTCTTCTGTGAGAGCCGCGACGCTACGCCATATACAAACCGAATCTGCATTCTGAAAACCATAAATCCACAAAAATTCTTGACGCTAAACAATATAAAAAACACAACGATCAGCAATAAAGGATATTTATTAAGAAATTTCAATGGTAAATAAGGCCCCGATAATGTGTGTTGCTCTGTTGTATAAAAATGAACCACAAATAGCAGCAATGCAAGGAAACATATATCCAACACGCTTATTAATACATCGAGCAGCACAAGTTGTGTAAACTTTCCCTTCTCCGCCGGGATAAGGATCTTAAAAATATTTTGTGCTGTTTTCTTCAATCGCTTGAATTGCTTTATATTGGTTATCCTGTTTTTTTAAGACGAATTCTAAAGCCCCGGTGTATTGCGGAAAACAGGTGGCGCTTGCCATCGCTATTTATCAATGCCCCTGCTACATAATGGATCGCCGGCAGATAAGCCCTGTTTTCATACAATGTACCGCTAGTTCAGCAAGGTGATATCCAATCCGCCGGCGCGCCAGCCGTTCAAGATCGTTACCTGGATTCGACCTTAAGAAGTGCCGGCAAATATTTACGGTGCATTCATAGCCCCAACTGCCAGGATGACGAATTCCCGGTTTTGATGAGTTTGGGGTTGTACCGATGCTATCGCTTTTTGTAATAATACTACACGATTGTAAGTAGGAATCACTATTGAAATAAGTTGATTTTCGGAAAAATTTGACAAAAAAAATTTCAGTTTTATTTCAAAATCAAACCAGGTATATTGCGGTATTTATATCATTTTATATCGTTTTTAAAGGCTGAAAGGTTGCTTTCGGAACCAGGGAGAATTTCAATCCGCAGGCCCGCAAATTAAGATATTGCTCTTACACTTGCAGGCTTAATAAACCGGGAGGTCATTTGAAAGGTGTGGAAGTACCTTTATAGCCATTCCTATTAGTGCCATGACCCGCGTACATTAAGGAAGTAAAAGGAATG
>JBDTLZ010000132.1:0-24342 GCA_039934515.1 Ginsengibacter sp.
AAGAGTTGTTCCCCTTTAGGGGTTAGGGGCAAGAGCGACAAATTGGAATGCACCCATCAGGACGGAAGCGCATAAATAAAATTTAAAAACAAGATCAACATGCAACGAAGATCATTTGTCAAAACTGCAGCAGGTATTTCAGCAATAACTATTTTGAAACCAGGGACTGTTTTCGGCTCGAAGGCCAATACGGCAATACGGATGGGGATCATCGGATGTGGGGCACGTGGTACTGAAGTTATTTCATCGTTTTCCAGGAATACTAACATCAGCATCATCGCAATGGCTGATCTTTTTGAAGATAAGCTACGGGTTGCAAAAAGTAAATTTGATAAGCTTAATACCGATAAAGGACTACCCGCCATACAACAATCGAATATTTACCAGGGCTCGAAGGCATACCTTAAATTACTCAACAATAAAGAAGTGGATGCGGTGCTCATCTCTGCACCCGCATACGCCCATCCCGGTTTCCTGGAAGCAGCTGTTGCCGCCGGAAAACATGTTTACTGCGAAAAACCTGTTGCGCCCGATGTTGAAGGATGTAAGAAGGTAAAACAGGTAGGTGAAAAATTGGGTGGGAAACTAAGTGTCGTTATCGGTTTCCAAATTCGGTATGCAACGCCGTATGTTGACATGGTGAAGAGAATTCAACAAGGCGATATAGGCGAGATCATTAGTGCGCAGCTTTATTATTTTTCATCTGCCAATGAAATACACCAGGTAAAAAATGTTTCTGACGATGAATTCCGTATTCGAAACCACTACCATTACCAGGCTTTATCGGGTGGGATATTATTGGACCAGGGAATTCACATGCTGGATGTTTGCAACTGGGCGCTAAAAGGTCATCCAATTAATGCAATGGGCCGGGGCGGCATTAAAGGGGGCCCGGGTGTTGGGGATACATGGGATAATTACCAGGTAATCTATCAATATCCGGGGGACATTAATATGAGTATTCATTCAACACAACTTGGCGCCTATTTTGGCGATGTTTGTTGCCGGTTTGTTGGTACAAAAGGCATTGCTGAAGCCCATTATGGCGGTGGTGTTTTTATCAATGGCGATAAGCAATGGGATTCCGGTATCGCCAGGGGCGATATTGAACTTACACCTGAACAAAAAGCTGCGGGAGTTTTCCTGTCGGCTCTCTATGACGCGGATGCAAATAAAGAGAAAGCTTTTATCACTAGTATAGAAACAGGGAAGTATTTAAATGGAACTGCCGATGGAGTTGAATCCACACTAACAGCAATACTGGGGCGGGATGCCGCACAAAGTAAAAAGGCAATGACATGGGATGACATTATTTCTTCCAATGAAAGATTAGATCCGGGGTTGAATTTGTCTCAATTTGATAAAGGAATAATTCAGTAAGTTTTTGGCGGTCCAATGGATTAAAATCCATTGTTATAATATCTGCCGATCCTCCGGCTCTCTGAGGTGGAACAATGTAAATGATATGCCGCACGTTTCCAGGTGTAGTAACTACATCGTGCAAACACTTCGATAATATTCATACCGATAATGACAGGCGCGGTGGGGTAAATCATGGAGTGTTTTTTTCATCTATACTATATTTAAAGGATATTTTTGAGATAATATAGTGAGTATCCGGCACGTATTAATTTACTTCCGGCAGGGGGATTTCGATTGTCGAAACACATCCGTTACCAGGGGATGAATCTACCGTAAATTTGCCGGAAAATAATTCTGCCCGCCTTTTCATATTCGCAAGGCCTATGCCTTCTTTAGCCTTATCGACATTAAAGCCAACCCCGTTATCGGAAACCATCATTTTGAACTTATTATTAATTATAGATACGTCAACTTCAATTATGGTAGCATGGGCGTATTTTAAAATATTTTTTAGTTGTTCCTGTAATATCCTGTAGGCGTTTAATTGGATCTCGAGGCTTATGGGACACGCCTTAACTTCCTCACCGAAGTTGAGAAAGATCTCCATTTTTTTTTCTATATTAAAAGTTTGGAACAACCTTTTAAATGCTTCCTCCATTGTTGAATCATCAAAAAATGCCGGTGCAAGGCGGTGAGATAAATTTCGAATCTCATTTGTTGCCAGGCTTATGTTTTCCCTGCATCGATCAAACAATTCCATTTTTGACGGCTCTAATGAATCCTTCAGCATTCCGAGGAAAAGCTGGCTTGCCGCAAGTATCTGGCACACATTATCATGCAGCTCTCCGCCAATTTCATAACGTTCATCTTCCTGTGTTTTTATGATGGCTTTGATAATCTTATGTTCATAAAGATTCTTTTCAGTAACATCAATGGCAATTACCGACCTGAAGCTTTTATTATTAATTATTATTGGTGTGCCATAGATTTCAACCTCAATTATTTCTCCGGATTTTTTGTGGTGCCTGAGGCTGCTTCTAAAGATCCCATCACCGGGTTTTCGTTTTTTAATATTATCTTTTGCGAGAGCAATATCCTCTTCCTGTTTAATGTCCATAAGTGTCATGGTCATAAATTCTTCTTCGCTATAGCCATATAATTCTTCGGTCGCTTTGTTGACCTGGATAAACCGGTATGTTTCCGGATCAAACACCCACATTGGCTGAGGGCTTAAATTAAAAAGCTCGCTGTACCGTTTCTCTGATTCTTTAAGTTCAGAAATAGTTTTCTTTCTTTCTATTGCATATACTATACTCTTGTAAAGTGTGGTCGCATTCAGATCGTCCTTATATAAATAATCCAGGATACCCTGGGATATCGATTTAATGCTAAATTCGATATCGGCAAACCCCGTCAATATTATAATCGGGCATAATGAAGCCAGCGCCAACATTTCGGTTACGAGTGTTTGACCACTTTTATCAGGAAGTGTAAGATCCAATAAAATTGCATCGAATTCGGCATCAGCCGCAGATAATATTGCTGAGGCTTTCTTAAAGTTTCCGGCATGGGTTATCAGTGGATCAGAAATTTGCTCTGATAAAAAATCTTCAACAATAGCGTAGTCGCCCGGGTTGTCTTCTATGACTAAAATCCTGTAAAGCTTCTTATCTTTTATCATTGTAATTATTTCTTTTGTTGGTTAACCTGGCTATGAAGACCCAGAAGTTTTCAATTGTGGCGGCTACACCGATAAAATCATCTACTTCTGGTGGCTTCGTAATATAATAGTTGTCGTATTGCCTGTAAGGCAGGTTGATGTGTTTTTGAGAAGATGCTGTGATAAACATGATCACAGGAATATGATGTAGATTTTCATTTCCTTGTATAAATTGCAACACTTTGTGACCGTTTTTTTTTGGCATGTTAACATAAGGTATCCGCATATCGGGAAGATTCGCACCCTGATGATTCCCTGCTTTAATCAGAAAATCGATAGCTTCTTTCTCATCTTTTCCCATACTCAGTATAATAGGGATCTTTGCTTTTTCAAACGCCTCCCTTGTAAGCAGGATATCGCCTTCATTGTCTTCATCCAGTAAAATGTGTAGGGGCTTCATCATATAGTTATTTGAATTACTTGCGCACCTGGCGATGAATTAGCTGTTCTGTCCAAAAAATCCATTTTGAGTTTTTATTTCGTGATAATAACAATCTTCATTTTTTAATTGTAAAATAGAATTTGGTGCCTATTCCTTCTTCAGACTCAACCCAGATTTTGCCACCATTCCCTTCTGCAATTTTTTTGCATATAGCCAACCCGATTCCCGTGCCTTCATAACTTACCTGTGAATGCAAACGGGAAAACACTTCAAATATTTTGTCAAATTTTTCCTGTTGAATTCCTATGCCATTATCTTCAATTATAAAAAGCCATTCCTTTTTTTTCTCCGCGGCGCTGATCTGTATCAAAAGTGGGGCGTCTTTTTTTCTGAACTTAATTGCATTACTGAGCAGGTTCTGAAGAAGGCTGGTAATATCAGTTTTATGAATAAACAACAAGGGTAGTTCTGTTTTGACAACTATCTCTGCCCGGCTATCTTCAATAAGCCGTATTATATTCTGCTTTACTTCTATGAGGGTATTAGTGAGGTTCACCGATTCTTTAATGGTATCTTGACGGGCAGTGCGCGACAGCAGTAATAAATCATCTATCATTCTTTGCATGCGCTTACCGCCATCCAATGCAAAACCGATATAAGTGTTTGCTTTTTCATCAAGTTGCAATCCATATTTATTTTTTAGCATTCCCATAAAACTCGTTACCATGCGCAGCGGTTCTTTCAGATCATGTGAAACCATATAGGCAAATTGCTCCAGCTCGCCATTTTTTTGCTGCAGCATATTCAGGGCCAATTGTAATGATTGCTGTTGTGTATCTAATTCTTCTGCCAGTATTTTTTCTTTATCTAAAGTTTCCTGGAGCCCATGGAATAGGCGTGGTATCAGGGCTGCAGATAAAAAGCTTACAAAAATGAGGTTGGTCGACACCGCAATCCACTGACCGAACGACTGATCAGTATCACCCGGCCATCGGATGATGTTGAGAAATATGAAAGCGGCAAATGCAAAGCAAATAAATGTATTAACCCATGCCGGCCAATATGAATATCCAGAGGGGAAAATAAGCATGCTGAATATGCAGGATGCCAGCAAATACACCAATCCCGGCCCGGCTAAGCCTACCAGGTACAAAAGTGCACAACTAAATAAATATATACAGAACAGGAAAATGATTTTGCGGGCCGGTTGATTAATGCCAGGTACAAATGCTACCACGATCATTCCGGAAACTGTGAGAAGATCTACTACTGCTATGACATAGCTCCCGGTAACAAAAATCCAGTACAGGCCTGGCAGTAATGCTATCAGGCAAAACGGCAGGAGGTATATAATGGCGCCGGCGAAAAGGTTATCGCCCCAATAGGCCAAATCCTTCCCCTTGATGCCGGAACTGGCACAATTGCGTTTAACCGAGTTAATATAAATATTCCAGTATTTCAAACGGATTCTTTATTTTAAACCGTTAAATAACACATGTTTACTCTTCTCTTTTCTTCGATTATCTCCGGGGAGCTGAATTCATTACTTGTTTTCGTGAAATTGGTTTGAATTGCAGGCATCATTTTAAACTTTTCGGTATGGTGAAATAAAATGTACTTCCTTTACCTTCTTTTGATTCTAACCAGATTTTACCTCCAAGATTTTCAATTATTTTTTTGGTTACTGCGAGCCCCATGCCAGTACCCGGAAACTCATTCCTGCCATGAAGCCGTTGAAAAATAATGAAGATCTTATCGAAATACGCTTCATCAATGCCAATTCCATTGTCAGCAACGGAAAATTGCCAATGATTTATTAATTTCCTGGCTGTCACGCGGATATCCGGGGGAACGTTCATCCTGGTATATTTGAGTGCATTACTTATAAGATTTTGGAATACCTGGCGGAGAGGTGCCTTGTAAGCGCGAATGACCGGTAGTTTTCCTACCTCAATGTGTGCTTTCTTTTCGTTTATCTGCTTTCTAAACAGCACTTGAATTTCTTCGGTTATGTCATTTAGAACTACCGGTTCAAGCTTGTCCTCCATCCTTCCAACCCTGGAATACTCGAGTAAGTCGAGAATAATTTGCCGCATCCTTTTGGCTCCGTCAACGGCAAAAGCAATATACTTTTTGCCCGCATCGTCAATAACATCTCCATATTTTTTTTCTAGTTGTGTAAGGAAGCTGGCTACCATTCGCAACGGTTCCTGCAAATCGTGTGATGCCACATAAGCAAATTGTTCAAGTTCGGCATTGGATGTAGCGAGCTCTTTGGCCTTTATTTGAAGATTTTCATTCAATTTGTTGAGTCGTATGTTGGAGAGCTTACGCTCGCTAACATCTTTGAAATAAACAGATAAACCACTCTTTGATGGATAAGCGCTTATTTCATACCATGTAGCTAAAGGCCCAAAATAGGATTCAAAATGGAGGGCCTCATTTGTTTCAATGGCTTCATGATATTTTGTATATAAGTCCGAATCAATAGCCTCTTTGTATACTTCCCATAAATTGTGGTTAAGGATTTCATTCTTCGGTTTGCCCATAACTTTTTCTGCCCGGTTATTCCAATAAGTAACTGTCCAGTTTTTATCTACAGCGAAAAAGGCATCACCTATACTTTCAAGAATTACATTTTTCTCCACCAGGATTTGGGTCGCGACGAGTTCAGCGGTCTTAAGCACATCAATATCCTGGAAACTACCGTAAAGACGTACACATAATCCATTTACAAATTCAGATTCCCCTAAAGATCTTACCCATTTCTCTTTTCCCGTAGCAGTGATAATTTGCAATTCGACATCAAAATTGATTTCCTTATCTATAGCATCTTTTATACATTGATTAATAAGTTCCCTGCTATATCCTTCTTTGTAAAAATTGATTGCTGTTTGCAGATCCGGAATAAAATCTACAGGAGTTTCGTGGATTTCTTTGGTTATGGCTGACCAATAAAGGGTGCCTTTTACCAGGTCCACTTCCCATGTCCCAATACGTGCCATCCTGGTTGCTTTATCCAATAAATTTTCAAGTTCTTTTTTCGCCGTTATATCCTGCATAGCCCCCACCATCCTTATTGCTTTACCCTTCTCATTCCTTATTACAAAACCACGGTCTATCACAAAAGCATACGATAGATCTGTTTTGAGAAAGCGATACTCTTCCACCCAATTCGTTTCAGTCCCCTCTATAAATTCATACACTCCTTTTACAACTCTTTCGATGTCGTCCTTATGAATATGATCTGTCCAGGAAGTTATACCCGGCCTTATTTCATCCAGTTGGTAACCAAAAATTGTGTGAAACCCTTCACCCCAGTATATATCTTTCGCAAGCAGATCCCAATCCCAAATAGCATCGAATGTTGCCCTTGTTATATTTATAAACCGTTCGTTACTTTCTTTTAACAGGAGTTCAGACTTTTTTCTTTCGGTAATATCGGTCACCATAGCTAAGGCACCTTTATATTCCCCGTTTTCATTCGTGACCGGGTTGGTGGATATATTGACCCAAACGTCTTTGCCACTTTTTGTAACAAATACCGAATCGTGAATTTCATTGATACCCTGCCTGCGTCTTTCAATCTGCCCTATCGAATTTTTTGCTGATTCATCATTCATAAAATGATAAATTCTTTGTCCCAGCAGGTCCTGCGCTGAATATTCGATGATATCGCACATTTTTTGGTTAATAAATATGGTGCAATCATTCTCATCAATAAGCCAAATACCTTCCTGCGCGGTTTCAACAATTTGCCTGAACCGCTTTTCGCTTTCTTCTGTTTTTTTACGCGATATCAACTGGGCAGATAAAGCCTCCTGTAATTCAATAGAAGTGGTTAAAAGGGCATCTTCTGCCTTTTTTCTTTTGGTGATGTCTATAAGAATTCCGTCAAAAAAATCTTCACCTGTTACTTCGTTTTTTCCTAATGAAATATTTTCTAAAAAATACAAGGGACTGCCATCCTTACATTTTAAAACTCCTTCATAATTCTTTAATTTTTTATGATGTATGACATCCGCAATAAAATCCTTTCGTTCTGCCACTGAAAAATAAAACTCATTTGCATTTATCCCAAGCACCTCGGCCTGGGAATCATACTTTAGCATTTTTGCAAACGCGTCATTGCATTTTAATAGGACACCCCTTATTGTGGATTGATAGAATCCCGCAAGATTCTGCTCGAACAATGTGCGGTATTGCTGCTCGCTGTTTCTAATTCTGGTATCTGCTTCTTTCTGTTCGGTAATATCCGTAGAAATGCCAATGATGCCCGTTAACTTATTATCCCGATCATAAAAAGGCGCATCGTTAACATAGGCGGGAAATTTTCTGCCATCTTTTCCCTGTACCATAAACTCTCCGGACCATGAATGTCCCTGCGATAATTCATTCATGATTTCGGCGGCCTGTTCTTTTGATTGTTGCGCCGGTGTGAGGTCAGCAATATTTTTACCAATCGCTTCCAGTACGGTCCATCCATAAATTTTTTCTGCCATTTTATTCCAGAAAATTATTACACCATCCAAACTTGTTGCAATCACCGCCTGCCCGATGGTATTTAGTAACTCAACTTTAAAAATATTTTCTTCTTCTGCTAATTTTCTTTCCGTTATATTTTTTGAATAACAAACAATACCCGAAACCTCACCACATTCGCAAACCGGATTGAAATAAATTTCTGACCAGGACTCTTTAATGTGATTGGACGGGGGTTGGTAAATTTCTTTTTTAAAAGATTCTCCCGACAATCCCCGCTTATAAAGCTCTTTCCAGGAGATCAAAAAATCTTTTGGAAAAACATTCTGCATCATCAGGTCATCGCCGGGTTTAAATTTCAGGCCTGATATAACTTCGAGACTTTGAATAAATGCGCTATTAGCAGCGATAAGTTTGAATTTTCTATCTACACTCCATATCAAGTCACCAGTGCTGTTGATCAGTGCGTCCTGGTTAAATTTGACGCGATTACCGTCCGGAACATGTTTTCTGGAAGAAATAGCGGTAGTATGTATTGAATTAACAGGCGATTTCCCTCCTGTATTTTCTTGCTTTTTCTGTAATAAGATTTTATCTGTAATGTCGGTTATGGCAAGATTTATAAAGGCTACTTTGCCCTTATTATCGTGGATAGGAATATTTTCAGTGATGCCATACCACTCGTTTTGCCCGGATTTAAAGCCTGAATTATTGTAACGCTGCACAGCCATTTTATGTGACTGTTTTGTTGTAAGCACCGTTTCAAGAGACGCGCTTAATTTTTTTGCTGCATTATGAACGGTTGTTACTGTATCGTCTTTGATGACCTCAATGACACTTTTGCCAATAAGATCCGATTCGGTTTTACCGGTAGCATTCAGATAGGCTGCATTTACAGCGGCAATGGTAAAATACGGGGAATCAGTCAATAGCACGAGAGATGGCATCGGGAATGCCTTAAATATAATCTGATAATGTTTTTCATTCAACGTATCGGATATTGGGTTTCTGTCACTTTCAAGGTAGCACAATAACGCAACAACGACCCGTTTATTAAATGGTGCTCTTACATTTAAGGATAAGTGAATGCTGCCATTGTTGTAACATAAGTTTAAATAATGTAATACAGGTGACTTTGTGAAGGGCCGGGGTCTCACGCAAGACTTTTTAATTCGGGTGTTTACAATGTGAAGACCCCGTCGGGACATTTTTTTATAACAGGTGTGTGATGGTTTATGTACTGCTTGTAGTTTACCAGATCGCCGGGGTCGCACGCAAGACCTTTTATACGGGTATTTACAATGTGAAGACCCCCATCGGGATATTTTTTTAGCAATCGCGGGGTACTCAATTTTTTATGTAGTGCCTGGTTAAAGTTTCAGGTATTTATCTTAACGCGTCATATAGAACTTCGATGGTGTGTAGTGCCTTTCTGCCGGTACCATCTTTTATTTGGTGGCGGCAGCTCGTGCCAGGTGCAGCAATGATAACATCATCGGCCTGGCTCCGAACAACGGGGAACAAAACCATTTCGCCGATCTTCATAGACAAATCATAATGTTCTTTCTCATAGCCAAAAGATCCCGCCATTCCACAACATCCGGACGCTATTGTTTCAACAGAATAATTTTCAGGAAATGACATCATCTTTACCGAAGGCGCTACAGATGACAAGGCTTTTTGCTGACAGTGTCCGTGCAGTTTGATCAGCTTTTTATCTTTTGTAAATTGATCTTTACTGATATATCCTTTGTCGATCTCCCCGGAAATAAACTCATCAATCAAAAAAACGTTTTTTGCCAGTTCCTTTGCCGCTGTAAAATTCGCATCATCTGCCAGGTCGACGTACTCATCCCTGAAAGTTAAAATGGCGCTTGGCTCAATTCCGATCAGAGGATTGTCTGCAGTAATTATCCTGCTAAATATTGTTATATTTTTATTGGCGATTATTTTCGCGGCGCGTAGTAAGCCCTTTGACAACCAGGCGCGGCCACTTTCTTCGTGATCTGGTAGGATCACTTCATAGCCAAGTTTTTCTAATAATAAGACCCCTTTAATCCCAATTTCAGTATCATTGAAATTGGTGAACTCATCACAGAACAGGTATACCTTTTTATTTTTTATACTTTCGTTTTTTTCTTTTACTGATTGTTTTTTTCTATTCCTATACCATTTCCTCAAACTTATTTTATATAACGTCGGCATTGAACGCTGCACTGCGAAACCAGACAGGCGTTTAATGATTTTGCTAAGGGCCGGGGAGGTCATCATAAAATTATATATCCCGGGTGTGAGGGCGCCCATCTTTGAAGACCGGTTAAAATTGGCAATCAGTTTTGAACGGAAGGGAACACCGTTGGCATCATAGTATTGTTGAAGGAATTCGGCTTTTAATTTAGCTACATCCACATTAGAGGGGCATTCCGATTTGCATCCTTTGCAACTCAAACAAAGATCCATTACCCCGTAAATTTCTTTATGATTGAATCGGTTCATTTTTTGGGAGTTGGTAAGGAACTCCC
Source organism: Ginsengibacter sp. (assembly GCA_039934515.1). Lineage (GTDB taxonomy): Bacteria > Bacteroidota > Bacteroidia > Chitinophagales > Chitinophagaceae > Ginsengibacter. Next base: position 10,469 of record JBDTLZ010000132.1, read on the forward strand.
GCAAAATATTTGCCCTTGCCCTGGTAGTATCCTTTTCGTTTTTTGTGGCCATAAAAGATGGGCACATCGTTCCTCCTGAAAGATGTGTTTTTCTACAATCTCCCGAGCCGTTGCACTGTTCAGCGTGTTGCAAAACATCCTGGTGGTGGTAGCGGAATACTGTATTGAAGACAGGGGTTTTTTGTCCCGGCGTATACCGCAGCATTGTATTCATTGATGGTGTGTCAACAATCTTGTTTGGATTAAAAATATTTTCGGGATCCCAGGTTCGCTTAATTGTTTTTAACAATTCATAATTTTTTTCGCCTACCATTTGTCTTATGAACTCTCCCCGCAATCTTCCGTCGCCATGCTCGCCACTCAAAGAGCCATTATACTTTTTGACAAGGGTGGCGATTTCCTCTGCGATCGATCTAAAAAGATGGTTGCCTTCAACAGTTTTTAAATTTATAATAGGCCGAAGATGGATCTCCCCCGAACCTGCGTGCGCATAATGCACGGCATGCAAATTATATTTTTTCAATATTGTATTGAACTCGGCTATATAGCCCGGAAGATCAGTGGCGTCTACTGCCGTATCTTCAATTACAGGAACTGCTTTTTCATCACCGGTTAGATTAGCCAGTAAGCCCAGCCCGGCTTTTCGTAGTGTCCATATTTTTTTTGTGTCTTCGCCGAATAATAAAGGGAAATGATAACCCAGCCCGGCTTCACGCATTTCCTTTTCACATTCAGTTGCTTTTGTAATGATTTCCCCGCGGTTTGTCGCGGTAAATTCAACAACCAATATTGCACCCGGATCGCCTTTCACAAAAAAACGGTTTTTACGCTGCTCAATATTATCTTTGGTGCATTCCAAAATATAGTGGTCTATTAATTCGCTTGCACCAGGTTTATATTTTAGAGCGATGAGGTTGGCTCTTAAAGATTCGTCTATTGAATTAAAATGAATGCAAAGCAATCCGGTTTCTATTGGCGGTAACGAAACCACATTTAATTTGATTTCTGTTATAAATGCCAATGTACCTTCCGAACCGGCTATTAATTTGCAAAAATTAAAATCCGCTCCACCAGCAGTAAACGGAGAAGTCTCCATTAACACATCAACAGCATAACCGGTATTTCTTCTTTCAACTGTTTTCTTTGGGAATTCTTTTCTTATCTCAACCTGGTTGTCATAACTACTTAATAAACTTCTGATGGTTTTATAAATAGTTGCTTCGAGAGTACTACCCTCACATTTATCGTGAAATTCTTCAATATTTAATGATTTAAAAATCGTTTCGCTGCCATCACTTAACAGTGCGTGTACCTCCAGTAAGTGTTCTCTTGTGCTCCTGTAAACAATAGAATTAGAGCCGCAGGAATTATTTCCCACCATCCCACCCATCATTGCACGATTTGCCGTAGAGGTTTCGGGTCCGAAGAATAAGCCATGAGGCTTCAAAAACATATTTAACTCGTCGCGGATAACTCCCGGCTGAACACGCACCCAACGTTGTTCTTTATCCAGTTCAATAATTTGGGTAAAATTTTTCGACACGTCAACGATAATTCCATTTCCAACGACCTGCCCGGCAAGCGAAGTTCCTGCTGTTCTTGGAATTAACGAAGTATGATTTGTACGTGCAAAACCAATTAGCTTTTTTATGTCTTTTATCGATTTTGGTATTGCTACAGCTAATGGCATTTCCCGGTAAGCCGACGCATCGGTTGCATACAAAATTTTGGTGGTTGTGTCCACATGTAATTCACCCTCTAATTGGCCGGCTAATTCTTTCAGCGGTTGATTCATACGCAAGTATTCTTTAAAAAATCGTAAAACTAAACCCTTTTAAATAAAATGATGCGGTTGACATAATAGGCGTGTTATTGAGGCATTTCAGTGTGAGATGGCAATGGATTTTCTACAAAATACATTTCAATCATACCTTTATTTTTAGCGGCTCTTTTACCGCGGAAAGCGCAACTGTATTTTTCTTTGACAAGGTCATAAGTGCTCTGGGATATATTTATCTTGTTGGGCTCACTGTTTTGTTCCATACGTGATGCGGTGTTTACGGTATCTCCCCAGATATCAAAAGCAAATTTTTTGTCGCCTACCACACCCGCTACCAGCGGGCCGCTATGGATTCCTATGCGGATATCAAAATAACTATTTTCATTTGAATTTTTCCGTAGCACCCTGATAGCATCTATTATTTCAATCGCTGCATCAACAACGTTAACCGCACTATGGGTTCTTATATCGGGCACCCCGCTTACACATAAATAAGAATCCCCGATCGTCTTTATTTTTTCAAGATTATACTTTGAAATTATCTCATCAAACTTTTTGAAACAGGTATCTATGATAGTTACCAGTTCTTCGGGCGAAAGTTTTTCACTTTTGCTGGTGAAATTTTCAAAATCGGTGAACATCACCGTAGCCATCTCATAGCTCCTGGGCTTTGTATAACCCGTTTGTTTCAACTCGTTGGCGATGTCTTCAGGAAGAATGTTGAGCAATAGATCATCTGATTTTTTCTTTTCAATCTGCAGTTCAAGAGTCCTGGCCTCTACTTTGTTTTCAAGTTCACCGTAAAACAATGCGTTTTCAATAGATATTGCCATTTGACCTGCCAGTAATTTCAAAAGACCCACTCGTTTTTCAGTAAAAGCGCCGGAAGTAAGGTCATTGGCCAGGTATATGATTGCCTGTATTTTACCCATATTCAGTAGCGGTATACAAAGAACCGATTTGCATTCATGATTTTTTATAAATTCATCATTGGCAAAAAGCTGGCTTTTACATGCATCATCCAGAATCACCGTTTCCCTGGTGAGGTTCACATAGTTTATAATCGATTCTGCCAATAAATCATTTTGTGTTACGGGAACAGATTGTAACACTGTTATCTCGTCATTATCTGCTTTTATCTCGGCTTCAATAAAATGTTCCCCATTCTTTTCCATTATTAAAAACCCGGTTTGCGCTCCTGCATTTTCCAATATGATTTTCATCATTTTTTTTAGAAGCCTGGGCAAAATTATTTCGCCCGAAAGCGCGGATGATGCTTTTAAAACTGTTTCAAGATCAAGATTGCCGGTACGTTCCTTTTGGGGTTCCTGAAGCCATTCATTTTGCCATTCAACACCGCTTCCATGCCTTAGCTGCACATAAAGGCCTTCCATCTGTTTCAATTTTGCTTCAGCCCCCCAACGCTTGTAAACCCTGTATGCATTTTGCAAGTAGAAATTAGCCAGCAGTTCCTGTTTGGTATTTAGAAAAAAGCGCCCTGCTCTTTCCCAACAATAAGCAAGGTCATTGGTCATACCATTTTCTGTTGCTGATTTGAGCGCCTTATCATACAAAATTTTTGCAGCCTCATTGTTTCCATCTAAATACTGATACTCGGCTTCCAGTAGTAATATTTTATGACTGAAATTACACGGGCAAAATTTTTCATATTTTTTTAAGAGGGTAATATCCTTTTTGACCTGGCTTAGAATTGTTTTTTTTGCGGGTGAGTTTAACGAAGCATCTGAAATGAGCAGTGACCTGTAGTAATAAAATAAAGGATATATGGCCGTGCCCTTTACACTTTCCTGGAATTTTTCTGCAAGGGCCACATAGCGGGCTGCGTTGGCGTTCAGATTAAATATCAATGCCAGGCATAACTTCTGAAGGTATAAGTTCTGGAAATATATTTCATTGCTTTTTGTAACATCAATGATATCCATTTCAGCTTCATCAAATATTTTACCTGTAAGTATATCAGGATTTTCCGTTACTTCTATAAGGTTTGCAATGGATTGTCGAAATAATTGCAACCTTTTCAGGGTGAGGCCCTGCTTAAATTTTTCAATTTTCAGATTCAGATTTTCTGCTTTATCTGACAGGTCCTGCAAGCGGCTACCCATTATAAAAAGCTGGTACACGATGTTATGTGCCGCATAGGAGGCATATTCATTATCGCCATATTCAAGCGCGCTTTTAAACGCTTTATCAAGATCATGAACGGTTTCGGCGAATGGCCTTCGCCAGTGCACCAGGAAAGTATTGCTGGTCACTAAAATAGATCCCACCAATTCCGCTGCATTTATTTTTTTTGCAAGGTGCAATGCTATTTCGCCAAAACTGATACCCTTGTCTATCTCATTAAGATAAACACTTAAAATATAACCGTACGCCGCAAAGCTAAATGGTGATTTACGCGACAACCCGTATTTGACGGTCAGGCGTACCATTTTAAAAACCAATAAGGGAACAAGTGTTGGAACGGCAAAGAAAGAAGCCGAAGAGATATCAGATAAAATGCGCATGGCTGCACTCTTTTCTTCGTCTTTCATTTCAGGCAGGCTGTCAAAATAACCAACAGATTTATTGCGCAGCAAAAATTTTGTTTGTAGGAGGTCTTTCATAACCTCTAACCTTCCGGGTTTGAGTGGCAAGCTGATGCCCATCTTCCGGAGAATGTTTAAACCAAGTTCTACTGCCTCTAATGGTTTATTTTGCGCAATAAGTTTTTTAATCTTTATCTCATAACCCTTTGCAGAATCTATCAGTGACCGGCTGTGTTTTAATAATTGAATGACGAGCTTGTCCACTTTATCATATTGGCCCGACAAGTAGGCCGCATCAGCAGCCTGGGATGTTAGCAGGAACATAAAATCATACGCGGTTTTCCAATCGCCTTCATCCAATACATATAGACCCTTCTCAAAATATTGTACGGCTTGCGGGTAAGCTGTGGATGCAATCGCCTTTTGGCCTGCCGCCAGGTTCAGGTTTGCGAGATACATCTTTTCTTTTTTCTCAGAAATTTCATCTGCTCCCAGGTTCCACTGGTTGGCCAGTTCAAATAATTTTTCTTCCCTTTCAGCTTCACTGAAATGCGCGCTTAGTCTTTTCCCGTTCAGAAGATGTAGCGCAACTTTTTCATCATCGGGTATCAAAGAATATATGGCCTGCTGAATCCTGTCATGGGCAAACTTATACTCCTGGCCTGATGGAATGATCAGGCCTTCGGTAACAGATAGATTCAATAAATTTTCTACTTTCTTTTCATTTATCTGCCGTATTACAGCAAGATTCCGTTTGCTGAACCGGTTGCCTATGCTGGATGCAATCTTCAACAGGTCATAAGTTTCTGCAGGAAGCTTCAATATAAAGGATGTCATCAGATCCACAACGTTTCCCGATACATTCATTTGCAAAATGAGTTCCCTATTCCATTGCCAGTTCATTCCATCAAAATCAAACCTTAGAAATCCTTCCTCGTAGATAGATTTTAAAAACTGGCATACATAAAACGCATTCCCTTTCGTCTTGCTGTAAATGATGTCGGCGAGAAAAGAAATATTTTCCTGCTTGCCGTGAAGTGCAGCGGATATTAAATTAAGTACATCCTCATACAATAGATCTTTTAAATGCATTTCTTCAAATGGTACCCGATCTTCTTTAAGTTCATTCAGTGTTTTTGTGAGCGGATGATTTTCGTCAACTTCATTCATACGGTATCCGGCAACCAGCATCACGTATTCAATGTTCCTGCTTTCTGAAATAATTTTAAAAAGATTCAATGAAGAAGCATCAGCCCATTGCAGATCATCAACAAAAATTACGAGTGGTGATTCGTTATCGGCGAGGGCTTTAATAAAGCTGGTAAATTCATAATTAAACCTGTTTTGTGCTTCTATGCCTTTCAGTTCTGGTACCTCAGGTTGTTTCCCGATCAGGTTTTCAATTCCAGGCATAAACTGGGTAAGTATTTTTCCCGAATTCCCGATTGCGTCGGTAATTCTTTTCTTCCATTTTGCCTGGTAAAGCTTGTCTCCTGACAATATCAGCTGCGCCAGTTCATTAAAAGCCTGAACAAAAGTGGAGTAAGGAGTGTCAGAGCTTATCTGGTCAAATTTGCCCTTGATAAAAATACCTTTCATTTCCGAAATAGAATTTTTCAGGCTTTCCACGAGTGCTGATTTTCCACTTCCGGAATAGCCCGAAACAAGCAGCGTATTTTTTTGACCGTTAGCGCAGCTTTCAAATAAATGATGCAGGTAGCTTATTTCTTTATCCCTGCCATACAGCTTATTTGAAAAATATAGCCTGCCTGAAAAATCATATTCTGCAATTGAAAACTCCTCAATTTTACCATTATCAGAAAGTTGTTGCAGGCATTTTTCAAGGTCATGCCGCAAGCCAAAAGCGGATTGATAACGATCTTCTGCATTTTTAGCGAGGAGTTTCATAATAATATCCGAGACAGCCTTTGGCAATTCCCTGTTGATGCGACGTGGTTCCTCGGGTGTTTTGGCAATATGCGTATAAATCAATTCCAGTCCTTCGCTTGTTTCAAAAGGCAATTGCCCGGTAAAAAGACGGTAAAGAATTATACCCAATGAATATAAATCGGCACGGTTGTCAATGGCCCTGTTTATCCGCCCTGTTTGCTCTGGCGCTATATATTTCAAAACGTCAACTTCTTTGTCCTGTAAAGATGTAAATCCCTCCTCAAAAACATTTCCTTCAGAAGCCAATCCAAAATCAATAAAAAAGACCGTCCCCGTAGCATGTTCAATTAAAATATTGGAAGGATGGATGCGCCGGTGAAAAATTTTTTCCTTATGTAAATGAGTAAGCGCAATCGTAATATCAATGGCAAGGCGAAACTGGTCACCAATACTCCATTTTTCGGATGTGAATAGCTTGCCCAGGTCTTTTCCATCGATATATTCCAGAACAATTGCCGAATGGTCCTCCTGTTTTACTTTTTTAATGGCTTTCCGTATGCTTGTGCAATTTGTTTTTGAGCATATTTCAAATTCATTCTCGAGTTGCGCCAGTGTTTCTTTTGAAGGAAATTCTTCTTTTAATATTTTGATACAGGAAGGCCGGTTTACGCCATTTGTCCCGGTTTTTATTATCAGTGATTCAAAACCATAATGAATTACATTAGCATGATCTATATTCTTTATCATTGCAGGCCGTTTTGAAAAATAATCATTGAAGGGTTAATCATTTTACGTGCGTGTAAGATTTCGTTAAAAATAAAGGAAATAACGAATGAGGATTAAAAATGAGCAATGTGAAATTCGAAACGGATTAAGATTCATATTTTCTTTTATGCGAATTTGTTTAATAGCCAGCTGCCATACCATCTTTGCGTGGATCTGATGAACCAAAAAAGACATTGTTAATAGCATCATAGCGGATTCCCTGGTAACCGCCATAACTACCTGGCTCCTGCCACCCAATTTTATGCCCCCATTGCATTAGTGTCCTTATGGATTCAAATGGAAAACCTGACTCGAGGGAAATGATTCCAACACCTGTACTTTTTATTCCCCGCGGATCTGAAGAGCCCTGGTGGTCGATTCGTGGTGCATCTGCAGCCTCCTGGCCGTTCATTCCAAAATCAATTATATTCATAAGCACCTGTACCTGTCCCAACGGCTGGAATGCTCCGCCCATAACACCAAAACTCATAAACGGTTTATTATCTTTGGTTACAAAGGCCGGAATAATAGTTTGAAAAGGCCTCTTGTGTGGTGCATAAGTGTTGTTAAACCCTTCTTCTAAATTGAATAAACTGCCCCGGTTTTGTAAAACAAATCCTAAATTATCGGGCACCACACCTGAACCAAAGGCTATAAAATTACTCTGTATAAGTGAAACCATATTGCCCGCACTGTCTGCCACAGTTAAATAAACAGTTTCACCCGATTTGAGGGTAGCGTCACCCGCAGAAAAATCTGCTGACGCTTTGTTGGTGTTTATCAGTAATCGTCTTTCTGCGGCATACTCTTTTGAAATAAGTTGCTGTACAGGAATTTTTGCAAAATCCATATCTGCATAATATTTCGCACGGTCTTCATAAGCGAGTTTTTTAGCTTCCACGAAAAGATGGATGTGCTCGGGGCTGCCCCATTTAATTTTATCAAAATCAAATCCTTCCAGGATATTCAACATTTGTAATACGGCAATTCCCTGTCCATTGGGAGGGAGTTCCCAAACACGATAACCGCGATATGTAGTTGATACAGGTTCAACCCATGTAGAGGTATGATCGGCAAGGTCTTCAACGGAAAGAAAACCGCCATTTTTTTTCATGAAATTATCAATCGATTTTGCAATTTCTCCTTTATAAAATACATCACGGCCTCCAATCCCAATCTTTTCCAAAGTATTTGCGAGGAGTGGATTTTTAAATATAGTTCCGCGTTGTGGTGGATTTCCACCGGGAAGATATACTTCATTGATATTTGGATTGCTTCCATATCGCTCTTTTAACGATTTCCAATAAAACGCCGCTTCGTCGGCAATAGGAAATCCATTACGGGCATAGCTGACTGCTGCGGAGAGAATTTGTTGCATAGGCAACCTGCCAAATTTTTTATTCAATTCGAACCATCCGTCCACGCATCCCGGAACCGATACTGATAGCGGTCCCGCATCGGGAATTTGCTTAAGCCCTCTTTTTTTAAATTGCTCACGAGTGAGGCTGTATGGAGATCGGCCCGATCCATTTAAGCCAAACAATTTTGCGGATTTGGCATCATACACAATTGCAAAAATATCTCCCCCGATTCCATTCATCTCCGGTTCAACCACTCCCAGTACAGCATTGGCCGCGATGGCGGCATCTATAGCTGTACCTCCCTTCTTTAGTATATCGATGGCTGCCTGTGTTGCTAATGGATGGCTGGTACAAGCCATGCCATGCTGGGCAATTACTTCCGATCGTGTCGAAAATGTTCTGCCTGTAAGTCTGTCCTGGCAATTAGTTGTAACAGGGAAAACAAGCAGACCAATGAAAAGAAGCAGGGTTGGGCCGGAAAGTTTTTGTATCACTTTTTTATATTTTCAATTGGGATGATTTTATTTGCTATAAATTTAATTGCATGCATGAGTTGAAAAATATGCCTTGTGATTTAAAAGGTCTTTTGCGAGGTAAAGATATTAAAGTCTGCAATCAATTTATTCTTTCACGCTTATGACACATTGCCATTTTTCATCTTTGCCCATCCCGGGGAATTTATGTAAATAGCGGCGATGCAAATTTCTGACGTATTTATTGTCCGATGCAATCATTTATAAAATATATAATTATTTGTAACTTGGTTAAGAGATGCCGGCAAATAATTAAATTGCCGCTAATATTGTAGAAATGATCAGCCAGAACCCATTGACTTTACTCACACCTGTTAGTAAAGACTGTTTTGAAAAGCTTAACCAGATTCTTGAAAAATTTAAAGTAGGCCTAAATGCAGGTTTGAATGAAAAATTTGACAAGCTTGGAACATTGCATTATGCACGGTGGTTTGTACTTCAGCAGGAATCCTTTAGAGATAAAACCGCATTTCCGGTGCCGGTAAGGCTGGTATTTTCTTCAAACTTTGACGGCGATGTGGAAACACATTTGACCGGCCTCCTTACTGTTTTTCCGGAATACTTTGATGAATTGTATGAATGTTGTGAAGGGTATCCGGAACCTGCTTTAAGAGATACTGAAAGCAGGAAAAGATACCTGGTGAAATGGAAAGTAAAAGAGGCTGCTTTTTATATTGGTGCTCCGGGTCGTACATTACGGCAGATCAAGCAGGAAAACGGCCTGAAAAAATTCATCTGGAGTATCATCAACGAAAATGACCTGGAGGGAAAAACTGCTGTTGAGGTACAAAAATTTATTCAGCAAAAAGTCGATGCCAGCACCGAATTTGAATGGTCGAAAACACCAGCTGCGACTTCAAATACAAACTGGCCGGGGTTGATAATCATGTCTTTAATAATGCTGGTTCTTTTACCTGTTTTAATTATTTGGATATTGGTATTGCATTTCTTTTACGAAAGGAAGGATAAGAATTGCGCGCTTAAACGCAGCCAGCTTGATGATGGCCTGGTTCGCCGGCTTGAAGCTTACGAAGATTTGTTCAATCAAAATCAATTTACGCAAGTACTCGTAATGAAGCCGGGTAAAGTGAGGCTGATGACAGTTATGGGACAGATGTTATTTGCACGGACATTAATAAAAAATTTATTTGTAAAAGGGAAACTGATGGGTATACCTACTATACATTTTGCCAGGTGGGTACTGATAGATGATAATAAGCACATGATGTTCTTCAGTAATTTTGATGGAAGCTGGCAGCAATATCTCGGGGATTTTATTGATAAATCGGGCTGGGGGCTTACCGGTATTTTCAGCAATACGGTGAACTTCCCTAAAACAAACTTTCTATTTACCGGCGGCGCTTACGATGAGGAACACTTTTTGGCATGGAGCCGTGGTACCCAGATTCTCACACAGGTATGGTACAGTGCATATCACGATCTTTCTATAAAAAATATTGTCAATAATACATTAATAAGAAATGAGCTGCGTAAAAACCTTTCGGAGAAACAGGCGCAATTATTTCTCAAGAGATTTTAAAATCAATTACTAATGCAGGAATTGGAACTTTCAGAAATTCAGGGTTTTTTAGTGAGAGACTATAAAGAGATGGTTTTTTCAAAATATTTTCTGTTACAGGTCACAGACGCAAATAAAGCAAAGGCGTTTATAAAAGAAGCCTCAAAAAAAATTACCACTGTCGCCGGCGAAAAGGGGGGGGCGTATATGAATGTGGGGTTTACCAGTAGTGGGCTCGGAGCCCTGGGATTATCAGAAAACAATATCCGTTCTTTCACAAGAGAGTTCAGGGAAGGTATGGTAACACCACACCGACAGAGGCTGTTGGGAGACCATGATAGCAGTGATCCGAAAAACTGGAATTGGGGCGGGCCCTCTAATGAATCTATCCATATAATATTAATGATTTTTGAGCCAGGCAGCGACGGGATAAAGGTGCGTACCCGGCAACTGCAGGAAGAATTTCAACAATCTGGTTTGAAACAGGTCTTCCTGTTAGATGGCGAAACTTTTCCTGAGGGAAGAGAGCATTTTGGCTTTAGGGAGAGCATCGCCCAGCCTGCAATAATTGGGAGTGGGATAGTTGGAATTAAAAATGACAATATACAACCGGGGGAATTCGTAATGGGATATAAAAACGAATATGACGTATACCCGGATACACCGTTGCTTAAAGAAATCCAGGGAAACGTGGAGCTGCTTTCCAATGATCCTGATGGTACAAATTTTAAGGACCTTGGCAGGAACGGTACTTATTTTGTACTTCGGCAGTTGAAAGAAGATGTAGATGGGTTCTGGAATTTTCTAAATGAAAAAACCGGAAACGTAGATGGTTCGGTTAATGCTGAAGAAAGCACAAAACTGGCAGCAAAGATGATGGGACGATGGCCCGGTGGCGCGCCATTGGTAAAGTTTCCTGATAAGGATCCTGGTATTTTAAGCGATGATAACGACTTTACTTATATCGATACAGATAAGCATGGGCTAAAATGCCCTTTTGGTTCCCACATACGCCGTACAAACCCAAGGGATAATTTTGAGGAAACAGGCCCCGAAGAATCTTTGCGGCTCACCAGGAAACATCGAATCATGCGCCGGGTACGCTCTTACGGGGAAACATTCACCGGCTCGGCAACGAACCACATGCCAAAGGATGAGGTGGGTATTTTATTTGGTTGCTTTAATGCCGATATCTCACGACAGTTTGAATTTATACAGTATACCTGGGCCAATTATCCAAAATTTAAACAATTGTATGCCGATCCGGATCCATTTATTGGCGTGAGAGAAAACCCCGAGGATGGTATTCAACAACAGTTTACCATTCCGCGACAAACGACAAATAGATATATTACCGGTTTGAAAAGTTTTGTAACTGTAAAAGGTGGTGCTTATTTCTTTTTTCCATCTGTGACAGTCGTGGAATACCTGGGTACGATTTAATGCAGCATACGTGCACTTTGCAAAAAAAATATCAGGATCATTGCAAAGTCCTTCCTTTATTGCGGTTTCGTTAAAAAGTCTTTGTGTGAAAATAAAGTTCGAATACTTTATTTAAGCCATACAGGCATCTGCTATGCTTTTTGTATCGAGATAAACCTTTACGTGCGTAATCTTTCCGTCTTTAAAGGTGAACGCCTGCACCCAGTCTGTTGAGTAAGTTTTACCGGTTGTAATTACTTCGGCGATATCATGTCCAAGCACAAGAACAGTGTCATCATGGCTGAACATTCTTTCGGGTGAAAACTGCTTGATGGTAAGCATTGCGGACATCAGGCCAAACATCCTGGTTACTTCTTTGATACCGGTAAAGGTGCCCGCAAAAGGGATCGAAGGTGCGCCGGGCCGTATCCATTCAATATCCTTATCAAAGGCAGATAATACAACAGGCATATTTCCTTCAGCATAATTCCGGTATACCGCTTCAAGAATTTGCTGGTTACTGAGACCATCCATGTTTGTTAATGTTTGTATCAATGAAAAAATCCGATGTCGCTTCAGGTTCCACATCAGTGAGTTTATTATGCTTATGCCTGAAGGCATACATTTCTGCATAAATGATTTTTCGTGCCCTGTTGAAATTACCTAACGGACGGTGTTCAGGCAAGGCGTGCCAGGAGTTGAACGAAAGATTGTCTCCAAAATCATTTCTTTCTGTGGTATCCATGTCCTGGGTTGGAATGCGTATCGTCGCCAACTTAATAAAAGGTGAATTCCACACGACAGTAGGATCTTCGATTGGCATCTTTACCGGGTCTGTTTGAAACTGTACCAGGAAGTCATAACTTATTTCGTGTTGCAGTAAGGTAGCTGCCATATTAGCCCGCAAAAAATCTTTATTAATTTTATCTGTGTATACAAGCTGATTTTTTTCGGAGGGAGTAACGGCATATTTTACTGCCTTAGTTTCAACTCCGAAACGAAAAGGTACGGTACTGAAATAAAGGATTTCAAATGGATGATTGCTTTTAATTTTTGCTTTGGTGGCCCTCGCCAGGATTGGTACGCTCCTTAATACTGCGAAGAATTTTGGAAAGAATGTCCCTGGTTTATAAGGCACCGTAACGACTTTTAAAATTCTGAAAAAGTGCCTGACTTTTTTTGAAACAAAATTTTTGGTGTTCATCAGGATAAAATCATGATTGCCTCCATTTTTTTTGGATTCAACAATTTTTTCTCCTGGCACATTCATTATTTTTATTGCAAAGCCCCTGATATCTTTTTTCCAATCGGGCAAAGGTTTGGTGTCTCCATTTGAAAACCTGATCCAGGCGGGAAATGACTGTGGCTCTTTAAACATGCCAACTCTAAGGTCGTCGCTCAAGTCTTTTTCTATAATAAATTCAGCCTTTACACAACCATTCATTTTTGGATGTATCTGCCTGAGTTGTTTGGATGTGCCTTTTTCGTAAAGCCGCAACACCTGATTTTGCAAAAGGGATATTATCTTATACGCAAATTTATCCTCATCCTTCTCAGGATATTCCTTACCTGGAAGCAGGGCGCTCTTATTCACCTGGTTTACGCTCATTGACACTTATTTATTGATACAACTGGTAGTATCATACTACCAATAATAAATTTAAAAGATAAGTACATTCTTCTGGAAAAAAAAATCAATCAATATCTTGTTTACAAGCTGCTCCAAATAAGATTTATATTTGTTGATCATTTTTTTGTCCAATTTGTAAATTGAGGTTTAATGACGTTTTAATTCTTGATAGCTATGAAATTTTGCTACCTTCATATTATCTCATAATTCCCCTGCGACTACAACAATCAACTTGACGTAACTTATACTTTTATTAGTGTATGAATAAAATTATTTCTGAACAAAGTGATTGGGATGAACTCCTTGATTTCATTTCCGACCGGCAGTTGACGCCGATTTTGGGGAAAGAGATTTATCAATTTAAAAAAGATGATGTGCTTATCCCCACAGACGATTACCTGTCCAGGCAACTATTGGAATCGAATCGC
>JBDTLZ010000133.1:0-8460 GCA_039934515.1 Ginsengibacter sp.
AATCTCCAAAATGAAGTTCCTTATACGATCAGGCAGTTCTGTTCAAGTTTCCATGCGAATGCGGCTAAGCATCCCAAATTGGTTATCGTGTATCAATAATCGATCGGTACATTATTTATAACGCCTTCTGTACGGCTCATTATTAACCATATGTTTTGCAACGCTTTCGAAAATTGCACCAGGGAGGAGAGCAATAATAGGAACAAAAAAAGTAGTAGTCAGTAGTAATGAACATCCTGTAAAATTGTTCCTGTAATAAGGCCGCTATCACTTTTTGCAATCTTAATAATTTATTGTGAGACGTTTTAGGTTAAGCCGGCCGCGGGTTATTCTTTAAATTGTTACAGGAATGCCAGGAGATGCAGGTAACTATCTCCTGATGCTAAAGATAAACGAATATAATCGCGAAAAAAGTGTCCACTTTGTATGCTTCTTCATATATACAAGGTTCGGACAATCCCCTTATTTTGCCATTCCTTCTTTTGTCAGATGTATTTTCGGTGAGACGACACAGGTGTCCATTAATAATTTTTAAACATGTCTTTTTCAATCAGAAAGCGCTGTTAAATAAACCGGTAAACAGATTTCATTTTGAAAAAAATACCTGCATCATATTCTCCATGGGCGTTACTATTTACAAACTCATTTATTAAGTTCAGGTAAATATGAATAACTATACGCGGCGTATCAACCGGGTTCAATATTTTCAGGAACTTACATTCACTCATGGTGGTTAACCTTACACTTCTGCAAAGATGTTTTTCTAATAATTCCTGAACCATCTGCATCTGGATAACACCCGGCGTTACGGGATGACCGGGGAAATGACCGGAATATATGATGTGGCCGGCATTTAGTTCAATTGTGGTGCTAAAACCCATTTCGCTATCCCTCTTTTCAAGAACTACAAACAAATCATTTATGAGTGTCAACTTAATCGATTTTATTGTCGAGTAATACAAGCCCCAAATTTTCCGGTAGTAAATTATTACACACTAAAACTCTATGGATCTCGCCGGCAAAAGCCGGGTGATTTTTATATGATAATATATCGACTGCATAATTCATAGCAAACGCGGAATTGGTAAAATAGGTACCCGCTATCTTTTGATAATCGATCATTTTACCATGCCCGAATATCATTTGCCATTCCGCTTTTTTGTTTTGATCACTGTTACAATATAACACAAGGTCAATTTCCCGGGCAGAGACATTATTCGAATCCATAAATCCTTTAATTAAAAGAGATGAATCATCGATCAATCCAAAGCTTTCTACATCAACAAGCTTTACCGGAACCGTTTTACCGGCTTCATTTGATACTACAAAAAAAGAAGCTCCGCTTGTTATGTGAATGTTCTCATTGTTTAATCTTTCTTTCATATTATAAATTGTCTCTTCGAACTCATCTGCACCACCCACCAATATATGATTGGACCCGCTTTTGATACATAACATTGCATCTATCAATCCCTGCTCAAATGATAAGCTATTTTGAGTGTGTGTCATGTTATAACCGTGATTTTTTAATAGCAGCGATAGCTGCCCGGCTATTGTATTGTGAGTGGAAACAACAAAGAAGGTGGGAGCCAAAGGCCCTTGATTCGCAGAAATTATTTTGTCTAAAAAAATTTTAGTATGCACTGCACAGCCCATGCTGGTACCAACAATTATCGCATCGGGCTGCGGTTGCCCCGCCTGCATAAGACAATCCAAGGAACAGGCAATGGACATTTTCAAAACTTCGCTCATTCTTCTCCTGTCCATAGCGGGAATGAATGTACTATAATCGGGTGTGATAAGTTCAGACCCAGGCTTCAATTCTGAAAGGTGCAATGAAAACCCCTTTTTCCGGAAGGTCGGGTGGTGAGATATTGTTGATGAGGCAGTAATGTACATTTAATGAACTTTACCGAAGATTAAGCAGGTGCAGTTTCCTCCAAAACCAAATGAATTTGACAGGACATATTCAACCTGCTTATCCAGGCGAAAAGTTGTTTCGGGCACCATTCCTGTTTCTATCATTGGAATTAAAAAATTCAAATTAGGAAGTATGGCCTTTGCCTGGATCGATTGCACGCAATACACCGCTTCAATAGCTCCGGCGGCAGCCAATGTATGCCCGGTAAAACCTTTTGTGGAACTGAATGGCGGCACATTATCATTAAACACATTTTTTATAGCTATTGATTCTGACAGATCATTATTGCCAGTGCCGGTTCCATGCGCATTTATGTAGCTTATTTTTTCTGAAGTTATGTCTGCTTTATTCAACGCATGCATCATGGCCAGGTATGCGCCTTTGCCATCAACCGAACTTGCCGTGTGATGAAACGCATCGTTTGCATTATCCCATCCGCATAACATACAGAGTGGCGTATTGCCCGTAATGGAAATGCCCGCATCACTTTCAAGAACGAGGAATGCGGCACCTTCACCAAGGTTTAATCCCTTTCTTCTTTCATCGAAAGGCTTACACATATCCTGGTCATAAATATTCAGAGAGCTAAAGCCATTCATGTCATATAATGCCAGTGGATCTGATCCACCAACTATAACCCTGTCGAGTTTATTGCCTTCGATCAGCCGGGCGCCCTGCATAATCGCGTTTGCACCAGATGAGCAGGCGGTTGAGATCGTACCAATATATCCCGATATCCCTAATCCGGCAGCTATTCTTTGTGTAGTTGTCCCGTTGTCATGGATCATTAGTTTGTACGTGCCTGGCGACTTGCTCTTTCGAGCCTCGAAATAATATTTCTCTGTTCGGTCTAACCCACCAACCGATGTTGCCGATATTAAACCTGTGCGAATATTTCCCTGGATCTTGTTTCTTCCCCAGGCTTCTTTTGCAGCGAGGAGGGAGAGTAAAGTTGTGCGTGAAAAATCTTCAATTGGCAGGCCGAGCATTTGAATGATTTCTGTATTGGTTAGTTTCACTTCCCCAAGCATCAGGTTATAAAGCGGTGATTTGGAGATACCGCTAATGCCTGCTTTTAAAGAACAAAGATTTTCTTCAGCATTTAAACCAATGGCACTTATAACACCGATACCTGTGACAAATATTTTCACGAGACTTTAGAGTTTTCTTCCTGTATATACTCAGCTATTGAGTTAATAGAAGCAAGTACCTTCTTCCCCACCGTTTCATCCATGATTTTTACACCATGATATTTTTCCATTAGCACTACTAATTCCAATGCATCAATGGAATCCAACCCCAATCCATCCCCAAACAACGGAGCATCATCTTCAATGTCTTCCGGCTTAATTTCCTGGAGATTTAATTCTTCAATAATTTGCTTTTTGAGGGTATCCTTTAGGTCCTGAATATTCAACATACAGTTTTTTTAAAACAATAATTTATCCTTTTGCATTAAGCCCAACGAGTTTTATTTCACATTCAAGAAGCTTCTTTCCGTTTACATAGTTTTCGCCCTTCAATAAAAACATATTTTCAAGCCGGCCAACTACGGTAATGGTAGTATCTATAATGTCACCGACCTGTGGGAGATCATACAATCTTAATTTTGAGATACCGCCGATAAAACCATCAATCGCTTTTTTTCCTGCAGGCATTTTTGTAATCGCCAGGCCAGCCGAACTGCTTTGCGCAATATTTTCAATAAGCGCAAATTCTCTAAGTATTCCTCTTTCCACAAAGATATTCCCCGGTAGAACAAGAAAGTTGGTTTTGAACATTTCTACATTGGCTTCAACCAGGTTGTCGATCATAATAAAAGGCGCCCGCTGAGGTATATAAGATTCTATTTTTTCTTTGCTGACTATCATTACGAATAAAGTCCGCCGTTAATATTAATAACTTCTCCTGTAATGTATGCAGATTTTTCTGAGGCGAGAAAACTTACCAGGTGAGCAACTTCTTCTGCTTCTCCGATTCTGCCGGCGGGAATTGCCTTGAGGTATTTTTCCATGTCGTTGTTTTCAATCATTGAAGTATTTATGAAACCCGGCGCTATCGCATTTACGGTGATATTCATTCTCGCAACCTCCTGTGCCAATGCTTTAGTTGCGCCGATAATGCCGGCTTTGGCGGTTGAGTAATTGGTTTGTCCCGGCACACCTTTCAGGCCGGAGATCGACGATATATTGATAATCCGGCCCGTTTTCTTTATCATCATTTGCCTGATAATATTTTGTGTAACATTAAACATGCCTTTTAAACAAACGGCGATAACACTATCCCAATTATTTTCAGGCATCCACATAAACAAACCGTCTTTTGTGATCCCCGCATTATTAATAAGTACTTTAATGAATTTTTCCGGATTGTTTTGCTGCCACCTGGTGATCGTTGCATCAACCGCCTGTTTATCCTGGACTTTGAATTTCAAAAGTTCCCCGCTTCCACCTTCCGTGCAAATTTTATCCAGTGTTTCCTGTGCAGCATTGGTATCCGAAGAATAATTAAGCAAGATATGCAAATGGTGGTCGTTGGAAAGTTGCAACGCAATCGCCCTCCCCATACCTTTGGAGGCTCCCGTAATCAACGCACAATTCACGGTTCCGTTTTAGGTTTTCTTTTCTTACCCTGTGCTATTTTCACGATCCCGAAAATAGATCCACCCGCGATTAAGGCTCCCAGGATAACGGAGCCGGCTGTTGCTCCCAAGATCATCAGGCATATACCGGCACAAGTTGTAATAACGAGTAGTATAATTAATAAAACCGCAGCCACACCTGTTACGCCTTCCATAGCAAGCCTTTTATTCAAAAGCTCCATCATCTTTTGTTTGTTCCTTTCAAATCTCTTTATTTTTCTCTCCGCCTTTCTTAAATCTTTTTTGGAAAGCGTGTACGGTGTGATTGTTTCCTTATCGTATATAGTGTATGCAACAGAAACTGCTATGTTAGATGATCCACCAGTCAAAGCCTGGCGCTCATTTCTGTCATAGGCCGGCTCTGCAGCTTCTTCTTCTCCATTTCGAGACAGGCTTTTATCCTGGAAAATTACATTATCAATTGCCCTAACGGCATAGGTTAGCGAAGAATCCGGATAATCGCTCTCAAGCCTGTTTCCAAACACGGCCATCATTACAAAGGAGGACAGTGTGATACCAAGATAAGCTAACCTCCGCCTGTTCACTACCTTGGGTATGGTTATTGCATTTCGTTTAGGCAGGAAGGGTACTGATAAAAAGCCGATGACTATAATGGTACCAAACACATAAGCTGTAGTGTTAGAAAATTCATAGCCTATTTCCTTAAGATTATTACCTGCAAAAATTCCCAATGCCATTAAGGCTATTTGCGCGACTGTGATAAACACCTGGGCTTTCCCGGGATTGGCCTTTGCCCACCTCGTCATTTTCATGACCTTTTGCCTGTTGTAATGGATAATGCCTCCGATGGTGAGCGCCATCAATGGGGTTATTAACCAGGTAAGGCCGTCACTTATAAAAATGGTGCAGGCAATTATTGTAAGAACCATCAAAGCAGCAAGTATTGTATCCTTTTTCATGGCAGAAAGATTTGTTTCGGTCTTGTTATTGGTTAGGTTTAATGGGCTGGCTTTGGCGTTAGTTCTATTCGTGCTAACTTATTCCACAGTTAAATTATTCATTTTAGATGGTAATTTCCAATTCCGAAGCAATTTTTTTTTCGATGGCCGCACTATCACTTAAAATACCTTCCAAAGGCTGGCCACAGATAATATTACATGCTAAATCAATATCATATGAAACACTATTCGAAGCTTTGCGGCTTATCGCAGCTAATGCTATCCCGCCACAAAGTTGTTTATTAAATCCAGCCGAACAAATCAGCAGTTGTTCGAGATGTTCTTTCCCGCAACCTCCAACATAACCACATGCTATTCCCACGCCCAACCACATGCAGTTATGTCTTGATTTATGAAAAGTTTGTATTAGTTGAACGAGTTCATTTACTTCGCCCTTGCTTATATACCATAAGCGCCTGCCAAGCCCCTGGTCAAAACCATTCAATTCCTTTCCTTTAATTCCATGCGGTATTAACTGGCTTTTTACCGTCTTCCTGCCTTTGAAAAGACCGCAGTAATAACCTATTCCATCATAAACCATCAGTCTCATGGGCGGTTGCAGGAATTCCAGGTATAGCTTAGGAGAGATCTCTGTTTTAGCAAATGCCCAGCCAAGCCCAATGTACATGTGAAATGTATGTGCCTTTGCAGAACGCCTGTAAAATTTTGTCCAGTTATCCAATGCTTTACCGTTGCGCAATTCCAGCAGCGCCATCTCCATTGAAGCACTTTCATAAGCAACAGAACGAAACATGGGAGGCTCAGCATCAAGAAAAGCAATCAGCTCTTCCATCACATGATTTTGCTGCATATACACCTGTACACCTAGAAATACTTTTTGAATGTATTCCATATTATACGGAGCGGTATTATGCAAATTCATTTTCGGGAGTTTTGATGTTTTGCAGCCACATCCTGGCAATATCAATTCTTATTGGGTCAACAACACTTAAAGCATTTGGATTAATTGATTTTTTCAGAAGCTCATCTTTTCCGTCGTCAATTTTCATCTCGTATGGATCCACTTTCATGTCGGCTGGTGTGCCATGTATCCGGGCACTCACTAAACGAAATATTTCTGCTGAAATTTGTTCAAGTATTTTTAAATTAGACGCAACCTTACCAATCAATTCACCGGGCTTGCAGCAGACGCCCAATTCAGTATGCAGCTTGTGAAGACACTCCAAATCAAATATATTTAGCTGGTGGTCGGCGCATGGCTCAATATCGTATTGTGCCCACGCACGAAACAATTCCTGCATTTGTTCGTTTAGTTTTGAAAACCTTCGGCCAATACCGGCATTTATCGATGAGTACTGTTTTAAGACATCGATATCAGTGTAGCCATTATTTATAAAAAGCACATTGAGTATCGCCCAGTAAGTTGCCCAGTCCCAAACTATTTTCATTAACATAACCTGGGTTTTGCCAAAGATGCCATACATATTTCTATAGAGACTGATCCATCCATGCAGCAGTTCCTTATGTGCCATATCATAAACCATGGTGCGGAGTGTGGTGTTTTCTCCGCCAACATCCCGTATAATTAAATCAGTGATCCAGCTATTGCCCAGTGCAATAAAATCTATACCTGGTGAATAAAACGGGTCCATAAATGCACCTGCTTCCCCCGTCAATGCCCACCTGTCTGCGGAGTAAAATTGTTTGGTGTCGTAGGCAAAGTCTTTCATCACTTTAAAATCCATGAGTAGTTCCCTGTGCTCATCCAGCACCCTTGCCGCATGCGGCTCATGTTTCCCGAGCCATTTCATCGCTTTCTCAAAAGTATTATACCCGTTAAACGGATGATATTTCGGATCTGCAACTATCCCTATACTGGTCTTTCCTGAAATCAATGGAATTATCCAAATCCAGTAACCTTCACCCATCAGGTGACTGGTAGCCAAACGCCTGCGCCCAGGATCAACGAAGTTGCGCCACTTAAGGTTTGACGACCATTCATCAATATCTATTACAGCGTTCAACCTGAACCATACTGCATTAATATCATGGTCTATTTCTTTTTGAAGTTTCAATTTTTTTTTAAGGAAACTGTTTCTACCGGTAGCATCTACTATCCACCTTCCCCGGGTATTGTGTTGCCTTTTCACAGTTTCGAAGCGAAGCTTATGGCCGCTCTCTGATAATTCCACATCCATTACCTTAGCTCCCAGCATAATATCAACATTGCAGTCTTCCAGCATGCATATAAGATCATTCTCCAGAAGGCCCCGGTCAACCTGGTGAGAGGGATAGGGGTTAAAAATTTTTGACCCGACTTCTACCCGCCGTGTTATATCGTCGGAATGCTCCGGGCTAAAGAAAAAGCGAAATCCAAATTTCGGTAACTGGTGTTGAATTAGATACTCTTTGAGGTTAAGTATTTCGCGGAAGTAGGAAGAACCCAGTTCACTCAGGGACTCTCCTACTTTATGTGTACAAGCCGCCGCTTTTGCCGTTCTTTTTTCAAGTATTAAAATTGAAATGCCAGGTTTATTTTGCACCAGTTGTAAAGCCAGTGTCAAACCTGCCAGGCCACCCCCGGCAATTAATACATCATATTTTGCACGTGCTTCCATAAACCTATCTTACTGGTTGCTGAAACTATGTTTCTATTTTGAGGACGGTTCCTTAATAGCTCATATGTATCGCAAAATACAACTTTGTATTAATCTTTTACGTCCTTAAACAAGCACACGCCCCGCCGGGGATATCCAATTTGGAGGGAGCCTGCGATTGGTTGATCACTTTTACAAAATACCTGATAATCGTAAATGCGTTCACCGTTATTTTAAATGGTTCAGGTACTGCCCGCAACGGAAAGATCGTTGGATATTTGTGAAGTTCGGGTTATTTACGGGGAGCGTTGAAATCTGATCTCAGTAGAATTCCGGCCGGTGAATAATTAATTCGGCAAAGCTTACGCTCTGTTCAATTCG
>JBDTLZ010000134.1:0-19222 GCA_039934515.1 Ginsengibacter sp.
TGTGTATGCTGCTTTTGTTGCGTTTCAAACGCAGGAGGAATTTGGATTGCACCCCTGCTAATTTCGTTTTAAAAATATTTTTATCTTTGCTGTATGAATTGGAATGAAAAGCAATCCGTACGCATCGCCATTTTAGATTTATATGAAGGGGTACCAAACCAGGGAATGAGGGGTTTACGGGACATCGTTCACACCTTTGGCAAAACAAATAAACTTACCATTGAGATTGATGAATTTGATGTTCGCCAGGAAAATTCGGTTCCTGACCTAAGCTATGACATTTATATTAGTTCGGGCGGCCCGGGAAGCCCTATTGATAGCGAAGGTTCGGAATGGGAACAGGTTTATTTCAACTGGCTTGCCGAAGTGGAAAAATGGAATGCCGATGACACCCACGTACAAAAGAAATTTGTTTTTTTTATTTGTCATTCTTTCCAGTTGGTCTGCCGGCATTGGAAACTTGCCACCGTATGTCGAAGAAAATCAACCTCTTTTGGGGTATTTCCCATTCATTTACTTGAAGATGGCGCTGTTGAGCCTGTGTTTGAAGGAATGAAAGATCCTTTTTATGCTGTTGACAGCCGCGATTACCAGGTGATCGAACCAAAAATGGATATTTTATATAAGGGCGCAAAAATATTGTGTATTGAAAAAGACCGCCCTCATTTGCCTTTTGAAAGAGCTATCATGGCATTGAGGTTCAGCGATTATTTTATTGGAACACAATTTCATCCCGAAGCTGACCCTATAGGGATGAGCATGTACCTGCAAACAGAAGAAAAAAAGAAGACTGTCATAGAAAACCATAGCCTGAAAAAATGGGAATCAATGATTGAACACCTTAATGATCCGGATAAAATCTTGTGGACTTATTCGCATATACTTCCCAACTTTTTAAACATCGCCCTCAATAACATGCACGCAGTGGTTGCTTGAGCGCACGCTCTTTCGGTTTGGGAAAAGACTTGTTTGCTTGCAAATTTCCAACGCATTTTTAAAATTCTTATCTTTCATTCATTCTTACAGCAAAAATTAAGTTGCCATGATTGCCAAACTCAGGGAAGAATTCAATCAAAATTTTACTCCAAAGAAATATGAAGAATTTTTAAAAGATCTTGATAGCAAACACCCCGGTGATATTGTTTTTCGTATTGCAGAAACGCCTTTGTTTGTTCCCAAAGATTTTACAAAAAAGATGCTGACAGCCTGCGAAAATATTGTTGATTTTATCATTGATCCGGGATTCAAAAAACTTACCGACCGGGCTATTCCTAAAGGTGAAAATGTACCCGGCGAAAACGACCATACTCATTTCATTGCATTTGATTTCGGTATTTGTGAAAATGAAGAGGGTACCCTTGAGCCTCAATTAGTAGAAATGCAGGGCTTTCCATCTCTCTTTGCTTTCCAGGTATATTATCCGCAGGTTCTCAAAAGGCATTTTGACATCCCGGGTAACTTCGACCACTATCTTAATGGGTATAATGATGATACTTATATCGGGTTTTTGAAAGAAATAATTATTGGGAAGCACAATGTTGAAAATGTTATCCTGCTTGAAATAAAACCGCATGAGCAAAAAACCCGTATAGATTTCTATTGCACGCAGGATTACCTGCACATTCCAATTGTATGCCTTACAGAACTGGAACAGGAAGGAAAAAAATTATTTTACAGGAAAGACGGGCAAAAGATTCAAATTAAAAGAATTTATAACCGGGTTATATTTGATGAACTTAGCCATACTAAGACAAGTCTCGGAAATGTAGTTGACATCACGCAGCCTTTTGACGTGGAATGGGTTCCTCATCCAAATTGGTTTTACAGGATAAGTAAGTTCACATTGCCTTTCATTAATAATCCATACGTCCCCGAAACTTTTTTTCTAAATGAAGTAAAACAGCTTCCGGGTGACCTGGAAAATTTTGTTTTGAAGCCGTTATTTTCATTTGCCGGGCAAGGCGTTATTATCGACGTTACCAAAGGGGATATCGAAGCGGTAGCTGATCCTGAGAATTGGATATTGCAGAGGAAAGTGAAATATGCCGATGTCATAAAAACGCCAAACGTACCGGCAAAAGCCGAGATTAGAATTTTCTATTTTTGGAAGGATGGAATGGAAAGGCCTGTTGCCGTTACCAATCTCGCAAGGCTGAGCAAAGGAAAAATGATAGGGGTACGGTATAATATGGATAAAGACTGGGTTGGAGGAACTGTAGCTTACTTTGAAAAGTAATTGTATATTGCTTCGGGGTTGGTATTAAAAAACTTTAGAAAGGTTAGGTTTAGAGTATATAGGATTTGGAAGATTTAGGAGTTTAGAGGGTTTAGTGAGCCTTAATACTTATTTTTAAAATTTTATATAGAATTTTTTGCCGGAAATAAAGAAATATAGCGAGGAAGAACTGGTTGGTCTTTTACAAAAGAGAGACCAACCGGCATTTGCTTACTTATACGATAACTATTCCGGCGCCTTATTCGGGATCATATACAAAATGCTTGAAGACCGGGAGCTTGCTGAAGATATATTACAGGAAGCATTTATAAAAATCTGGAATAATTTTTCCAATTATGACAGCATTAAGGGGCGGCTTTTTACCTGGATGCTTAATATTACAAGGAATTTAACGATAGATACGATCAGGAGCAAAGGGTACAGAAAGCAGTCAAAAATCCAAAATTCGGCTAACTCCGTAGATTACTCAATAGACAACATCAGCAGCAACACCAATACCGCGGAAAGCTTTGACGCGCTGGGAATCAGAAAGCATTTAACCCTTCTCAAAGACGATCAAAAACAAATTATTGACCTGGCTTATTTTGGTGGTTTCACACAGGATGAAATATCCAAGCAATTGGCCATTCCCCTGGGTACGGTAAAAACAAGAATGAGAACAGCTATTATGGAATTAAGAAAATTATTGCAAAATTAAATTGAATAAGAACGACATCATATCATCCGGTTTACTTGAGCTGTACGCTTTGGGGTTGGCTTCTCCGGAAGAAACCCTGCAGGTAGAAGAATGGGTAACCCAGTTTCCAGAGGTAAAGGCAGAAATTGAAGCCATTGAAACATCTTTGGAATCATATGCGCAGGCTCATGCAATTGAACCTCCGGCATCTGTAAGGGATAAAATACTTTCTCAAATATCAGCCGAGGGAAAAAAGACCAGCTACCTGGCTCCTCATGCCAACGATGTAAAAGGCCAGGCAACTATTTACAAGATACCTTCTTACTTTAAAATGGCTGCCGCAGCAATTTTTATACTGTTAATAGGCAGTATCGCACTCACGTATTCTTATTATGGCAAGTACCAGTCTGCAAATGACGAATTACAAGTGACACAACAAAAAATCGACGAGCAGAACCAGGCCAACCTTGCCATGAAAACCGATATCAATGTGATGACGGATAAAAGTTCATTGCCGGTTGTATTAAAGGGAACACCGCATGCTCCCGATGCCCTGGCAAAAATATACTGGATGAAAAGTACGGGAGATGTATATGTAGACCCATCTTATTTACCAGTTATACCATCGGGAAAACAATACCAGCTTTGGGCGATCGTAGACGGCAAGCCAGTTGATGCTGGAATGATCTCTACAGAAAAAGGTATTTACCACATACAAAAAATGAAATCATTTGGCCATGCCGAAGCCTTCGCCATTACATTAGAAAAAACAGGTGGCAGCCCCACGCCTACCATGGATGAAATGTATGTAATCTCCAAGATTTAATTCCGGATTTACGCTTTTCTTATTTGTTTTATTCTTCACGCATATTTTTAACTTATATTCTGTACCAGGCCGGGCGTAGAATTTACGTTTATTCATTACTGTTAGTACTAATTATTTTCCGCAATCAAATCCAACTCCTTTACTACTGCGTAAATGACGGTACAAATCACAAACTAAAATTTTAAAAAAATGAAAACTAGTAAATTATTGGGGCTTATACTCCTTTCAGCTTTTGTTGGTTCCTCAACATTTGCCCAACCAAAAATGGACGGAACCACGATGGTTGGCGGAGCGGCAATGTACCCTACAAAAAACATCATTGAAAATGCTGTAAATTCTAAAGACCATACGACATTAGTAGCGGCTGTAAAAGCAGCAGATCTAGTTGAAACATTATCAGGCGCGGGACCTTTTACCGTATTCGCACCAACTAATGAATCTTTCGACATGTTACCTAAAGGAACTGTTGAAAATTTGCTTAAGCCGGAAAACAAGGCAATGCTTGCTGGTATATTAACGTATCACGTAGTTGCCGGCAAATTGGGTTCTGCAGAGTTGATGAAGATGATAAAAGATGGCAATGGCACGGCTGAACTTACTACGGTAGCAGGTGGCAGGCTGTCGGTGATGAGCAAGGGCGGAAAGCTTTGGATCAAAGATGAAAAGGGTGGAATAGCCGAGATAACTATTAAAGATGTTAATCAAAGTAATGGCATGATACACGTAATCAATAAAGTATTACTTCCTGAATAGTTCTAACACCTGGCATTACCTGTATTGAAAACTAGGAGCCGGCTTTTGCCGGCTTTTTTTTGCATTAATGTGCACTGTGTTTTATGCCTTATAACTTTTGGAAATTTTGAAAGTTCCGCGTTTGTACCCTGCCGGCAGGTTATGATCGTACAGACTAACTTTTGGAAAGTTTGAGGCTTTCCAAAAGGTGCCCTTCAGTATAGCATCCAATAATTAAATTTGTATTATCGGGTTAGTACCCTGCAAATGTCTCAGCCCCGCATTAAATAATGAAAACTAAGCCACCGCTTTATTTACAAGCTCTGCAGCTTCACTTAGTAGAATAGCAGACTCCACCTTTAGTCCGCTTTTATCAATAAGGTCTTTAGCTACTTCAGCGTTTGTACCTTGCAAGCGAACTATAATGGGGATCTCGATATTACCAATCGATTGATAGGCATCAATTACACCCTGGGCCACCCGGTCACAACGCACAATACCCCCGAAGATATTGATGAGGATAGCCTTTACCTTGGGGTCTTTTAAAATTATCCTGAAACCTGCTTCAACCGTTTGTGCATTGGCGGTACCGCCCACATCAAGGAAATTGGCCGGTTCACCGCCACTTAATTTAATCATATCCATTGTTGCCATGGCCAGCCCGGCACCATTAACCATACAGCCGACATTGCCATCTAGTTTTACGAAGTTGAGATTAAATTTCGCCGCCTCAACCTCTGTGGGATCTTCTTCGAAAATATCCCTTAATACCGCGATATCAGGATGCCGCATTAATGCATTATCGTCGATATTCATCTTACAATCGACTGCTATTATTTTATTATCACTCGTTTTAAACAAAGGATTTATTTCCAGCATACTGCAATCAAGGCCCACATATGCATTGTATAAACTGGTTACAAATTTTACGCAATTTTTAAATGCATCGCCTTTAAGCCCTAAGTTAAATCCAATTTTTCTTGCCTGGAACCCTGGCAACCCACCACCGGGATGTATCCATTCTTTAAAGATCTTTTCAGGGGTATCGTGTGCTACATCTTCTATATTCACTCCACCCTCCGTACTATACATAATTACATTTTTCCCTTTCGAACGGTCAAGCAATATTGATAAATAAATTTCTTTAACTTTTTCAGGCCCATCATAATATACATCCTGGGCTACAAGGATTTTATTGACCACCTTACCTGCTTCACCCGTTTGGACCGTTACCAGTGTTCCACCCAAAATATTATGAGCAATTGTCTTCACGTCTTCGGCATTCCTGGCAACCGCAACACCCCGCTGATCGGTACCTTTAATCGTTCCTTTACCCCTGCCACCGGCATGTATCTGCGCTTTAATAACCGCAAACCTGCTTCCATACTCACTGTTGATATAACGGTAGGCTTCTTCTGCTTCTGCTACCGTACTGCAAGCGATTCCTTCCTGGATGGGAACATTATATTTTTTTAGTAATTCTTTTGCCTGGTATTCATGTAAATTCATATAATATCTTTTGGGCGAAGATAAAGTCTAATTGGTAAATAGAATAATGTTTTGATAATGGGCAACCGGCGTTTACCGGATGTGGCAAAACTGTAATAACCAAAGCAATTCTTTCTCAAACCCCGCAAAGGATTCATGCGGAGTGCTATATTTTCAGCAATGGCTTCAATAAAGTAATTTTGCCGTTCTCACCCGCTTCCGCCGGTGATATTTATAAAAAAAAACTGGAGACCTGGCATGATTGACAACAAAAAAATAGTGATTGTTCTACCGGCTTATAACGCGGCATTGACGCTTAAAAAAACCTACCAGGAAATCCCCTTTGATATGGTAGACGAGGTGATATTGGTAGATGATAACAGCAGTGACAAAACAGTTGAAGTTGGCCGGGAACTAGGCATCTCGCACATCATAAGGCACGACAAGAACCGGGGCTACGGCGGCAATCAAAAAACCTGTTATGATAAAGCGCTGGAGATCGGTGGCGATATCATCATCATGCTGCATCCTGATTACCAGTACACACCAAAGCTGATTCCATCAATGGCCTGGCTCATTGCAAACAATGTTTACCAGGTAGTATTGGGCTCCCGCACATTGGGTAAGGGAGCGTTGCATGGGGGAATGCCGATGTATAAGTACATTTCCAATCGCGCCCTTACTTTTTTTGAAAATTTGATGCTTAATCAAAAAGTGGCGGAATACCATACAGGATATCGGGCCTTTTCTCGTGAAATACTGGAGCGGATCAACTATAGCGTCAATTCTGAAGATTTTGTCTTCGATAACGAAATGCTTTCGCAGATCATTTACCTGGGTTATGAGATTGCAGAGATAACCTGTCCTACCCGGTATTTTAAAGAAGCCTCCAGCATAAACCTGCAACGAAGCATTATTTACGGATTGGGTGTGTTGAGGGTTTCTATCGTGCATCGATTTTGCAAATGGGGCCTCATTAAAAGAAAGATGTATGAACCACAAATACCCGCCCATAAAAATTAAGCCTGGAACATTATAATTCAACGTAAAAAAATTTATTAAGTCTTCATATATCTATTGATACTATGCATTTAAGCAAACCTCAAATCATCATTTTCATTTCCATTCTTGCGGCTATTTTTTTCATTCCATTCCTGGGCAGGGTTCACCTGTTTGATTGGGATGAAGTTAATTTTGCAGAGTGCTCGCGTGAAATGATTAAAATGAATGACTACAGCAGGGTTTATATCAATTTTAAACCTTTCTGGGAAAAGCCCCCCATGTTTTTCTGGATGCAAAGCACTGCAATGAAAGTTTTTGGGGTTACGGAGTTTGCAGCACGTTTTCCAAACGCAATATGTGGAATAGTAACCTTGATTGTTGTTTTTATCTGCGGAAGCAAAATTTATGATAGAAAATTTGGAGTGCTTTGGGCATTGGCCTTTGGTGGGTCGCTTTTTCCGAACATGTATTTTAAATCGGGGATTATTGATCCGTGGTTCAATCTTCTAACTTTCTTATCCCTGTTCAATTTCATCCTGTATCATTGGGCAAGAAACGGGTTCGACAAAGAGGGTTTAAAAGAACGACCGATCTATTATGTCATATGGTCGGGAATTTATATGGGGCTCGCAGTTCTGATGAAAGGACAGGTTTCACTTATGGTTTTTTTATTATCCCTTGGCGTCTATTTTATTTACAACCGCTTCCGCTTTTATTTTAACTGGGGCCATGCCATTTTATTTTTGTTGGTTGCTGCCCTGGTGACAGCCACCTGGTATGGCTATGAAACTATCAAGAATGGCCCCTGGTTCATCATTGAATTTTTGAAATACCAGTACCGCCTTTTTTCTACGCACGATGCAGGCCAGAAAGGCTTTTGGGGGTATCATTATGTAGTACTCCTCATTGGATGTTTCCCGGCTTCAATTCTTGCCATACCTTCTTTTTTTAAAACAAATTATGGTGGCCGGTTTGACAAGGATTTTAAAAAATGGATGCAGATTTTATTTTGGGTGGTAACCCTGCTTTTCACTATTGTTCAATCCCGCATTATCCATTACTCTTCACTAGCATGGTTCCCTTTAACTTTCCTTGCGGCGTATTCATTATATAAGTGGGACCTGAAGCAACTGGTTTATAAAAAATATGTGGGTGTGTTCATAGCTATACTGGGTGGATTTATTGCATTGTTGCTACTTGCCGTGCCATATATTGCCATCAACATAAAAAAACTCGTTCCTTATGTTGATGATAAATTTGCAAAAGAGATGATGCAGGCAAATGTTTATTGGAGTGGCTTCGAAGGAATCGTTGGATTACTGATGATTGTTTCCGTTGTAATTGGTATAAGAAGCCTGCAAAAAAATCATTTTCAAAAGGCAGCGTGGGTATTGTTCGGGGGAACCGCCATTGTTATTTTCCTTGCATCAGTGATTATTGTTCCGAAGGTGGAGCGTTATTCCCAAGGCGCGGCAATTGATTTTTTTATAGAAAGACAGGGAGAAGATTGCTATGTGAATACGTTAGGCTATTACAGTTATGCCCAGCTCTTTTATGTTCAAAAAGAAAAACCTGTTAATC
Source organism: Ginsengibacter sp. (assembly GCA_039934515.1). Lineage (GTDB taxonomy): Bacteria > Bacteroidota > Bacteroidia > Chitinophagales > Chitinophagaceae > Ginsengibacter. The sequence continues at coordinate 8,542 of JBDTLZ010000134.1, forward strand.
CTGATTCATATGATGAACAATGGCTTTTAACAGGTCATATTGATAAGCCAGCTTACTTCGTATCTAAGGTTGACAGGATCGACAGATATAAACAATATACAGCGCTCAAAGAGCTTTACCGTAAAAATGGATTTATCTTCCTGAAGAGGGACGTGCCAAAATAAAAGAAGCGATATTGCCATGAAAAAATAAAATGTTTTGCGCCGATATTCCTGTTGACCGTCTTTTACCTATTTCTTTTTATGCGAAAAAATCTTTAATATTTTGCTGATGATTTTATCGTTAGCTCCAAGCCGGCCTTTTATTTCTGTGTATGCCGCTACCATTGCATTATCTATTTTCACCATAAGTTTTTTATTTCCTTCACCGGGACGGGCCTGGTAATAGGTAGCCCGACGAAAAGGCTTGTCCTCAACGGAATAATAATAAAGTGCAATTGAACGCCTGTAAACGCCATCGGGGCAAGTCATCGGCTCGGGGTGGCCGTGATATGAGTCTGCGTCTGTATTAAAAATTACACAACGGTTAAAAACAGGCGATACTTTGGCTTTGCATGCTTTCATTTCTTTGTCCCACAACTCCAACTTTCCACCCCATTCTTCCTGCCAGTTCCTGTTGAGATATACCAGCACATTCACACGGCGCTGCCAGTTACGATGGTGAGGATGGACTGTAAAATCAGCATGGATATTCAGATAGCCGCCTTTAGTGGATTGATGTATCCCACCGCCTTCAAGAAAATCATCTTTCTGCAGGTTTTTTATTCCTGTAAGGGTACTTAGAAATTTTAAAAAAGTCGATGAGTTCAATTCATTGATCGTTCCCTTGATTGCCTCAGGCAATAGATCGAGTTTATTCAGCCCTTTCTTTTTTTCATTGTAATGCGCGTAATTTATCCATTCATCAGAGTCATTCAATTTATTAAACGCTACAATACATTCATCAAGTGCCCGGGGATTTAAAAAATTTTCCAGTACTATATAAGGATATGGATTTGCAGTTTGATATTGTTTGCTTAATTCGGGAAGCTTATCATTCCACTTAGCGTAGTCAAAAATTTCTATTGCCGTCTCCACATTAAAAAATTTAAGCTTCAAAGATAGTTTATTGTAATATATCTCTTGCCGCCAGGGGTACAACAGGTATTTTTTTTACGCATGGATTGAAGTTTAACCAAACTTATTCCTGGGTATAATCCGCCTGAAAAGTTTACTTATGGCCTGAGCTATGAGTGCGTTTTTCTTTATCTAACCACAAAATGGGTTGAAAATGGAAAGATCAATTTTGGATTTTGAAAGGCTACCTGCTCTTTTACCTTATCAAGCTATTAACAGACCCACTTATTCAACCATTCAACCATTCACTTACCTTTGGAGCCATTTTGACGAGCATGCTGAAAAAAATTAATGAAGCTGTCGATTTTATCAGGTCTAAATATGATGGCAAGCCTGTTGTAGGGATCGTATTGGGCAGCGGCCTTGGTAGTTTTACCCGGGAGATACTTGTTGAATTTGAAATTGATTATGGAGAGATACCGCACTTTCCGCTGAGCACCGTTGATGGCCATAGCGGCAAACTTATCTTCGGAGCGCTTTCAGGAAGAAAAGTTGTTGCCATGGCCGGGCGTTTTCATCACTACGAAGGCTATACAATGCGGGAAGTGATTTTTCCAATAAGGGTTTTGAAGTTCCTCGGCATAGAAACCCTTTTAATAAGCAATGCCGCAGGTGGCACTAATACTTCGTTTCATGTGGGTGACCTTATGATCATCAGAGACCATATAAGCATGTTCACCTTAAACCCGCTCCTGGGTAAAAATGAGCCGACGTTTGGCCCGAGATTTCCAGACATGAGCGAGCCATATAAAAAGTACCTTATCAAAAAAGCAAAAGATATTGCAAAAGAAAATAGCATTGAAGTGCAAGAGGGTGTATACGTGGGCGTTACGGGTCCGTCATTTGAGACGAGGGCAGAATACAGAATGCTGAACCTGCTTGGTGGCGATGCTGTTGGCATGAGCACAGTCCAGGAAGTCATAGCTGCCGTGCATCTTGGATTACCGGTTTTTGCGATGAGCGTTATTACCGACATAGGCATACGAAAAGAAGAAAATGAAATTACCCATGAAGAGGTTTTAAAAGCTGCAAAGGATGCTGAACCAAAACTAACCCTGATATTTAAAGAAATGATTGCCAGGTTATAGTTGCCATGATTGTGACGAAAAAAATATCTAGACGAATTATTAACCGTTCCCTGGTTATGGTATCGGTTATGTTACTGATGGCACAATTTGCGCAGGCCCAGTTGCCGGGTGCATTAAAGCGGGCCATCAGACCTTCTTCAGGCGGCAATAATTCGCGTGCGCAATCGAAGGGAGGTGACAGCCTTAATTTTGAGCACAGGGATGACCTTGCGGACTCGATCACTATCACTTTTCGTTACCTGGATTCATTAAAAAGCAGCGGCCTGGATTCTTCCTTAAGTGATTTCAACAGGTTCTACACCGTTCCCTCCTACTACGTATCGCTGGGTAATAATGGCACGGCCGCTTTTCCTGTTTTATTTACGCCGGTATTAAAAGCAGGCTGGGACGCGGGCTTTCATGCATATGATGCCTATATATATAACATTGAAAATACACGGTTCTTTAAAACTACCAAGCCGTTTACACAGCTTACTTATTTATTGGCCTCCGGTAAGGAGCAAGTGATCAATGTTTTGCACACTCAAAATATAAAACCGAACTGGAACGCTGGTATCAATTACCGGTTAATATCAGCACCGGGTTTCTTTCAAACACAAAACACCAATCATAACAATTACCGCTTCTTTAGTAACTACCAGGGGAAAAGAAAGAGGTATGCCGCCTACCTGGTTCTTTTAGGAAATAAATTCAGCGCCTCGGAAAATGGCGGGATACAAAATGATTCCTTTCTTCTTGATCCAGACAGGAAAAAGCGTTTCGCCATTCCCGTTAACCTGGGAGGCGACGTACAGCAAACCTTTAATGTGTTTTCCACAAAAGTAAATACAGGCAATATTTACAGCAACTTTACCATGTTATTCAGGCAGAGTTATGATTTTGGAATTAAGGATTCGCTGATCATAAACGACTCAACAAAAGAATACCTGTTTTATCCGAAATTCCGCTTTCAGCATACTTTAAATTACAGTACCTATTCCTATAAGTTTAAAGACACTTTAAGTGGCACTGATTTTGCCAGGGCCGATTCGGCCGTATTCAATGAGTGGTATGGACTTACGCTCAGTACCATTAAAGGATTAAATTTCTTCCTGCAGGACAAATGGAAATTCGTATCTAATGATTTTTCAATAAAGCAATTTCCCGAAACAAAAAACCCGGGACAGTTTATTGAGGCAGGGCTGCGCATTGAAACTTTTTCGGGGATATTTTCTGCTTCAAAAACATATCCCATCCAGATCATTCCGGCTCCGGCAGTGAGCAAAAATTTTTACAACATTGTTTTACATGGAGAATACCGCAACAAGACCAGGAACAGGAAATGGGATGCCCTTTTGAAAGGTGAATTTTATGCTACCGGGCTCAACGCAGCAGATTACAGCGCCTTTGTAACCTTGACCAGGTTTCTTAACAGGAAACTAGGGAATGTACAGGTGACTTTTCAAAATGTAAACCGCTCTCCTTCTTATATTTTCGAGGGAAATTCATCTTTCAACCTGGGCAATAATGTAAGCACCAAAAAAGAAAACATCACAGTTATTTCGGCAGTAGCTAATAATCCACGGTTTACATTGATGGGCAGGAATATTTCAATTACCAATTACAGCTACTTCAAAAATTATTATGAAACTGATCAGTTCAATGGCCTTGTAAATATTACGCAGTTTGTAGCGTCCGCAAAAAATAAGCTTAAGGGACACCTTAATTTGTACAGCGATTTTATTGTTCAGCAAACTACTGGTGATAACCCCATCAGGGTGCCTTTATTTTTTACCCGCCAGCGCTTCGCATTTGAAGGCACTTTTTTCAAAAATCTTAATTTGAGCACAGGTCTCGATGTAACCTACAATACACCTTATAAAGCGAATAATTATTCGCCGGTCGTTGGCCAGTTTTTCCCACAGGATTCAATAACAATTAGTAACCTGCCCCGGCTGGATGCATTTTTTGATTTCAGGATAAAGTCATTCACCGGGCTTATAAAAATCGAAAACATTAATACAGTAGATGTTTCGCATGGATTTGGATTTACCAATAACAGCTTTGCAGCCCCCAATTATCCAACTCCCGGGTTCATTTTCAGGATCGGCGTACAATGGAATTTTGTTAATTAATGTGAAATAAACATCGTGTTTATAATAATTTCATGCAAAAATCGTTGGAATGTTAAAGGATGTTTATGCAAAAATTCAATAGTAATATTGCTTAACTTTACAGCAGATGAAGAAGTGTATTGTTTCCATATTTGCCGTTTTTTATCTCGGGCTTTCCTGCGGCTTTGCATTTAATATGCATTTTTGTATGGGCAGGCTTTCATCGGTAGAATTATTCCATACAGGTAGTGACAAATGTGGTAAATGTGGAATGAAAAACAGGGAAGGTTGTTGTAACAGCAAACTTACCGTAATTAAGATCACTGACTGCCAGCAATCATCTACTGCTCATCTCAACATTAATCCGCCATTTACAGCAATTGTAAACCATCACGCGTTTGCGAATTTGCAACCGGTTATAAACTCACTTCTTATTACTTTTACCGACACTTCGCCACCGGCAGTTTCCGGAGCTTTTATTTGCGTAATGAATTCCATCTTTACAATATAGGATGTTCGGTTGTTTCTTTTGTCGGCATTGACCTATGCCGCACGCATACATCTATACATTTTAATTTCAAAATTTTTAAGAATGAAAACGATTAAATCAACAGCTCTATTAATTATAAGTATCTTTTTATGCCAGTTTTCTTTCGCACAAACCGTCGGGAAACAAACCATAAAAGTTGCCGGCATGTGCGGCGAATGCAAAAAGAAAATTGAAAAAAGCGCGCTGTCAGCCGGCGCTATTTTCGCAAACTGGAATAAAAAAACAAACCAGCTTAATTTCAGCTATGACCCGGCTGTAAGCAATCCCATAAAAATTGAAACAGCAATTGCCGGTGCAGGCTATGATACACAAAATGTCAAAGCCGGTAATGAAAATTATAACAACCTCGATAAATGCTGCCAATATGAGCGCAAATCACTTACCTCCAAAATTAATTAGATGAAAAAAATATTTCTTATGTGCTTCATGTTGTGCGCGACAGCAACATGGGCGCAGGTAAAAAAAGTATCATTGCAGGCAAGTGGGCTTACCTGTAGCATGTGTAGCAAGGCTATTTATAAAGCCTTACTTACTGTTGATTTTGTAGACAACGTAGATGCCAATATAAAAAATTCCACTTTTGAAATAACTTTCAAACCCAATGCAGATGTTGATTTTGATAAGCTTAAAAATAAAGTAGAAGACGCAGGATTTTTTGTTGCCGGTTTTTGGGCGACCATCCATTTTGATGGCCTGAAAATAAAAAACGAAACCGCTGTAGCGGCTGCGGGAAAGAATTTAATGTTCCTTCACATATCCGATCAGCAACTGAGTGGAGACCAGACCGTTAAATTTTTAGACAAGGGCTATTTACCGGTAAAAGAATACAGGAAGATTAGTGCGCTCACTACAAAAGAGTGTTACCAGACCGGCATCGCGGACATACCAGGTGCAGGTATTGCAAAAGGTTCCAGGATCTATCATGTAACCATATAATCATGAAAAAAATTATATGGACCGGTTGTGTTGCCTTACTTTGTACGGTAACACATGCACAGGAATTGTATGTAAATACAGAGCCTGCCAGCAATATGGCAAAAGGCAGCATGGGGTTCAGGGTGCTTTCCAAATTGTACCAGATGAAGTATGATATGTCGTACAGTGGCTACCGGATCGAACCGGAATTGATGCTGGGAATAAACCGTAATTGGATGATCCACTTTGCGGGGTATGGCTCCAATATGTATCAAAAAAAGTTTCGTGCAGAAGGCGGTAGCGTTTATGCCAAATACAGAATTTATTCAGAGGATGAAGTACATAAACATTTCAGGATTGCGGCTTTCTCTGCAATTGCTGTAATTGATAATCCCACACAATTGAAGATAGAAAGTAAAATGAATGTTCCTGACGGGAACGGTGGCTTTACCGGGCAGGTTTACACTTCGTATTACAATAGTGATGAGTTTGACCTCAATGGGAACAATTCAGGGATCGCGGCCGGCCTGGTTGGCACAAAGCTCGTCAATAAGTTCGCGGCTTCAGCTTCGGTCAGTTACGGGTACAGGCTTAATAATGTTAATAATAAAGTTGGAACGGGCCAGCCGTTGCATGCTGTAAATTACAGCACTTCGCTTGGATACCTTTTATTGCCCCGAAATTATGTTGGCTACGATCAAACCAATGTTAATGTATATGTGGAAGTTACCGGGACTACATTTCCGGGCAACCGGAAATACTATACAGATTTGGCGCCCGCTGTGCAATTTATTTTTAAAAGCATTGCCAGGCTTGATCTAAGCTATCGCACCCAACTGATGGCACGCGCCCAAAGGCTGAGTAACAATTTTTTTATGTTGCGACTTGAGTATAACTTGTTAAATGCATTTTAAAACAATACTATTTGAAAGATATTCATATAAGACAAATCACTGCGGATGACGATGCAAAACTTGCGTTGATCATCCGAAATTGTTTGGAAGAGTTTGGGGCGGTAAAACCCAACACGGTGTATTTTGATGAAACCACAGATCACCTGTATGACGTATTTCAAACAAAACGATCCTGTTATTTTGTTGTTGAAATAAATGGCGAGGTAAGTGGAGGCGCAGGAATTTTTCCTACCGAAGCCCTTTCGGCAGATACCTGCGAGCTCGTAAAAATGTATTTGATACCCGAAGCCAGGGGCCAGGGAATTGCAAAATCACTGGTAAAAAAATGCATGTTTCAAGCCAAAAATAACGGGTTCAGTAAGATGTACCTGGAGTCAATGCCGGAGCTGGTGAATGCGATTGCTATGTATGAAAAACACGGGTTCACATTCATACCGGGTCCGCTGGGTAACAGTGGCCACACTGGCTGTGAGGTATTTATGGTTAAAGGTTTGTGATCGGGAAATAGTTTTTTACATGAGTGATTTGCCAGGTTTTTAAATCCCTGTTCACAGGTCATGATACCCCACCGACCAATTCGACTTCCGCTACCGGGCTAAATAAAAACAGCTTTCCCGTTGAAATTTCTTTACATAAGAAACGCTTTCGTACCTTATTCCCCTTACTGAATATTTTTCCTCCCTTTAAACTGAATAAACTACCCGGCGGGAGCTCTTCGACAAAATAAATCCCGGGCTTGTGAGGATCGTATTTTTTCAAAACTCTTAATAAGCCATCCTCTGCGCATGAGCTTGCCGCCGGATTTTTGAGACTTTGCATAAGCCAGGCTTCAATATCGGAAGGGAATATCTTTTTCGTAATAAACCGGGCCAGTATATTGCCAAATTCGCTTTTCCATTGCTCGCCATGGGGTTGTATACGGGTGCCATATTTTTCGTACGCAAGCAGGTGGCCAAGTTCATGTAACAAGGTTATCAGGAAGGAAAATTTATTGAGATTGCCATTTACGCTAATGCGGTGATTTTTATCTGAATGCTTGCTGCGGTAATCGCCCAAAACAGACTTTCTTTCACGGGTTACCGTAAGGTGTACTTTATACCCGGTAAGATAGGCAGCCACATCATCGAAAGATCCTTCCGGCAGGTAGGCAGTAAGTTGTTGTAGCGGAGATTCTTTTTTAGGCATTAGGCTTTCTGTGGGCAATTTTCATTAGCTGGGCAACCTCAATAGCAGTGTAGAGAAAGTACAAGCCCATAGAAGTAAATAACGAAGGCTTATTTACTTTTCCGCCGGTAATAAAAATATAAGCAATTACGGCTATCATAACGATGACCATTTTCAACAGCAATGACGAATATAAACTCCGTATAAATGCGTTGACATTGCCCGAGCTCAATCCTTTCACCTGTATAAAAAAACCTAAAAGGCTAAGGATACATAAAACAACATTAGCCATTAATAAGAAAGTGGTCTCAAATCCATTCAGTTCCAAAAAGGGCCTGAAAATAATTACCACAGCACTTATGACAACAAATAGTATAATTACAGGCACATATTTCTTTCGCATAATGCTTAATTCTTTTTTCCCGTTTCTTTGATAATTTTTACAATAATCGCAGTAATAATCAGCAAAGGTAATAGCCATACGAGTAAAGGGATCGAAATATTAAGCCATTTATCGGCCTTCATTCCAAGAAAAACACATAAACCAATACTAATTAAAAACTGCATTGCCAGGCCTGCATACCTTAACAGTTGCCTGTTGCTTTCGTTATTGCTTATCAAGTTGTTTATTTAACTCCGGCTGATTAATCCTTGCTTTTTTCGACACTTTTCAATTTGAGGGAAGCCGTGTCTAATGGCACCACCCGTCCTTTCAAGATCTTTTCAATATTATCTATATATTCCTGCTTTTTAATGAGGCTTTGCTCAATAGAATCTGCCTTCATTTTCAGTATTTCGTATTCTTTTGCTTTATGAGCATCACCATAACCGGGTATGTACAACTTCAAGGGGGTGAAGATAATGAGTGCAACCGTTAAGCCCACCAGCACTACAAACAAGGTGCTTAAAGCAATATAAACGCTTAACCTCGTGAGCTTAAAAGCCACCACTTCATTGAAGGTATCTTCATTCATAACCACAAGCCTGTAGCGGTTTCGCAGGCGTTTCAAAGATGTATTGCCACCCGGCACGGACATATTAATTTTTTAGGTTGTTAAAAATAAGCCAGCACGCCCATTAATTGACATATTGGCTTAAAATAAACCGTATTTTTAAAATATTTTTGCAGAATGGAAGTTTAATATAGAAAGGCCGTATTTCCAATTATCGTACTTCTATAAACCTTGTAAAATTCATGACCACCCGGATCGTAAAATCGTTGGCTTTTTTATTGCTTACCCTGTTGCTTCTACCGGAAGTTCATGCCCAGGCGGGTAAAATCACCATTGATCTTCAAAAAGATAAGCCCCAAAAGTTTAAGACAAAGGTCCTGAAATCTGAAAAAACAGGGAACAAAAAATTTACACTTCCCCGGAGGTTTATACAAAATACCGTCTCACACTACAATTACTATTTCAATGGCAATAATAAATTAAAACAGGTTATTGAAAGGGCCCGGATTGCGACCAGGGATGATTATTCAAAATTGCTCCCTTTTTATGGTTATTCACTTGCCAATACTGCTATGCAAAATACCGAGCTTGATTCGGTAATATATAAGGCTACGGCGGGCATTTTATTACATGACCTCCGGAGTGACTGGGTCGATAATTTATACCTCCTGATCGGAAAGGCGTATTACCTCAGCCGAAAGTTCGATTCGGCGGCAATGACTTTTCAATTTATCAATTATAACCTGTACCCGCGTAAGAAAAAAAATAGCGATGACCAGATGATCGTTGGCAGCAACAACAATGGAAGTAACAGTGCTTTGAGTGTATCCAGTAAAGAAAGCAGGAATATCATTACCACAACCTTTACCCGGCCACCCAGTAGAAATGATGCATTGATTTGGCAAATAAGGACTTACATTGAATTGAATGAATATGGTGATGCCGCCGGGCTGATCAATACTTTGCAAAACGACCCCGTTTTTCCTGGCCGGCTTGAACCTTCCCTGGAAGAAATGAGCGCTTACTGGTTTTACAGGCAACAGATGTATGACAGCACCGCAGTTCATCTCGAAAATACCCTGTCAAATGTGGAAGACTTCCAGGATAGAGCGAGAAGGGAATATCTCCTCGCGCAACTTTTTGAAATAAATAACCAGCAGGAAACTGCGTCAGGTTATTATGACAAGGCCATGAAACACACCACAGATCCGCTGCTGGATATTTATGCGAATCTTAACAAGGCTAAAATGCTAAAAAGCCATGATCCTGCCGAGATAGACAAAAGCATTGGTGCACTCCTGCATATGTCGAAAAAAGACAAGTTTGAGGCGTATCGTGATATCATCTTTTTTTCTGCCGCTCAACTGGCTTTGCTAAAACCAGATACAGCCGCTGCCGTATTTCTTTTTAAGAAAAGCACATTTTACAACACAGAAAACGTTTCATTTAAAAACACAGCCTTTCTTACCCTCGCTGAAATAAGCTACAAGCAAAAAAAATATAAAGATGCATTTGCGTTTTATGATAGCCTCCAAACCAGTGATACAACTCTTACCAATCTTGCTGAAATACAAAAAAGGCGAAATGCTCTTGCGGAAATTGTTGAAAAGCTGAATATTATAGAACGAGAAGACAGTTTACAGGCAATAGCAGCGATGTCGCCGGCCGACAGGGATGCTTTTTTGAAAAAACTTTCCAAAAGACTGGAGAAAGAGCGGAGTGCCAGCAAAGATGCCAATTATGACTATACCTACACCAATGCAGCGGCGGCTTTTTTTAACACCAAAAATGCACCTACCGACATCTTTAATACATACGATACAAAGAGTGGTGAATGGTATTTTTATAATGCCTCAATAAAATCGAAGGGATTTTCTGAATTCAAAAGG
>JBDTLZ010000135.1:0-14865 GCA_039934515.1 Ginsengibacter sp.
CATTCGGCAGCCCAAAGTAAAACGTCCGCAAAACGAATTATACTATAATTTACACCGCTTCCCACTAAATATCCCTGTGCATAATAATCTCCGTATTTATATAACTGGCTTGCACGATAGTTATTTTTTACAGGAGTATATGGCCCACCAAAACTCCGGTCATTGATCCAGCCGATATTTGGATCGGAACCAGGGTTAGAAGGATACCCGGTATAGTAATTTGGATCCGCCCAATCCAGGTAAGGAACACCGCGCCGGCCTACAGTCCAGTCAAGACGTGGATCGACAGTTTCCTGGTAGGGTACATAAGAATAATCGTAGCCATCAAAATCCATATCATTGACCATGTTGGTAGTATTAAAAGTATCCAACATTGGAAGGCCATCACCATCAGTTTTAAATGCATTTACCAGGTTAAAAGATGGTTGTTTCCATGAAGTGTAAAAACTGCTAAGCGGAGAAAATGCAGGTGTATTGGCAGACTCGCCTATATTTTCATTTCCACCATCAGAGCCATCATTCACGGAAAACTGGATTTGAAGAACCTGTTCCGCATTGTTTTCCGTGGCAGCGTTAAAGTTATCATCAAAATTAGCCGCAAGTGCATAAGGCTCACCTTGCGCAGTTGCCCCATTTCCATTTCCGCCATAGGCCGCAGGAATTATTGAATCCAACAACGCTTTCGCCGCTGCAAACTTTTTTTCGAACATATAACACTTTACTATATAACACGCGGCGGCCCATTTATTAGCTTGTCCTTTCAATGGCTGAGTTACGGGAAGATGCTCGTAGGCAAAACGAAAATCAGCTTCTATTTTAGGCCATACATCTTCTGTATTAGGCAATTTAAAATCAGGATTGGGAACGGCTGCCACTGTTTCATCAATAAAAGGAATGTTATTCCATAGCTTCTTGGCGTCAAAGTGAAAATGGCCTCTCAGGAAGCGGGCTTCAGCTGTAGCAATGGTCTTTTCATCATCTGACATATCTTTAGCAGCACGGGCAACCAATATAACGGTATTGCTCCTTGAAACTCCGTCATAGTCAGAGCGCCATTTATCTGACAAATAGCCATTGGAAGACTGGATTTGAAAGTGTTCAATAAGAACACCATCATTACCGTCATTTCCGCCGCCTCTATAGGCATCTCCGGAAGTAATATCACCATATACCCAATTAGTTCCTGAGGTGCTCCACCATCCGGAGTGAACAGTGAGCCCTGTAAGATCGTGGTATGCCCCAACCAATAATTGCTGCACACCTATCTTAGTAGTTGCTGCTTCAAGTGTTATACTATTAGGAGGTTCAAGCTCAAGAAAACTTTTTTTGCACGAAGCGACCAACAACATGACAGGTAAAGTTAAAATCAATATTTTTTTCATAAAGTTTATTTTATATTTTTTATTATAGCCCAAGGTTAACTCCCACAAGAAATTTCCTTGCAATAGGATAATTACCTCCTAAGTCAACACCGGCATTTGTGGCACTCCCCGTACTTACTTCAGGATCTATACCTGTGTATTTCGTAAAAGTGGCCAGGTTGAAGGCCTGTACATACAATCTTAGTTTGCTAAATGCATTAGATTTTGGAAAAGTATATCCTAACTGAAGACTTTTTATACGGAGATACGAACCATCTTCCACAAAAAAGCTGGAAGGGTTCTTATCAACTGTCGCCTTATCATCCCAAATGGGAAGTTTAGCGTTCATATTGGTGGGGCTCCATGTGTCATTCGACCCTTCACCCAAAGCTCCGGGCCAGGTTGAGTAAGCACGCCAGTAATTAAATAACTGATTACCCTGCACTCCCTGTAAAAATATTCCCAGGTCTAAATTTGCATAGGAAAGATTGAGATTAAAGCCATAAGAATACTTTGGATGAGGGCTACCAATATAAGTCCTGTCATCATCATTTATCTGACCATCATTATTTACATCTTTAAATTTAAGATGCCCCGGAGCAGTAGTGGCATTAAGACCCGGATGAGTTACCCCATTTTTTGTGTATTCATCACTGCTTTGAAAAATACCTTCATATACAAGCCCGAAAAAACTTGAAACAGGCCTTCCAACAACACTTCTTGTAAGTGAAAAATGTGTGGGGTTATATGAATCACCATCGAGGTGCGCTGTAGGATCAGTATTAATGTACTCCACATTATTCCGGTAAGTAGCAATGTTGAAATTCACTTCATAGCTAAATTTGCGGATAGTATTATTATATCCCAATTCCAATTCAAAACCTTTGTTACTAAATTTCAGGATATTTTCATAGGGAGCCAGTGGATCGCCCCTGAGACCTGTTATTGGTGGTACTCCGAGAAGGTCTTTTGTTTCCCTGTTAAACCAACTAAAAGCAGCAGTGAGATGGTTGTGTAAGAGAGTGGCATCAAATCCAAGGTTGGTGGTTTTGTTGGTTTCCCAATGTATATAAATATTACCTATCTGGTAAAGCCCGATGCCTGTGGAAGCAGAGTTATTACGTCCTCCCAGGTCATAGCTGTTCACATAGGAGTATGCATTGTATTGATCCTGATATAAACCAGCGGGAATTGCATCGTTACCGTTAGAACCAATCGCGGCCCTCAATTTCAAATCATTAAGCCAGCTTACATTTTCAAGGAATTTTTCTTTTGATATTCTCCAACCGACGCTATAAGACGGAAAAGTACCATATTTATTAGCAAGCCCGAATTTAGAAGAACCGTCTCTTCTTATTACAAAGCTAAAAAGATACCTGTCCAAAAGCGAATAGTTAATATTTCCAAATACAGAAGCACTGGTTGCTGCATCTGCAAACCCGCTTAATGTATTATGTGGCCCTGTAGAATCAATGGGAACGCCATTATTTAATGTTAATAATGGTGGAGTGGTATATGGAAGGTTGGGAGTCGTTCCGCTGTTTGAACGGGAAACATTTTTACTAGCTTCGTAAGCTACGAATGCACTGATCTTATGGATCCCATGAATGCGGATATCGTAAGATACTTTATTTGTCCATCTCCAGTTACTGCTCCATCCTCCACCTTCAGTAAAAGAATTATAAGGAGAATTAAAAAGATTTTGTGGTACTGTGTCTGAGAAATATCTATAGCTATACGGGTAAAACTGGATACCAATTTTTGTTTCAAATACCAGCCCTTTTATTGGCTCGATATCCATAAAGGCAGAACCTATCACGCCCGCATTGTAGCCACCCCCACCCTTTGCCGGCGACTGACCATATACAGGATTATTTCCCCCGGGATGAAATGCGAAACTATTTGCAATACCATTTGGCCCAGAAAAATTTCCGGCAACATCGTATATTGGTATTAGCGGGCTGCGCTGATACAGATCAGCAAAAAAGCCCTGTGGATTGTGATTATTCACGCTACTTCCTTCACTATAGGAGAACTCTATATTTTCCCCGACCTTTAACCAGTTTACAGGTTTAAATTCAGTGTTTACGCGAAACGAATACCGGTTAAAAAAAGTGCCTGTAAGTAGCCCTTTATTATTAAGATAATTAAGGGATACAGCATAATTACTTTTATCAGTTGCTCCACTTAAAGTAAGCTGGTGATTCTGACTAAAAGACTGGCCTAAAACTGCCCTGAACCAGTCAGTACCTTGTTTGTTAGCTTGTAAAATTCTATAAGAAGAAAGATTATATAATGAGGGATTAGCCCGTGGATCACCTGCCTTCAATATAAGTGCCGCCCCGGTTTTTTTTTCAACAATATAATCAGGAAGCACAGGAGTTGTCCCGGTTCCATAATAAGTGGTATCGGTTTTCCCTACATTACTAAGGTAGCCAAAATAATCCTCTGCATATTGCTGAGGAGTTAACATGCCGGGATACTTAATTGGTGTTTCCCAGTCTGCATAACTGCTGTATTCCAATTTAGGCTTCCCGACCTTCCCGGTCTTCGTGGTAATAACAACTACTCCATTTCCTCCCTGCGCGCCATATAATGAAGTGATGGAAGGATCCTTCAGTATGGTGATGGTTTCTATATCGCCCGGATTTATCAAATTATTTTCGCCGCGCATTTGCACACCGTCTATCACATATAATACATCATTGTTACCGTTAGTCCCGAAACCTCTAATGCGAACTACTGCCGTACTTCCCGGTCCTCCCTGGCCATCCACACTTACTCCTGCAACACGCCCCTGCAGTACCGAGCCTACATCGGTCACCGGAGTTTTAGCTACTACATCTGCAGATATTGTCGATACAGCCCCAGTGACATCCCGTTTTGATTGCCGGGAGTAACCGGTAACAACTACAGCGTCCAGGCTGTTTTCTGCGATAGCCAGTTTAACAGAAACTACCTGGTTGGCCGTGACATTTATTTCCAGCGGTTTAAATCCTGTATAACTAACTATAAGCACAGCAGTCGCCGTTCCGATATCCAATCTGAATTTGCCTGTATTATCTGTGGCAGTAACAAGATTTCTATTGGATTTTACCAAAATAGTCGCACCTATTAAGGCATTTCCAACATTGTCTGTCACAGTGCCGGTCACGATATTATCATTAGAAAAGAGAAAAGAGGTTTGCATGTCTTTTATCTCATACTCCGAACTGCTGTCCATTCCAGCCTGTGCATTTCTATTGGCTGGAAATAAGAGAATCTGTTCTCCCATAACCTTATAGTCAATAGATAAAGGCCTGATAAATTCATCGATAAATACACCGAGTTTTTTATCTATAACTGAAAAGGAAATTTTCCTTTCCGCGGATATAGTATTAGGGCTATACAAAAAATTTACTCCGGTGAGATTTTGCACTTTCGAGATCACTTTACTTAACTCCAGGTCTTGTACCGAAATAGTAATTTTCTTATCCAGAATTTCCTGTCCGGACGTTTTGTTTGCATACAATGAACTGGTAAAAATAAAGGCCAGCGTGATTTGTAAAATAGTTAGTCTCATTGCCATCAGGGTTGTAACAATAAATTGCTGTTTTTTCATAACTTTAGTAAGTTTTGTTCGGTTTGGTTAAAATTGATTCGGACAAAATTGTACCTGCATAAGGTTCTGTTAAAAGCTGGCAATGCTCCACGTTGCCGGTTTTTTTATTGCACAGGTTTTTAAATTCTAAATAGCTGTATCATTATAATAGCATGTTTGGTTATCGAATATTGTTAATTACAACCGGTTCCTTTAACCAGGATCTTTGTTTCCTTCACTTCATAAGAAGCTTGTATTGACTTGCATATGATATCCAGTTTTGTATAAAGGTCCTGGCTGCTTACATCGCCCGTAAACAGGCATTTGTAAATGTTATCATTCTCCACCACTATTTCAATTCCATAAGCTTTTTCCAAAGATTGGAAGACGGTTTTTAGTATCGCTCCTTCAAATACGAAGTTTTCAAAATGAGCGTGGTTACTCACTGTTTCATCTATGATAGGCAAAGGATCATCTACCAGCGACGGAAGAAATTGCCGGGTGGCCTGGTCATAAATTACCTTTTGATTGGGTAAAAGAATCACGCCATTATTCTTTTTGCCGCCGGTTGTTTTGGTAGCAGGTTTATTTTCATATACTTCAACCTTCCCGGATCGTACAAATATTTCCAGTTGCTGCGTTTCTTTGTTCATCTTAATATTAAAAGATGTGCCGATCACATGAGTAACAATATTTCTATCGTATACAAAAAAAGGGCGGCCGGGATTTTTACTCACTTCAAAATAAGCTTCCCCGTCTAAATATATTTCACGTTTTTCCGGTAAAAAATGAGTGGGATAATGAATAACAGACCCTGGTTGCAAAGTAACAATACTGCCCTCTTCCATTTCAATTTTCAAAGGCTGAGCGGATGTGTTTTCTTTCATCAACAAACCTGTTCGGAATTCTACATTTGCAGTGGTATTCTTATTTCCAGGGACAGTTAGATAGTATGCCGAAAATGCAATTGCGCCGGCAAATGCTGCGGCTACTACCCACCGAACGATCTTTAATTTGGATGAATTTTTAGGTATCAGCAAAGAATTTTGCTTTTCAGAAGAAAGTATTTTATAAAGGATCCCTGCTGACCTGTGCGGGGGAAGATTGGCGCCTTCCACATTTTTGCGAAGGTTTCTCTCAATATGTTGTAATAGCACATCATCGAAATCACCGGATGTGATCCATGCAAATAATTGGGTACGCTCTGCCGGGGATATTTTATCCAGGGTATATTTGTCCAGCAGGGTTAAAAATTTCTCTCTATCAAGCATAAGCAGCGCATTACGACGGGAGCATTGTAAGCCATCGCTACTTATAAAGACAAACGGGAATTCATCAAGGAGTACATCGGCCGAAAAAAATTAATAACATATCACGCCGGTTATTATCAGAAGGACAGAAAGATCGCTATTTTGTTGTAAAAATAACCGGATAGACGAAAGGGCCCTTGCCATGTGCGTTTTTACAGTGAGTGGAGATATCGATATTTTTTTACTAATGTCATCATAAGAAAGGCCTTCTTCTTTAGCAAGCCGGTATACCTGCTGCTGTTGCGATGACAAATGATCAATTGCCTTTTCAAAAAGTTGCTGGCATTCGGAATTCAGTACCTTAAAGTCGGTAGTATTTTCCGAGAGGTCATTTTGCTTAACCCATTTTTCCCTGGCCATCCATTCATGGGTGATTTTTTTCATGCAGTTAAGCGTAAGATTTTTCGTGAGTGTGAAAAACCACGATTCCAGCGAGCGGATCTCCGTGATATGTTTTCGTTGAAACCAAAGTTTAAGAAAAACATCCTGTACTATTTCTTCTGCTATTACCGGGGATTTCAGGTAAATCATAGCTACCCTGTAAATATTATTCCTGTATTGGTCAAATAGCACCTGGAAAGCATATTCACTGTCTTGTGCCAGTAAGGAAAGCAACGTAGATTCTTCGTATTTTTTTTCAATTTGCATAGCAATCGTTTTGAGAAGGTATTGCTAAATTAAGTGTATTTATGACCATTAAAATACCCGTGACGAAATATTTGCCGTTTTAACAGGCTTTACCTGGTAAAATTCCATCTAAAAAGCCCGGGAAAGTAATGCTGATTTAAAAGATCAGGAATGTTTATAATTCGGCCAATATTCCATAATCATAGGAGAAATTATTTTTGGGCACAGTTATATTTTTTTACAAATGTATTGTAAAGTATACTTAGCGCCGTTATCAAGCATCAGTGCTAACCAATAGGCAACCTGAATTTTGAACCCGGTAGCTAAAAAAAAATTATTTCCCCAAAGCTGCTCATCATTCAATATTTTATCAACCAATAAATCAACGGGGTAATTTTTCCAATAGGCTGCGTATAAAGCAGCATGCTGGTCTTCAACCAGGTATTGACTTCCATTGGCCTCCCCATAAAACTTTCCATCCTGTTCGGTCACCCTCATAAATAAAATATGTGCTGCCATTCCCAATGCCATATGAGAAGGAATGGTATCAAAACGATTGCTATAATTTACCAGGATATCCATATTCCTAAGACGCATTTTCGACGAGTACTGCAGGCAAATACTAAGCCACTTATGGTTGATAAAATTATTTCGAAACCGGTCCATCACTTTAGCCGCATACACCCGCGCTTCATCCTCATCGATTGTTTTACCCGTGATAGCGGGAATAATTTCATCAAACATGAGGCCCTTGATAAAAGTTGAAAAATGTTCATCAGCCATAGCCTCTTTTACAGTTGTAAAACCTGCCAGCCACGCCAGGCCGCAGCTAAAAGTGTGTGGCCCATTGAGCAATCTTAGTTTTAATTCACGGAATTTATAAATATCACCGGTTACTATCGCTTCTTCGCTTCCATGCGTAAATGATAATATTTCTTTGACCCTTTCATTATCAGATTCTATCGCCCAAAGGGCATAGGCCTCACCCATGATCACCAGCTCGTCTTTGTAACCCAAAGTATCTTCGAGGATTTGCTGTTCAGCTAAAGAGGGCCTGCCCGGAACAATTCTGTCTACAAGTGAATTACAAAAATAGTTAGCAACCTCAAGCCAGTTCATAAATGATGTCTCCAGATTATTTAAATGAGCCAGTTCCTTAACAATAGCTAATAATTTATCTCCATTTCCAGGGATCAATTCAGTTGGTATCACAACCATGCCCATGGTTACATCACCGTTGAAAATTGTGTACCTCCTATATAAAAAAGACAATAACTTCCCGGGATACGATTGCGGTGGCATCGCGTGTATACTTTCATTGGTGAGCGCAATACCTACCTCAGTTGTATTTGAGATAATAACCTGCATGTGAGGGCTTGCCGCAGTTTCTAAGACGGCGTTCCATTCATCGGATGCAGAAAGCACGCGGCTTACTGATGAAATGATGCAATTTTTTTCTATTTGCATGCCATTATCGACTCCCCTAATGCACACCGTATATAAACCGTCCTGTTTATTGTACGCACGGATATCACCACCTGTTGTAGATTTTACGATAACAATGCGCCCGTTAAAAAGCGCTTTATTGTTTGCTCTATCAATAATAAAATCCGGAAGCGCACGAAGCAATACACCCGTTCCAAACTGCAGTACTTTTTCGGGTAATGAAAAAACAGTCCCTGCAGGTATTTCTAAATGAGATGTAATGCTGATCTTTTGTAAGTTGCCTGCTGATAAATACATTTTATTTAATTAAATTTTTAACCGGTTTGCGTTTGCCGCATTGTGTACACAAATTTATATAATAGAACAACAGGATTTTTGCATTATAAAACAAAATAAACACACCTATTTAAAATTGATACATTGCAGGCCCTGGTAAAAAAGTTGAAGGAGGATACTTGTAGATTCCTGAATAAAAAAACCAGGCCTGTTAAAACCTGGAAGAAGTCGCAAAAAAGGATAAAAAATTACGGCTTAATAAATTTTATAATCATTCCAGGTTACGCCTGATTTTAGGGTTACGCTGTTTATTGGTAAGAAATTTTTAAGGCAGCAAGGTCATTTTTTGTTATAGCGGGTTGTTGGCCACTTATTAATTTTTCGATAACCATGCCGGCAGTTTTCATCGCATCTTCTTTGGTTAAAAATTCGCGCCGGCCTGCAATCGCCGGTATATATGGCTGGTGAATAAAAACTTTATGGTCCACCATTATCTCATAACCCCAGCCCGAACTGTTATGCACTGGCACAGATTCCACTTTAAGCATTTTGTCATTATTACCATTTGCGGTTTTTACAGAGATGGCAATTACTATCACAACAAATAAAATACAAACAACGACACTGGTTTTTTTAATCATTGGCATTATAAGTTTCATCTGGAAAAAATTGTCTTAAATCATCAAACGGACTTGTACTGCTCCTTCCGGTAGCAACAAACCCGCCCAGGCCTACACTAAATGCAACGGCACCAGTTCTGGCGGAGCCTTCGAAGGCCTGTTTTTGTGCCCACAGATCGTTTACAAAATCATATTCCCACACGGTACTAAGCTGTGACCCGTTTTCACCTGTTGTGAGATAGGCTTTGTCGCCCACGATAAATGCTACAGCATTAGAACGGATAATATCCGTGTAGGTATCATCATATGTATCCGTGCTTATATTAGCGATTTGCCTTTTTTGTGTCCAGGTAGTTGTTGAAGGATCATATTCCCAAAAGTCATTTACGGCAGTTCCATTATTGGCACCTGTGCAGATGTAAGCTTTGTTATCATGTACGAAAGCGACCGCTCCCATGCGCTTGGAGCCTCCAAAACCCGGTTGCAATGTCCATGAATCTTCCGCCGCATCATATTCCCAAAAATCTTTCAGGTAGTTGCCATCAAAACCTGTAGAGATATAGCCTTTGTCAAGTATTCCAAAACCTACCGCATCATATCTTGCTGAGCCCGCGAAATCATTTTTTTGATTCCACGAATTTGCAACCGGATCATATTCCCACATATCTTTTAATTTGTCGACACCGTCAAAGCCGGTACCTACGTAACCTTTACCCAATACGGCAAACGCAATTGCAGAATTTCTCGGTGCACCGGGGAGATCAGCTTTTTGTATCCAAAAATCTTTTACGGCATCATACTCCCAGATATCATTCAACCTTACATTTCCATCGAAGCCTGTTCCAATATAGGCAGTATCGTTGATAACAAATGATACTGCTTCGCTGCGGGCAACACCATCAAAACTCGATTTACTGATCCAATTTCCTGTCACGGTAGCAGACGTCGAACTTTTTGAACACGATACAATACCGTAAGAAAGGATACTCAAAATTAGTAGCGCTTGTTTTGTTTTCATTTTACAAATTGTTTGCGGCGAAAATAGTATGGCACTGTTCGCACAAATCGTTAAAATGGCTTTGCAATACCATTTTATCGACTAACGAATCGTTTTCTTCTGCAAACACTTTTCACCCGGCAATTATTATTTTTTGCATAAAAAAGCCTCAAATAAGTTAACCGATAAATGACGCGTATTGGCAGATAATAACCTATCATTAAGCCATAGTAACAAAATCCTAACACAAGCTCTTTATAATATTGCAACCATCAAATTCCATGATGAAAAAAATCACTGCAATTTATTCTGCATACCGTTTATCAATTTTAATCCTGCTGACTACGATTTTGTTTGGTTGCGAAAAAACAAAAATTCAATTCGGCCAGGATTTTACTGATAATTCATATTCAAATATTATCCTCGTTGACACGATAACTGCTGAATTATCTACGGTGTATTCTGATTCAGTGCCTACTTCAGCATCAGGAACAATGCTGGCAGGCGATTACGTTGATAACATTTTTGGTAAGGTAACTGCCAAATCCTTTTTTGAGGTTAGCCCGCCGGCATTT
This sequence comes from Ginsengibacter sp., assembly GCA_039934515.1. Taxonomy (GTDB): domain Bacteria; phylum Bacteroidota; class Bacteroidia; order Chitinophagales; family Chitinophagaceae; genus Ginsengibacter. The sequence continues at coordinate 10,793 of JBDTLZ010000135.1, forward strand.
ACCGAACTGCCAACTTCTTCAACCTTTGATTCACTAGAATTAATTTTGCGACCTGGTAAAACCTATTATGGAGACACAACGTATGATATCCAGTTATCGGTATACCAGTTAAAAAATGAATTGCTATTCCCTTTATACCAAACTCAATTCTTTAATAACAATGATTTTGATGTTGATCCGGTACCATTGGGAAGCATCAATACTTTACTGTCACCAAATAACACAGACAGTATTTCTATTAGGTTAAATGATGCGACCGGTAAAAATCTTTTTGAACTGTACAAGTCAAAAGATTATGCAATGCAATCAACTCCCAATTTCCTAACCTATTTTAAAGGCCTTCAATTGGCTGCCTCATCAACAGGCATGCATGCGGTTTATGGTTTTCATGACAGCGTTATCATGCGCCTGCATTACCATGTGACAGATATTTTTTCAGAAAATAAATTTCTCGATTTCCCATTTTATAATAACGATAACAAGCAATTCAACCAGGTGAAAACTGAGAGAAGCGGCACCCCACTGTCTGTTTTTAACAGCACAAATAATGAAGTTGTTTCGACCTCAACCAACAACACTGCATTCATACAGCCTTTAACAGGGCTCATGGCTAAAGTAAAATTTCCGACCATCCGGAACCTGTTGCTGAGACCTGATTATCTAAAAATATTAAAAGCTGAGCTCGTTGTTAAGCCAGTTAAAGGTTCTTATAATGGTAACATGCCGCTGCCAACTGAACTTTTAGCGTATACTACAGACCAGCGAAACTTTTTTGGAAGCCCGCTGGCGTCGGTAGTTTCAGGTGCATCTGCCAGCGAAACCGGCAATCTTACCACTGACCCGATATATAATGAGAACACATTTTACACCTACGATGTAACTTCTTATTTACAACAACAGATTTTAGTAAGCACGGCAAATCAAAATGGGCTACTGCTGGCGCCGCCAGTTGCCTCATCCATAGCAGGTATAAGAAGAGCTATTATCGGCGACCAAAAAAATACACAAGGGCCCCTACAATTAAAAATTTATTATGTATCGGTTAACCCATAATTTATTTATTTTCCTGGCCTGCTTATTCGCTGTCATCAAAACGCAGGCGCAAAATGTTAGTTCGCCATATTCCCTTATCGGGATCGGAGACATTGAGGATTCATATTTTAACCGCACTTCAGGAATGGCTAATACAGGAATAGCGTACCGTAACAATTCATTCATCCTATTAAATAACCCAGCAGCCATCAGCGAGCTCCAGGACCAGTTATTTATTATCGAACTTTCAGCGCGTGGTAAATTTGTAAATTACTCCGGCAAGGATGTCACTACGCACCTAACCGGGAAAGATTTTAGTGTTGAAAGGATCTCAATGGGAATGAGAATTAATAAATGGTGGGGCAGCTCAATCGGATTCATGCCTTTCAGTACCAGTAATTATGCATTCTCCGGCACTAAAAGCCTGCAGGGTACCACCGGCACATTGCCGGTTGAATATGACGGCAGTGGTGGTATCAACCGGTACTTTTTTGCCAACGGCTTCAGGATCAGTAAAAATTTATCGGTGGGCGTTAATACTTCATTCCTCGGTGGCTCGCTAAAGCAGCTAGACTCATTATTGTCTCCCGATCTAAGTACCGCTTTGTATACCACGCGCAATGTTTATATAAGAAATTTATACCTGGAATATGGCCTGCAATACCATCTTCCGGTCACAAAAAAATGGGACATCAATATTGGGGCAACCTATGCTCAAAAAACCGGCTTAAGGGCACAAACAACTGCACTTGTTAAAGACAATACCGGCGATACTTTATTAAACCGGGTACTCACCAATAATTATTTTACACTGCCCAATACAACAGGGTTTGGCATTGCACTGGTTAAAAATAAAGAACTCACCTTCCTTGCCGATTATCGTTTCCAGGATTGGTCTTCACTTAATATACGGGGATTAAATTATTCCCTGGAAAACAGCAGCAGGTATTCTGCAGGAGTTGAGTATTCAAAGCATAAAAGCTACATGCATCTTTCTTATGAAGTGTTCAATTTGCAGGCCGGCGTCTATTACAACAAATCGTACCTTAAAATTTATAATCAACAACTCAATGATGAAGGCTTCACACTGGGTGCAGGCGTCAACAGTAAAAGAAGCTCCATGAGCTATCATCTTGCTTTTCAATATGGGATGAGGGGTTCACAAAGTTTAATAAAAGAAAGTTATACCAGCTTTACGGTTGGCCTGTCCTTTAAAGACTTTTGGAATACAAAGGGCAAAAAATATTTTTAAGATCCCGATGACCGCTGGCGGATTAAATTCCCGCTTTTTACTTTAATATACCTAACCACCTATACTTTTTGTTTTCTTATTATCTTAACATCTATTAAGCTGTTTACCGGCAACAAACCTTCATAATTTTTCAACTTTGAAAATTATATCTAAACTCTTTTAACGTTTAGTATCTTCTTAAATAGATTACGAAACCGGTGATGGCGGTAGTTATTTCATTGCCGGCAATATTGACCAGCTCTAAAGTTATGATTTTTAGAGGGTTTAACTTTACCACAAAAGAAGCGTGGAATTTTCATTTCCATTCACCCCTTTTAAGTTTAACCCCGATAGCGTAAAACCTGTTTTTAAAAAAATGAAGCGAAATCGCAACCGTCAAAATCAATACAGCCATAATAGCCGTAATAGCAATGTTATGATGCGAATCCCATTGCCGAAACGCGATAGCAATAAATGACCATACGCCAACTATAGCAGCCTCCCGCATATTACGTTTCCTGATTAAAAGAAGGTAAAGTAAACAGGTTATCAGAATTATTATGATCGTCCATGTATCTTTTTGCAGCCCGGCACCGTTCCAACCCAGCGATACCAGCCACGCCGAAATACATGCGGCAGTTGCCACCATTATCCAGCCAAGATAAAAACTGATCGGCCACCATACAAAAAAAATCGCTCTAACGGGTTCGTCATCAAGTTCAAGCCGCAACCGTACCGTTAACAGGATGAGGCAAAGCACCAGGAAAAAAATTACAATAACCGACGACCCTATCATTTCGTTTAACCAGAAATACAGCCATGCAGCATTTGCAAGGTTGCTCAATGAAAACCATATTCCGGTGCGCTCTATATACTTTCGGGGATCATTTTCTTTCAGTTCTATCCATTGAAAAACCACAAAGCAAACAGACAATAAAAATAAAAATCCCCAAATAATAAATGCATAACCGGCAGGGGCAAACAATGTATCATACTTACGGCTTACCTCTGCCACAGTTTGCCCTGTAAATGCCTTAATGCTGGCTGCAATATTTGCAGATAGCATTAGGATAAGCGTGACTGTATTTGCTACAACAAGCAGTTTTAAATTCTTCTTCATCTGTGACAATAATAAACATTTAAATAATGCAATTGTTTATAATTTAAACTTGTCATTTGGCATTTTACGTTTTACATCTGTCGTTTCTCCAGGATAAAATTGCAATCCTTTGCTAAAAATGTTATTCAAATGCTATATTACTTTTGCACTTTCAGGTTTTTATGGAAGGGGATGACGCCAAATAATAAAATGGAAACCCAAACGTAAGCGATGGGTATACTAAATACTCTAAACAATAAATATATCATCATCGGATAAAATGGAATTGCGTGGCCATTTAATACCTCATTTTCGAGGATGTTTAAAAACAAAATTATTTTCAATTGAAAATCGACTTAAGTTAACCAACCGCCAGTGGTATATAATTAATTTTTATTTGTAAATATTCGTTATTTATTTAGCAATATTTATTATTTTTATTATGCCTGTCAAAATTCTGCTTAACCCCCAAATTTCTACGTAATGAGAATTTATTCAATCCAGGTTGCGATGCTATCTTTTGAAAAAAGATTCCCGGGATTACAATCATCTTTAAGGAGAATTTTTACTGGCTCTCTTTTCCTGTTTTTTTTGGTTACAATTGATTTGCCATAACTATATATACCCTTTATACAAATGATAAAAAGCAATGTCTTTGGCGGTACTAAAGTGATTGATCCGGACTCGCATAATGACAGGGTCCTGTTCAAA
>JBDTLZ010000136.1:0-6621 GCA_039934515.1 Ginsengibacter sp.
ACTTCATTTTTGCCTTCATCATTTTTGCTAAGCATCTTACCCAGTAAGGTTTGCTTTTTTTCATGAGAAACGGATGAAATTGCAAATCGGGCTACAATTGTGTCCGGGGATGTAACCAGCGACAACTTATAAAGCTTTGTTTTTTCAATAGTAAGGAATTTGCCAAAATCTAAGTCCGTGCCTTCACCGGAAATTGCTGCGTCGTAATATGAACTGTCTTTGGTTTTCTTTTTTATAACCGGCGAATTAGCTTTAGCGATTTCAATTGTGGTAAAAGTACCGAAGTCAGGCTTAGCTAATCCGAACAATCCTTTATTTTGCTTTACTTTCCATTTTTCAGAATGGGCCAACATTGCAGAGTCCTGGTTTATCTGGCAAAATAATGGAGTGCCAAAATTGCAAAAAACTATCAGGCATGTATAGGTCAAACAATTAACTCTTTGCATAAAACTATTTAGCTTCAATTTGAAAAATATCGGGACTTACTTAAACCCCAAACTTACGCTGTGGATACATACTTTTATAACATTACTTGCTTTATAGCATGGTCAAATCAGGCAACTCCTTCTGGAAATCATAAAATGCCTGCTGCAAATTGATTTTTTACATCGATGCCATAATTCACTAAAAATGCATGAACAACCTCTTTATTGGGAAACTAAAATACCTTAGCAGCATATCTCAAATCACTGCCCGGATGAACGTTATTATTATTATTATAAAGGTCAAAATATTATTGTGCCCCTTTGCCTTCCCAGTTGACCCTAACCGGGTTCCGTTGACATCATTTACCAAAAGCGAGATCCCGGTAATACCTTATCCTTGCGTTTTTCCTCCGGGGCTTTGAATACAGCATCCTTCGGATGCATGCTGCTCGAATCGATCCAACGGATTTTTAATGTTAAAGATTGGGATGGTACCATTTGAGCCTTCTTAAATTAAAGAATAAAGCGGTAAGAAGAATTATCTACGGAGACAATGTCTTAATTTGTCGATCCTGACGTAGTTACCAGGAGAATCAGCTTTAGCGTGCATGTATCAATTTTTGTTCTGTAAAGCCTGATGTCGTTTTCAAGCGACCTATATAGATACCTGCCGGCAATTTGCTTCCATCAAAATTTACTTTTTGTAATGCGCTCTTTTGAATATATCCATTAAAAATAGTTGCTACAAATTTGCCGTTCATATCATACAACTCCAAACTTACCAGCCCTGGTTTTGTTACTTTAAATGAGAAAGAAACTGTATGCATAAATGGATTTGGAAAAGCTACCAGCGTGGTTTGCGCTGCTGCTGAAATTTGTACTTTAGAATTCAATTCAATATCTGAATTTGTAAGAGGAGTTGAGCATATACTACATTTACCCAGGGAAGCTCCATAGAATATAAACCAGGAAGCGAGCGGCCGTGACAGGCATAAATTTCTGCCCCGGAAACAAATTGTAACGTTATCATCTTTTTTACCGGCACAGGTAAAATCCGGAACAGAAGCATATAGAGCTTTGGCGATCGCATATATATCAGCGCCATGATAATTGGTTAGTATAACGAGCGTTAATTTTTTATCCGGTTGATAAAACATTACAGAACGGTATCCAGGCGCATTTCCGTCATGGCCTATAAAAATATCGGTTGAGCTTATTTTTGTTGAGCGTATTAAACCATAACCAAGCCTGTCACCATCTTCATCAGGAGCAGTAGAGATAGATTTCAGCATGGTATTGATTATTGGTTTGCCGGTGGCACGGCCGCTAAAAAGAGCTGAACTCCAATCTGCCAGGTCCTTTGCGTCAGATACAATGCCACCACCGGTAAAAGCAAGTGACGCAATTGCAGTGTAAGGAAATTGTGAGATGTTGGTAAAGGTGTCTGGAAAAACAGGCTGACCGGTCTGTTCGAAAACCGGGTTAAATGCGCTGATATTATCATGTGGGGAAGCCAATTCACTGCGTGCGCCCTTCTCCTCTCTTATAGCAAGGTACATGGAGTGTAAGCCAAGAGGATCAAAGAACCGCTTCCTGTAAAAATCCTCTATATGCTTACCGGTTATCGCTTCGATAATCGCTCCTAAAATAATATAGTTGGTACTTGAATAGTGAAGTACTGCGCCGGGCTCACTAACCTGGTGTACAAAGGTGAGCATTTCAAAAGGGGTCCATACATGGGTTGGCTGAGCGGCTACCGCCACCTGCAGGTTAAATTCATCAGTATAATCTGAGTATCCACTTACATGTGCTAACAATTGCCCGATGGTTACCCGGCTATTAAGACCTGGGTTAATTGCATTAATGGGAAGATACATACCTACAGAATCATCCAGGTTGAACACACCCTGTTTTGCCAGTTCCAAAACCAATGGCGCCGTAAATGTTTTCGTTACACTATAAATACGTGAGAGCGTATGAATAGTGAAAGGTGTTCCACCGGGAAGAAGATTGTTTTGTGCGTCAACATTGCGGGCGGCATAGCCGGTAGCTCCCTGCCATAGGGCAAGCCCATCAACTTTTATAGCCACCGACATTCCGCCAATAAAGGGATTAGCGGTATTGTTTTGAAAACTATCTATTACTGTTTGCAGGCGCTTTTGAACCTGGGGAGAAAAACCCTGTCCACTGGTATATTGTACGAGTCCCGGGAGGAAAATAAATAACAAGCTTATAGAATAAATCGTTTTTTTCATGATGATAAATTTTTTGGTCAGATAATTTGGTGTCTCCTGGTATGTAATTAAAAGAAAGTTATTCCCGGATATAATATTCTTTTAATGGTAGGCGCCATGAACCAGTTTACTTTTTATAAATTAAATTGTAAACTGATGGATGGAACCAATTTATTTCCTGTAATATTTTTTACGAGGACATGTATTTGCTTATTGGTAAATATAAGGGCCATTGCCTTGTGCGTATTTTTTGATGCTGCAATAAAAATGGGATGCTTCCCAGCATTGCTGCTCCACCGGTTATTGCCAATATTCCACCTGCGTAAAGTCTACCCTCAAGTTGATCGTTTACAAAGTCTGCTGCACCGTTAATGGCTACTAAACTCCCAATTATTCCCAAGCCAAGGCCTCCTCTCAACAATATCCGGGCAGCCGTTTTTTGGGGTTTACTTTTTAATAAATAAGCATCTTTTGTTTACGCAGACAATGAATGTGATGTTAAGAAAATCATTAGCTCCAGCAGAGCTTTAATTGATTTCATTTATTTAGTTTTTAGATTTGAAAAAAAGTTGACGGTTGGAGGCCGCCTGGCGGTTCAACGCTGAAGTTTATTTTTTTACGAGCTTTATGATTTTACTACCGGTACTGTTTTTTATTGTTACAAGATAAACTCCGGGGGTTAATTTTTCTGTTGGAAGATTTATCAGAGCGCTATTACCAGAATTACTTTTCCATATCAGCCTACCTGTGATATCGATAATAGCAACTACCACATCTTTGGCATCACCTTTTATTTGTAATGTGGTAATGCTTTGTGTCGGGTTGGGATAGAGTATTGCATCAAACGTTTCGTTTTTTTCCTGTATTCCAGATATTACGGGTTTCTCTTCAGTTGTTGCAATTGCCGGTGCATCAGATGCAGCATTTACATTGCCTTCATATAATTCTGTTCCGTATTTGTATGAGTTGGCTCCAAAAAACAGTTTTTTACCTGCACCGGTTAGGTGGGATATATTGAAAAGACCCGTTAATCCTTCATCAATAACTTCGTTTGTATTATCTACACTTCCATCCGAAGACCACAAAGCTCCATTATTCAAAAAATATAGTTTGCCACCAGCACTGCAAAAGTTATAAATATTGCTGCTAAAAAAATCGGGCATGATATCTTTAACCAATCTGGTACTGCGTGCCGTGCCGTTGCTCGTCCAAAGTTCAGATCCGTGTACTCCGTCATCCGCGGTAAAATATAACTTGCCCTTAACGTCGGTCAAGTTATTGGGGTTAGAATAACCTCCTCCGGAATTAATATCTTTTACCATTTTGGTGCCTGCTTTAGTGCCATCAGTTTTCCATAACTCAGCACCATAAGTATTAAAATCAGTTGCAGTGAAATATAATATGTTATCAGAAATGCAGAAAACAGGTACCGGGGGATCAACAAAATTTTCATTGAAATAAGCGGGTGTTATATCTTTCAATTTTATTGTGCCCTTTTCTGTTCCATCGCTTTTCCAAAGCGAATTATTTAAACCCCCATTACCTGCACCAAAATAAAGGTGATTTTTGTATGCGAATAAACTGTAAGGATAGGAGCCATTAGGCCCTGTGTAAATATCCTTTAACAATCTTGTTCCTGCCAGGGTGCCATTGCTTTTCCATATTTCATAACCGTGGTCCACATCACCCGCAGCAAAGTATGCTGTATTTCCAATTGTAACAACATAATCGTTATAGTTAATATTGGCATTAAGTAAATAAGTCCCTGCATCAGTACCGTCGCTGTGCCAAAGTTCATACACTCCTGTAGCCCTGTTGCCCAGGATATAGAATACCTGGCCATTATCCGTTATATTAAAGTTGACCACATAATAAATATCCCTGTTGATATACGGGATTATTCTTTGCAGTCCTGCCGAAGTTCCATTGGTTTTATAAATTGTAGTACTTATGGCATCATCATCTATAAAGTAGCTTACATTGTTTTTAAAAAGAAAGGCATTGGGATAGGACCAATCGGGGCCGGTCCAAATATCATTCAACAATGCAGTGGCTGCGGGTTTCCCATCTGATTTGTATAACTCGGCGCCCAGTGCCGGGGTAAATGCATTAAATAATACCTCGCCATTTCCAAATGCAGAAAGTCCTTTGTATTGAAAGCCTGCGTCAGAGCCGCCTGTAGTAATAGGATTAATAGCTTTCACCAGTGAGGTGCCTGCTCCGCTTCCATCTGATCCCCATAATTCGTTCCCATGAATGTTATCGGTGGCACTGAACAACAATTTGCCATTACAAAAAGTGAGATCGGAAGGAAATGAAGCGCCGCTTCCGGGATTAATGTCACTGACCAATAGTGTTCCGGCGTCTGTACCATCACTTTTCCATAACTCATTTCCATAAATAGTATCATACTTAACAAAATACACAGTACCATTCGCGTTATAAAAGAAATAGGTCTGCTCGCCGGGAACGAATGATTTTATGGGTTGCGTATTGGCTGTTTCTCCTTTTGTGCTCCACAATTCATCATGCCAGTCACCTGTATTACTGATAACTTTAAAATAAAGTATGTCATTAACTGCAATCATATCTACCGGCACCACAAAATCAGTATTTATATCCGGTGCAAGGTCGGTAAGGTCTTTTACTAATACAATTCCATCGGAATTGGAAGCGTCGTATTTATATAGACCACTGCCATCTGCCGGCGTAAAGCCCGATAGGTACAATACATTATTTAAAATTGGGAAGGGTGTGTTCACATCCATTTTTACAAAATCCGGTTGCATAAAAACATCAGTAAACCCTGCAGCATAAGTTGTGCCATCAGCCGTTCCGTCTGAAGTCCATAACCTTCGGCCTGTTCCATCATTGCCTGAAAAATAAAGTTTGTTGTTATAGGCGGTTAATTGCGTAGGTGCATTTACATCAAAGTTATAAAAGCCTATTTCTTTTACAACATAAGTGCCTGCATCTGTACCATCGCTTTTAAAAAGCTGGAACCCCGAATTATATGTATAAGCAATAAAATAAGCCATGTCCTTAACAGCGGTTAACTCAAAAATGGAATATCCAATGCCAGCTTGTGATATATCCTTCACAAGTATAGTTCCAACCTGGGTTCCGTCTGTTTTCCACAATTGATTATTAGTGTTGAATAAAGACGTAATAAAAAATACAGATCCATTTATATTCACAAACTGGTTTGGATTACTGCCATCGATTCCCAAATTTATATCTGTCAGCAAATGCGTACCCGATTCTGTTCCATCAGAAACCCACGGCTCAACTCCGTTTTCGGGTGTTATTGCAGAGAAAAATAATAAGCCATTAGCTGCTACTATACCGCTGACATTAGATCCTGCTTCACCCGGGTTTATATCTTTTACAAGAAAAGTACCTTCCGGAGTTCCATCGCTTCGCCAAAGTTCACGCCCATGAATACCATCATCTGCAGAGAAATAGCTTGTGTTATTGAGGATGGCAAAAACAGGTGGTGCATTAATGGGGAAATTAGAAGGGAAGCTTCCCGTGACTGTTGTATTTATATCCCTTGTGAGATGAAAAACGGCGGATGAGTTTTTCGCGCTATTTACGGCCAGGGCTTTGCTGGTACTATTATAAGTACGGGCTGAAGGATTTTGTACAATCCCGCGGCCGGGCATATTTATTATGAATTGTTTTAAGACGGTATCAAAAAATGTATAAGGCAGGCCCTTCATTTTATCATATGGCTTTTTCACGTTTTCATCTTTAGCATGGAAAGGAGGAGGCGATTTTTTACCAAAAGGTATTTGATCGACGCTGCCGGGTTTTGGATAAAAAGGCTTTTGCGCATTTGTTGCCAATACCAAAGAAAGAAATGCAACTGCAGTAAGAAATAAAATTTTTGATTTCATGATGATAAATTTTTGGTCAGTTAATTTTGAGTTGCCTTATAAGGGGTCTAAGAGTGATATCCC
>JBDTLZ010000137.1:0-15167 GCA_039934515.1 Ginsengibacter sp.
TTGGATATTTTGAGCCGTATAAAGTACTTTAAGAAAATTATCATTGTCTAAAGTGAGTTGTTCAATGTTGCCCTGAAATCCTTTCATGTTTAATATTAATTTGAATGATGAACCTCTTTTTCTCCTGCAAGTGTTTTTAAAAGCAATTTTGCGACAGCTTCCGAGGATGCAGGATTTTGTCCGGTAATTAATAATCCATCGTGTTGTGTATAAGAACCCCAGTCTGCTCCCTTACTGTAATGGGCACCCAGTTTTTTCAATTCGTCTTCTAATAAAAATGGAACCACTTTAGTTAATCCTACGGCTTCTTCCTCCGTATCGGAAAACCCAGTAACTTTTTTCCCCTTAACAAGTGGGTGGCCATTTTCTGCTTTTACTTTAATTAAAGCCGCAGCCGCATGGCATACAAATGCGACAGGCTTTTGAGTGTTATAAAAATCCTCGATTAATTTTATTGAGAAGTTGTCATTTGCCAAATCCCATAATGGGCCATGGCCGCCGGGATAAAAAACTGCATCGTAATCCGCAGGATGTATATCACTTAGTTTTATGGTGGTGGCTACTTTATCAATTAATTCGTTGTCCTTATAAAAGCGCTCAGTGGCGGGTGTTTGGGCATCGGCAGCTTCACTTTTTGGGTCAACCGGCGGCTGACCACCGCCAGGCGAAGCAATGGTTATAATTGCGCATGCATCTGCCAGTACATAGTAAGGTGCAGCAAATTCTTCAATCCAAAAACCGGTTTTTTTACCAGTATCTCCCAATTCACTGTGGGAGGTCAATACGATTAGTATTTTCATAATCATTATTTCAAATTGTTTATTTAAAAAAATGTTCTCTACTACTTTGTGATATCTTTAAAAAGATCTTTGAATGCTGTGCCAAGCTCATTCATATTATGTTTAAACTCCCGAATAACCAACTTCCATATAAGTAAAAGAGGCGGTTCACAACCTATAATACGGCATCTTTCTATTTATTAAGCAAAAGCATATTCATATTCAACTATTAACTCAATATCTAAAGACCAAATTCCAGGTGCAGCCCAGCCAATCCGTCCGGCTTCTTCTTTTTGATATATAGAACTAACGGTTCCTGTTAATGTTACTTTATGGTCTGTTACTTCTACCTCAATATTTTTATCATTCAATGACCAATTCAATACCAGCGTGTTTTCCACTGCGTTTTTCTCTACCGCATCTTTTGATTCCGACACGATGGGGATGCCGTTAGATACACCCCTTACGCCAATTAATTTTTCTACCGATTTTTTTGCTTCTTCTTTTTCATAGTTCCATTCCACTTCACCTTCTAATGTTACCTATCCGCTTTCTACTTTTACCTTTGCCTTGTCATGTGGAATTTCCCAATTCCATTTCCAGGCGTTCATCAGTTCGTTTGCAATTTCAGTGTCGTTTTTCATGTAGAGGGAACCATCAAACTTTATTTCAATTTCTACAGCAACGGGTTTTACACCAATTACGTTTTTAGCAGAAGTTGGTAACTGAATTATTACACACTAAAGGTCACTGTATCTGTGTTGGAAAGTGTTATACAACTTTAGAAAATAGTTGTATCATTCACACTTCCTGTAAACTGGTGAACCAGACTATATCTAAAAATGCAGTATTGCTTGCATTGCATTACCATCCTAAACCCAATGTGTATTTAATATTTATTCAGGTACTCCATTTTTATTACTGGAAAAAAGACTAAAACTCATTTTTAAAACCAGTGAAGGTTTATTATTTAGCTCACTGCTCTTGCCAGCAAAAAAGCTGCCGCTGCTGCAATGATGCCAATAGATGCCACCTTGATTGTTCCTTTTAAAAGCGGTTGGCCTGTTACCTTGCTTTTAAAATATCCAAATACAATTAAAGCCAAAATGGTAACTGTGCATGACAAATAAAAACCGGTGTTGTTACTTTTTGTGATAATATAAGGAAATAAAGGAATAAAGCCTCCAACAAGATACGAAAGGGCAATAGTGACGGCGCTTTTTTTCGCCTGGTTTTTAGCAGGCTTTTCCAGCTTTAATTCTGTCTGCATCATAAAATCTGCCCAACGGTCTTTGTTTTTGCTTATTTGTGCAGCTACTTGTTTGCTTAATTCTGTATCAACACCCATTTCTGCAAGTGCGTCCTCTACCTCCTGTAATTCAAGCTGGGGCGCAGTTTCTATTTCATTATACTCTCTTTTAAGTTCGGAGTTGTAGTGGTCTCTTTCGCTTTCCCCTGCAAGAAACCCACCCAGTCCCATAGAAATACAGCCGGCGGTTATTTCAGATAAGCCTGAAATAATAATCAGGTGATTGGTATCCAGTACGCCACTTAACCCTGCTGTTAAAGCAAAGGGAACTGTGAGCCCATCAGACATACCGATAATAATATCTCTTACCCTGCCCGAACTATTATTATGTTGTTCAATCATTTCCAGGTTCCTTATTTTGGCTTTATAATTTTACCAACAGATATTTTATTGTGCCTGTATAGATAACTTAATCTTCAAGATAATCGGCGATTTCTAATTTCAACTCCGGAGAAAATTCATACACTCTTGGGATACCGGTAGCAATATTTACGTCAGCAATTTCTGTTGCACTAAACCCATCTAAATACATCATTAAAGCCCTCAAACTGTTACCATGCGCTACCACTAGGATGTTCTTATCTTTTTTCAGTTGAGGCTCAATGGCTGCTTTATAATATGGAACCACCCTGTTAAAGGTGTCTTTAAGGCTTTCCCCGTTCGGCGGAGGTGTGTCATAACTTCTTCTCCATAACAGCACTTTATCTGCGCCATATCTAAGCGCTGTTTCCGTTTTATTTAAGCCCTGCAGGTCGCCATAATTTCTTTCATTCAAAGCAGCAGACTGAACAACCGGGATATTTTTTCCCATTTCATTTAAAATTATAGACAGGGTATGAATGGCCCTTTTCAATACAGAAGTGAATGCCATATCGATGATATAGTTTTCTAAGAGAACGCCTGCCAGCCTGGCTTCCTGTTCACCCAATTTTGTAAGGTCAACATCCACTTCGCCCGTAAACCTGTTTTCAAGGTTCCAGGTAGATTGACCATGTCGTAATAAGATAAGTGAAGGCATAAATTTATTGTTGATGTTGAAATCTTGTTTTCATTTTATCAATTTCTCCATGCAACACGTCAATCACTTTAGTGACTGCATCTTCAAATGTGTCGCTTTGCTTTTTTCCAAACAAATCATTACCGGGTATGGCAAGCCTTATTTCACAAACCTTATCATCAGTTGAATCCGACTTTTCAATTTTTAAAAATACTTCCGCAGCTTCAATCCTATCGTAGAAATGAGATAGCTTACCTATTTTGTTCTTTATAAATTTGGTTAACTCTTCCGTTGGAGTTACATGCGGCGATTGAATAAGGATTTGCATAATTTTTTGTATTTGTTGAGAAAATTTTAGTAATTTTTTATTTCAGGTTACATCCATGTGCCATTTTTTTAATAAATGAAATTTTATAAAATCATTTACTCCCAATGAAAGTACAGCAGTATACGCAAGAACAATTAAGGTTTGATAGAATGGAATTGCTTTGAATCCTAATAATCCAAAAGTGGAAAATACTACCCCAAGAAACAGGTCTCCCAACAGAAGAAAAAATAGCGTTTTGCTTGGTAATGGAAAACTCCAAAAATGTTTCTTTCCTCTAACAACAATTATGGAGAACAATGCTAAAAATAATAATACCTCAAAACTGAAAGTGCTGAGTGCGTTAATATCTTTATTAAGCTTGAAATAATGTAACCCGACATACAGAAGCCCGAATGCCTCCATGGTCATTATTGTTCCTATTACTACCCCAATCTTGACCAATGCGTTAATATTCCATACTGTAGGTTTTTTTGACCAGTTCACATTATCTGTTGACAAGGATATTTTTACAAAATCGGTCATAAAAATCATTATTAACATTGCTGTGGCAGAAATAATAAATTTACCAAGTATAAGAAAGGCGAAAACAACAAGGCATGTTTTCGATATGGTTCTTGCAATTTTGTTGAGCACCCAAACATTTATCCGTTCAAACATCATCCTACCTACTTTAATTGGTGCAGGAATATTTGACAATCCTTCTTCGGTTAACACAATACTAGCAGCTCCTTTAGCTACGTCGCTGGCATTGCTGACTGCAATCCCAACTTCCGCTTGCTTTAGAGCAGGAGCGTCGTTTACACCATCTCCGGTCATTCCCACAATATGTCCTTTAGCTTGCAGTCCCTTTACAATATTGTATTTGTCCTCTGGGTAGACTTCTGCAAATCCATTGTTTTGTTCCATCAGTTCAACTTCCTTTGCAGGGTCAGACTTTGAGCCATCTTTAAATACCGAAGCATTTAATACTTTATCACCAATATTTAATGTTTTTGAAATTTCCTGTGCTATAGGAACTGCATCTCCTGTGAGCATCTTAATAGTTAGTCCGAGGGACTTCAGTTCATTTATAATTTTTAAGGAATCGGGTCTTGGCGGATCGTGCAGTGCAACCATTCCTAAAAAGGTTGGCTTACCGTTATTTTTTAGTTCGGCCACAGCAATAGTCCTGTATCCTGATTTTGCAAATTCATTTACCTGGCTTTGTAACGGAGCGATTGCTTTTTCATCTAACGTACATATTTTTGCAATAACATTAAATGAACCTTTCATGACCTTAAACTCATCATTCCCCTTTACAATGTTTGCTTCCGTTTTTCTGGTTTTCGGGTCGAATGGTATAAATGTTTTCTGCACAAAAGAATTGTTTAAAATGTTTTTCTCTTTTGCA
Organism: Ginsengibacter sp.; assembly: GCA_039934515.1. Classification (GTDB taxonomy): domain Bacteria; phylum Bacteroidota; class Bacteroidia; order Chitinophagales; family Chitinophagaceae; genus Ginsengibacter. The sequence continues at coordinate 4,804 of JBDTLZ010000137.1, forward strand.
GCCTTTATAAAAGCCATATCTATCGAATCATGATTTGCTTCCTGTGAAGCCATTGCTCCATAGAGCAAAACATCACTTTCAGTATATCCGTCGGAAGGTAACAATTTTGCAACGGTTAATTTGTTAATGGTAAGCGTGCCTGTTTTATCGACACACAAAACATCCATACATGCTGCATCATCAGGAGCATTCAGGCGGGTAACCAAAACACCTTGTTTAACTAATTGTTTAGAGCCTAATGCCATACTTACGGTGAACATAGCACCTAATGCCACAGGTACAGAACCAAGCAATATTACTAGCATCAGCGGCAATATTTCCAGTATATTTATTCCCTTCAAAAGTGAAACAACAATAGCAATTGACAGCAATACGCCAACTATTATCATTAGCCATTTTACAACCTTTGCAATGATTTCGTTAATGTGCGATTTTGGTTTGGCTGTTTTAACCAATTGAACTGTTTTACCAAAATAGGTCTTGCTTCCGGTAAGGTTTACAATTCCCGTAGCTTCTCCTTTAGTAACTAAAGAACCGGAATTAAGAGGTTCGTTTTCTTTTTTTTCTATTTCTGCAGACTCGCCTGTTAAAGAGGACTGGTCTATTTTTATTTCACCCTGTATTATTTTTATATCAGCAGGTACAAAATCCCCAGCCCTCATTCGAATAATATCTCCCGGAACCAATTCTCTTGCAGGGACTGTTTTCCAAACACTGTCCCGAAGTAGTCTTACATTTATCTGTAATTTCTTTTTTAACGCTTCAACAGCTTTGGCGGCATTGTGCTCCTGTGCAAAACCGATTATCGCATTGAATAAAAGCAACCCTACTACAATATAAGTATCCGATCTTTTATGTAAGAACCATGAAAGAATAACTATAAGTTCCAGCATCCATGCGGTAAGTCCCCAAAACTTTGATAAAAATCCAAGTAACGGATTTGTTTTCCTGTATGGCACCTCGTTATAACCATATTGCTTTAATCCACTAGCAGCTTCTGCCTGTGTTAATCCTATAGCAAGATTAGTCTTTGAATTTGTCATTGTATTTTCAGCCATTAATTTGGGATCTATAAGACCTAATTTGAAACAATCTCTCAATTGGCCGAATTTTCAAAAAGCATCGCAGCCAAACGCTTATCTCTTTCATACAAATCCTTTCTAAAATTCAGTTGTCCTTCCGAATCTACCCATGCCGTGAAATAGACAGTAAAAACAGTCTCTGACTTTTTAATGTTACAAATTCCTCCTTACCCAGGTGCATGGCTGCGTTAATCTTTTGAGCTGTCCAGGCATTATCATTTTTCAATAAGTAACTGGCCACTTTTTCTGCATCTGATAAGCGGATGCAGCCATGACTAAAAGCACGGGTACTTTCGCCGAACAAAAATTTCGAAGGTGTATCGTGGAGGTATATATCGTAACTGTTGGGAAATAAAAATTTAACCAACCCCAGCGCATTATCAGGCCCCGACCTTTGCCTAACTTTACCTTCATTCCACTCCATGTGTTGCCTTGCTAAATAATTTTTATTGCGGCGTATGCCCGGCAATACTTCATGCTGTAAAATACTGGTGGGTACATTCCAATAAGGGCTGAATACTACATATTTTATTTTACCGGAAAAAATAACCGTTTTGTGCAAAGGCTTGCCTACCACAGCATTCATGTTCCACAAAAGGCTATCGTGCTCATACGCATGAAGCTTAAATTCCGGGATATTTATTACAAAGTAATCGGTTGAAACATTTACAGGCACCCAGCGGCTACGTTCCATGTTTACAATTATTTGTTGCATCCTTGCCTCAAGAGGTACATTCATTTCTTTTATCAATGCTGTGCCAATAACGCCATCGACTTTTAATCCAAAACGTTGCTGAATTTTTTTAACTGCCACCTCAAGGTTATCATCAAATACCATATTGGTAATACTTACAGGCAAATCACCTGCAACAAAAAACCATTTTTCTATTACAACAACAGTTGAAGATGAATCACCCTTTTTAAGGTCCTTTTTTATCTCATCAATAACAGGAAAGCCACCAACCTTCTTAATATCCTGGTATTTTTTTAATTGATTTTTCAGCAATGAATACTGCCGGTAAACAGGCGGCCTGTTCAATACATCTCTTCCATTAATGATTGAATCAAGCAGTAAAGCGTATGATATTTCCTTTCGGGGCAGGTACCAGTTAATATCTTTTGTTTCCCTTTCACTTAAGCCTGCCCACACATCTTTTGTATACACAAAATATTGAGCAGTCAACATGATTTCGATATCCACATTCAAACTGTCTGAATTGTCATCACCCATCATTGAAGCAAATTCAGTTTGGTAGGGCAATTTATCTTTTATGCCTTCGCTATGGATGTTTTGGATATGGTTGTATAAATTACCAGCCTGCTCTATCAAACCATTATCATCAAACCAGGCGAATGTATATTCGCGATTGAGATAAAATGAATCGAGTTCTTTTTTTATAGAAGCAAATTGAGGATATTTTGTGAGGAAGTTAGTAATTTTTTCTGCATCAAATTTTATAGTTTGCTGGTTGCTGAAATTACCGGCGATGTTATCTGCTTTTGTAGTACCGGCAACAGCAGAATCTTTCAGTGGATGATTGTTTTGTCCGTTATTGTAGTTGCAGGAAATGCACAGCAATAAAACAAATAATAATTTCGGCTTAAACCTTTTCATTTTATCTAATTGAACGAAATAATCGGGACAGTTGTAAACTTTGGTTTCACATTCAACTCTTTCATAGCTAGAAATACTTCCCAGCTTATTAATGCCGCAAAAAAGCACCATACCGAAATTACATAGTTCTCAAAAAACACTACGGTAACTATGAACGACATTAAATTAAGCAAGCCAAGGCTTGTCATTCTTTTGCCGCCGGCAAGAAAAGGTGGAACGATGGTTGCTAAAAAATAAAATATACTTACGATGATGCTGAATTGCTCATAAGGAAAATGAAGTTCGTAGTGGATATGTAAGGGAGTGATCGCTGCATTAACCGGATAGAACAACACACGGTATGCAAGAAAAATTGCAACAGCGGAACCGAAGCCAAGCAATATTTTCAATACTGTTTTTCTTTTCTCATCTTTTTCAATTAATAAAAAGGAAAATGGGGCCCAAAAAGGCCATACAGCCTGGGCCAATACTAAAAATATTGTGATGGGGATTTTTTGCCAATGATTATATTCCGGATGGCTGAGTGATAACCAGACAAAGCCTTCCGCAAATTGCTGAAAAGCAAAAATGACAGGGATAGTTGCAAAGGGAATTTGAGATTTGGTTTCTACTTTCCTTAAAGCGGCTAATCCTGCAACAGTTAGCATTGCGCTTGCACCAAAACTTGCGGTTGTTGAAAAACACATATTTTTTTTGAGTTAGTGTTTTATAGTTATTTGATTACTGTAATAAACTCACTCAACGGTTCCCTTACTTTTTTGAGTTTTACTAACCAATCTGTTTTTATATCACGGTATCCCAGCGCTAAAATTGCAGTGCTTTTTAAACCTTGCTTTCTTAATTCAAGTAATTCGTCGACTGCTTCCGGGTTGAAGCCTTCCATTGGTGTTGCATCTACCTTTTCGTTTGCTGCTGCAATGGTGGCATAGCCCAAACCAATGTACGACTGCTTTGCAGCATGTTCAAAGTTTTGTTCAGGTGTTTGCTCTTTAAATAATACCAGCAACATTTTTCTATATTCATCTGTAGTGGAATCAGGCATTCCTCTTTGCTTGTTAATATAAGAGAAATGATGGTTAATTCTTTCTTCGGTATAGCTATCCCAGGCAGCAAAAACCATTAAGTGTGATGACTGCTCGATCACGGGTTGATTCATTGCAATTGGTAATATTTTTCTCTTCATTTCTTTATTACTTATTAAAATAATATGGAAAGGTTGCAGCCCGGATGAAGAAGGGCATAACAATGTGACATTAATGATTGATTCTATTGTTTTCTCTGGTACCACTTCATTCGTCATTGCTTTGGTGGCATATCTCCAGTTTAATATTTCTGAAAGGTTCATTTTTAAAATTTTTCGTTTATTATTTTTTTAAGCCACATACTTCCACAATTGTTTTGTTGTTTGAAGCCTACTTAAATCAAACCCTTTTTCTTTTAACCGATTTATAATTTGTTGATAGATAATTTCACTCATCTTTGGTATTCTTGAAAGTATCCACAGATATTTTTTGTTAGGATGGCTTACAACTGCATAACCGTAATCATCTGCCAAATCAATTATCCAATATTTACCCCTGAATGGCCAAAAGAATTGAACCTCTAATTTTGCATTCCCGGAATTTTTTTCAACAAATGCTTTCCCTTTGATGTAAGATTTTTTCCCATTTACAGAATCCTTATTGCACCGGTTTTCAACAATGATGTAACCTTTATCCGTAGGAGTGTATTCTGCCGTAGTGCAGGTACAATCTTTTTGAAAACGCTGTGGATATGATGCAATTTCATACCATTTACCGGCGTACCTGTACAGGTCCACGTTAGCAACTGTTTTTAGTGTTTGAGATTTTAAACTATCTATCATTAATAATATTATTAAGAAGCAAATGCCAAAGGATTTACATATTGCAGAATTTATAAGTCAAAGCCGGAAAACTTTTTTTAGGTCAGCTTGCCAATCGTAACTACATTCAAAAATTAAATATTTGTCAATCTTCCATACCTTAGTTAATACACACGCGCAGTTTTATAAAAAATCACGATAACTTTGACAAATCGTTCTCCAATATCTTTTTCTTTTCCTGGTATTCATTATTGTTAATCTGTCCGGAGGCGAAACGCTTTTGCAAAATATCCAACGGTGAATCTTTTCTCCTTCGCTGACCGGGGATGTCGTAAGGAATAGCGAAAATCCAGAAAATAAAAATCATCCAGATAACCCACCAAACCAGGTGCATTCCCCAAAAGTGATAACCATCGTAAAACATAGTTTTGATTTTAAAAATGAATGAAGTAGCTGTCACCAATGATTATGCTGCAACTGAAGTTTTCCTTTTAGCAATATTTTTTTTCTGACTTTTTTTTACAATCAGGTTGATAGACTTTTCCACAGCCTTTTCAATTTTAGAAGTAAGGATGGCATTGTTTGTAGTTAATACATTTTTTACTGCTACAATCAATTTATTCTTTAGCTCCTTTTTTTCTTTCTTTTTCATGATATATAAATTTGATGCAAAATATTTTTGAAAATGCAAGACTGTTTGGTAAATTAAATAGAAATGGGCGGAATCCCGCCCATTTCTATTTATGGACTTATGCATCCATTAATGCATTCTCGTAATCTACAATCAGTTCATTATCTACTGACCAAACACCATGAGCCTTAAAGGCTATGCGGCCTGCTTCCTCTTTCTGATATAAAGAATCAACAATACCAGTCAATGTGGCTTTATGGCCGGAGACTGTAACGTCAATATCGTTATCGTATATTGACCAGTTACGTTTAAGGGCAGATTCAATGTCAGCTTTTTCGACCTTTTCTTCATAGGTTGATCTAATCGTGATATTGTTTGAAACACCTATTACACCAAGCAGATTTTTTACTGCGTCTTTAGCAGCGTCTCTTTGGTAATTGAACTCCAATTCACCTTCAAGGGAAATCCAGCCATTTTCAACTTTTACTTTTACCTTGTCGTTTGGTACTTGCCAGTTCCATTTAAATGCATTTAACACTTCATCTGCAATTTCATTGTCATCCTTTTTTCCAAAACTACCGCTGAATTTTACTTCAATTTTTTCAACAACCGCATTTACGCCAGCTACATTTTTAGCAGCATCTTCCGCTTCGGTTTTTTTTGTATAGGTGTCAACAACACCTGTAAGTGTTACTACGCCATCTTTAACGGTAACACCAATTTCGGCCGCATTCAATAACGGTTCCCATTTAATGGCATCCTGAACGTCCTTTTGTAACTCTGCATTATTTTTCATTTGATTATATTTTAAATCACAAATTCATTTTTGTGAGGGTTGCAAAGGTGGCTGCATTTACACTTTAAACTGTTATATCAATAGTCCGGTAATATTTTAAATGTGGAAAAGTGTAAAACTAAATTAGTTTAAAAAGAGGAAAGGCATTAGATCTTTGTATGCTAAATACCAAGCCTAATACCTTAAGAGTTGTAGAAGCAACTCTGGGCAAAATTAAGAAAGTAAAGAGACCTGTTTCAAAATTTATTATCCACATTGTGGAGTTATGGTTGGGGATGAATTGCCGATATGTATTCAGCAATATGGAAAGATGGGGTAAGATGACTGAGAAAAGTTATCGATTGGGATTTAGTAAGTTCTTTGACTGGTTTACATTTAATTATGCTTTGGTGCAGCAGCATTGTGCAAGGGAAATGATAGCGGTCTTTGATCCATCGTATATTAAAAAAAGCGGCAAGCAAACATATGGTATGGGAATGTTTTGGAGTGGGGTAAGACAAAGAGCGTTAAGGGGATTAGAGATTGGTTGCCTGGCTTTTGTAGATGTGGCCAATGGAATGGCCCTGCATGGAATAGCGGTGCAAACACCCTCAGCGAAAACCCTGAAGGAAGCGGGTAAGACATTAATACATCATTATGTCAGTATCATTGAAGACCACATTGGGGATATTAAGTCTATGACCCGCTATCTGGCTGTAGATGGCTATTTTATGAAGAAGGACTTTATAAAACCATTGTTAAAACAAGGTCTTCATATAATTACAAAGGGCCGCCATGATGCGAACCTGAAATATTTATATAAAGGCAGCCAAAAAGGTGGCAAGGGCAGACCAAAGTTATATGATGGTAAAGTAAACATAGCAGCTATTGACAAACGCAAAATAAAATGTTGCTGTCGGGATGATGATAAAAAAGTGTATGCAGGAATTGTATATTGCGTGCAGCTAAAGCAACAGGTGCTGGCAGCTTTTATTTACTACGGAGAAAAAAAGCAACCTGAAATAATAATTGGAACTGACATTCACATGGATGCCATGTGCATGTGCAGGCATTACGGCTTACGTTTTCAAGTGGAATTTTTGATACGGGATGCCAAGCAGTATGCGGGATTAGAAGATTGCCAGGCCAGGGATGAGCAAAAGTTGCATACCCATTTTAATATTGCCATGACGGTTGTGTCAATTGCTAAAGCGACTTACCACTTATCAATCCCCATAGAAGAAAGAGGCAGTTTTTCAATGGCTGATATCAAAATGCTGCATATGAACCAGCTTATAACAAAAAGAATATTTTCAAACTTAGCTTTAGACCTGAGTTGCAGAAAAATAAAACATATTTATAACCAATGCCTGAACTTCGGCAGGCTACGAGCTTAAATTCTTACCGGACTATTGTTATATAATATTATAAAAGAATTGTATAATTCACACATTCACGGCGGGGGATGATTTTTCATTTGCTCCTTGCTTCTGAAAAGGCATTTACAACCCATTATTGTTGGCGTCGCCTTTTTACGTCTTTTGCTGACCAAATGAAACAAAAAGATGGGCTAACTGGAGTCTATCAACCGAGGTGCTATGGTTGCAATATTCCTTCGTAAATTATTTTTATATCTGGAGCTAAATCGACCGGTTATTTTCTTTCTACGTCAATTTACAATTATCAATTTGGTTTTTGGGGTCCATTCCGGATATTTTCTGAGCGGATTTGAGAAAAGTCTGAAATCTAAGACCTGTTAACCATCCGAAAACTGAAAACGGTTGTACTTCAATAAATGAGGCAAGGCGTGAGTGGACACATTCAAAAATTATGAAAAGCCATCACCTTTTGATACTTTCCAACAAATCATTTGAAGAAAAGCAAAACCTATAATAAATAAGGTGTCGAACTTACTTCATGCTATCCAGAAAATCATAAATAATATTAGTTCCCATTCATCGGCGTAGATTTATAAAACACAACTACCATGTATACGGGTTTGAAAACCCTTTACCGCGCTGCGCCACTATATCCTTGCCAAATAAAAGTTAAACAGGTTGTCTTGGCTTCAAAAGTGTGAATGATACAACTAATGAATGGAATTGTATAACACTTAATCCCATTAAAGCAATGAACTTTACATTATTAAATTCAAATATAAAATAAAATAAAATGTACTGATAATGACTGGGGAATAAACATGATGTGGTTCATTTTTATATTCTCATGCTGTGTAAGAAAAATGTCATTCCAAACTTCATCCGTTGTTCCCAGTGCTGAGCAATCAGTTAAAGTAAGAAAATAAAAATAGAAATTACAATATTGATTTAAGCGTAATACGGCTGGCAGACCCTTCAAGGCTTAATTCACTAAAAAAGATTTAAATAATGTAGATGAGCACAGAACAGAATGTAACCAAAGAAGTAGACAGCTAAAACTTCCAGCAGTTTACTTTCAAAACCACAAAGAGTGAATGAAAAAATTTCAGTGCTTTTTCAACCTACCGACTTTTTTATAACAGCAGAAGATGATGCTTACATGCGCGGGCCGTTTGGCCAAAGTAATTCTAAGTACTAATTAGCGAAAGAGTGGGGCAATGATCCCATTGAATGAACCTTATTTAAATTAAAAAAAATGAAAAGAGGTATTAATAGCCTAATCGGTTATGCAATTGGGGCAACCGACGGTGAAATAGGAAAAGTTAAAGAATTTTATTTTGATGATCTCACCTGGACTGTTCGCTATGTAATCGTAGAAACGGGCAACTGGCTCAACAGCCGTAAGGTTCTTATATCTCCACAGGCGTTGTTAACTCCTGATTGGAAGAATGAAGTTTTTCCAGTTAATCTCACAAAAGAAAAAATAAAGAACAGCCCCAATATTGATACGGAGCAACCAGTTTCCCGCCAGCATGAAATCGAGATGTATGAATACTATCCCTGGACCAGTTATTGGGGAGCGGGCATATGGGGTGGCGGAATGGGGGTTTCCGGAATGATGACCCAGGTTCATGAACCACTTGCCGAGGCGGTGAGAAAGGAAAACCGTGAAGATAATAAAGATGCTGATGGTGATCCTCATCTGCGGAGTACTCACAAAGTGACAGGTTATACCATACATGCAATTGATGGCAAAATTGGTGATGTTGAAGATTTTATAGTGGATGATAATTCCTGGAAACTGGACTACCTCGTGGTGGATACGGGCCATTTGTTTCCTGGAAAAAAGGTACTGATATCACCAAAATTGGTCAGGGAAATAGAATGGGATATTTCTGAAGTTAAAATCAATGTTTCCGAAGCGGAGGTAAAAAACAGCCCTGAATATGAGCCAGGTGAAGCTATAAGCGAATCATACCTGGCAAACCTTCAAAATTATTATGGGAAGTTTGTTCAGGATATTTATTAATCAATCATAATGCTAAAAAATTAGTTTCAACATTTTACGACTAGAAAACTCAGGTTTAACATTTTACCTCTCAGATGTTTGAATGATATAACGAATTAAGAGAGATGAGTGACAATCCGGTGAGTTAATGACTCTACCCTTCATCGGCTTCACTTTTACTTTCGCAATATTATTCCGCTTAAAGGGCCTTCGAAATTTTTTCGCATTTTGGGGATAAATGAAACCGCTGATAAAAATAAAAGTTAAGGGGGAAATGTTGTTTTCATAAAATGGAAATAAAAATTATATGCAACGCAATATTAAAAGTGTAAATGGCTATAGCATGGAAGCCACGGATAGCGATATCGAAAAGTGGAAGAGTTTTACCTTGAAGATACCATGAAATGCTGCTAAAAACGAATTTCAGGCATGCTCCCTGGTTTATTGTGAATGCGGATGATAAAGATGAAACGCATATCGCTTTAATCACTCATATGCTGGATCGTATGAAATATAAAAATAAGAATGAAAAATTGGTATCTAACAATTATGGATTGGTTGATCCGGCAACAGCGGAGATCATAGCAAAAAAAATATTTTAGCCCTATTTTCTTTCTAATCAAAAATAAAAATTACGAATATGTAAAACGGTTATTATTTCGTTGCGTCCGGGGAAATAATAAAAGAGCAATATTTGGTACATAAGAAACTTTTAGACACGGGTTAGCGCAAAAAAATCTGCATATATTTTCAACCATAGATTCACATAAATTAAAAAAATAAAAAATGGCAAACAAAACAGTATTACAAAACAACGGTGTCAATAAATCCAAACCTGATTTAAATCGAATTAACAAAAAAGATACAAAAAATATAACACCCGAAAAAGTTGCAGAAAAAAAACAAAAAAAGCCATTGAAAAAATCATCCGCTTTGCTTGCCGCTTCAATGGGGCGCAGTGCAGTTGATGGGGTAGATGCTCATTCTTCAAAAGATGTAAGAGGTTCCAGCGGCCTGGCAAATACAGGAAC
>JBDTLZ010000138.1:0-17011 GCA_039934515.1 Ginsengibacter sp.
TTCCATTGTTTTTTTTATTTTAAGGGCATGTAAGATACTTAATAGCTGTGAGCCCACAACTGACCAGTGATTGCAGGGTGCATTCCAAATTCGCAACACTCAATAATAAGAACAGCAGTTCCCCTTTAGGGGTTAGGGGCAAGAGCGAATTTGCGCTGCGGCCTGATTGCAGCTCATGCCTTTACATTATTTTTGCAAAATGAATTCTAAGAAAAATATACGGGCCCTCTCATTGGAAGAACTAACCAGTTATTTTGAAACTATCGGTGAAAAAAAATTCAGGACAAAACAGGTTTGGGAATGGATTTGGCAAAAACACGCCACAAGTTTTGAAGATATGAGTAACCTTAGCAAGGAATTAAGACAGCTTTTATCGGAAAATTTTTCGTTACCTGTTATAAGCGCTGATGTCACACAATTTAGTGCTGACGGCACAGTGAAAACCAGGTTCAAAACTCACGATGGCCACCTTGTTGAAGGCGTCTTAATACCGGTTGATAACAGGCAGACGGCCTGTGTATCTTCGCAGGTTGGCTGCAGCCTTAGTTGTAAATTTTGTGCTACCGGCTATATGGATAAAAAACGAAACCTTCATTTTGACGAGATCTATGATGAAGTGGTTTTGCTTAACCAGATGGCCGAAAAAACATATGGCAAAAAATTGAGCAATATTGTTTTCATGGGAATGGGCGAGCCATTGTTAAATTATAAAAACGTTTTAAAAGCCATAGAAAGAATAACCGCACACGACGGCCTTGGCATGAGTGCAAAAAGAATAACTGTTTCCACTGCCGGTGTCGCTAAAATGATAAAACAGCTTGGTGACGACGGTGTAAAATTTAACCTCGCCTTATCGCTCCACGCGGCAAATGATAAAAAAAGAAATGAGATCATGCCGATCAACGAAAGCAACAACATCAAATCGTTGATCGAAGCGCTTAATTATTTTTATAACAAAACAAAGAACGATATCACTTTCGAATACATTTTATTCAAAGGTGAAAATGACTCGATACCCGATGCTGATGATCTTATTAAAATTTATAAACAGGTACCGGTTCACCTTGTAAATATTATCGAGTACAATCCTATTGACAATGCCACGTTTATGAAACCCGATAAAGATGCTACTCAAAAATTTATGGATTACCTGGCGGCACACCGCGTAAATGTGAGACTTAGAATAAGCCGTGGCAAAGATATTGATGCCGCGTGCGGGCAACTTGCAAATAAAGACCTGGAGCATTCCCCTGTAAATTAACCGGCGCATTGATTAACATATTATTAAACCCCGGAATTAAACCGGGGTTATTTGTGTACGTCTATTCTTCAAACAAACAAAATTATAAAATATGAAAAAACATTTAATGGCATTATCCGCTTTTGCAATGATGGCTGTTGCAGCGAATGCCCAAACCACCCCAAATGAAAATGGCGCTGCTGACCAGCATAATGCGACACACCTGCACCATAAAAGATCAGGCTATGGAATGCATAGGCATCATGGCAATGATATGATGATGAATCTCAACCTTGCTGCTGCTCAAAAAGAACAGGCAAAAGCTTTACACAATGATTACAGGAACCGGCTGAAAGACCTTGAAAAAAATGAAGCAATAACTCTTAAAGATTACCGGGCAAAAAAGGCAGATCTCGAGCAGGAACGAAAATCAAAATTCCAGGACATTCTTACAGCCGAACAAAAAAATAAGATCGTACAGTCTAAAAAAGAAGGCAGTGAAAAGAGAGCCGCGATGGCCAATAAAAGACTGGAAAAAATGAAAACAGATCTTAATTTAACCAACGAACAGGTTGCAAAAATTAAAGAACAAGGTGACAACTCAATGGCACAGGCAAAAGCTATCAGGGAGAACTCATCTCTTACACAAGAACAAAAGAAAGCACAATTTAGAAAGCTTATGGAAAACAGGAAAGAAAGTATGAATAGTATTCTGAGTGCGGAGCAACTACAGAAAAAAGAAGCATTAAGAAACAGCAGGATCAATGATATGAAAAACAGGAGATCCAATAAAGAATCCTAAAAAAATCGATGTTCAATGAAACGACAGGTGAATCAAAACGGTTCACCTGTTTTATTTTATCTTTGCCGTTCACTACTGTTGAAAAACAGCAAATTACTTCTCATGAGCCAACAGCCATTTAAAAAATTCATTAACCCCAAAAATAATGCGGCCGTAAAGGAAAAATTTAAGCAGGAGAAAAAGGTTGCGAAAAAACAGAAAGCCGCGGCTATAGAACAGCGTTTTGAAGAGAAACGGGCGCTACGTCACAGGGGTTTTTCTGCAAATAATCCCCCGGCTCCTGAACCATCCGTAAAACCTCCCGGGAAACAAAAATATCCGCAATCGAAGGACAAACCCCGCCCCGGTGATACCGTAAAAAAGGCCACAGGTTTATCGCAGATGCCTTTGAATAAGTTTTTAGCTCATTGTGGTGTAACGTCCCGCCGGGATGCAGTATCCCTGATTGTACAGGGGAAAGTTTCTGTAAATAAGACCGTAGTCATTCAACCAGCTTTTAAAGTAAATGAAAAAGACGATGTAGTATTTAACGGTAAGAAATTATATGTAACTAAAAACCTGGTGTATATTTTACTCAACAAGCCGAAAGATTATATAACGACTACCGATGATCCCCAAAATCGCAAGACGGTTTTACAACTCACGAAAAATGCCACCGACCAGCGAATCTACCCGGTAGGCAGGCTGGACAGAAATACTTCCGGGGTTCTCCTGCTTACCAACGATGGTGATCTTACCCAGGAGCTCACGCATCCCAGTTTTAATATTAAAAAAGTTTACGAAGTAAAATTGGATAAGGCCCTTGCAAAGGGCGATTTTGAAAAAATTTTACAAGGTATCAGCCTTGAAGACGGAGAAATTTTTGCAGATGCACTGGCTTATGCCGATTCAAAAGATAAGTCTGTGGTGGGGATTGAATTGCATAGCGGCCGCAACAGGATAGTTCGCCGGATCTTCGAGCACCTGGGATATGAAGTTAAGGGGCTTGACAGGGTGATGTACGCAAACCTTACTAAAAAAAATGTGGAGCGCGGAAAGTGGCGGTATCTAAGTGAAAAAGAAATACGCTTACTTAAATATATGAATAAACAAAAAAATATCCGTGGTGCCCATATGGCACGAAGCGCGGAAAAAGGCACAACAGAATTCAATTAAATTATGCTTTCAAAAGGACTTTCCATAATTTTTGAAAATGATGACCTTGTCGCGGTTAATAAATCGGCAGGCATGCTTACTATACCCGACAGGCACGATGAAACACAATTGTCATTATATAAAATATTGCTCCAGGAATATGGTAAAATCTATATTGTTCACAGGCTGGACAGGGAAACGAGCGGAGTTGTATTATTTGCAAAAAATGAGGTTTCCCACAAATACCTTTCACAACTATTTGAACAACGAAACATAGAGAAAATTTATCTCGGTATTATCCGGGGAAGTATTACTCCTAAAAAAGGTTCAGTAAATGAACCTATTGCTGAACATCCTACACACAAGGGTATAATGACAGTAAGCAAAAAGGGGAAGCCTTCTTTAACTGACTATGACGTAATGGAAGATTATGGGATCTATTCGCTGGTTCAGTTTAACATACAGAGCGGCCGTACCCACCAGATTAGGGTACACATGAAATTTACCGGGCATCCTATTGCCTGTGATGCGATTTACGGAGATGGAAAGCCAATCTTGCTTTCGTCTTTTAAAAAGAAATACAAATTGAGCATTCACGAAGATGAAGAAAGGCCACTGGTAAACAGGCTGGCCCTCCATTCACATCGCTTAATTTTTACAGATGCTACCGCAAATAAACATATTTTGGAAGCACCTCTCCCGAAAGATATGAAAGCATTATTACAACAATTACAAAAGAACAGGTCTAAAGTTTCCTGAAATAATTAACTCAAATTGGGTTGAGGCGTGTAACGCAAATATGGTTTTACAACTTTAACCCCTTTAGGGAATTTTTTGATGGCATCTTCTGTACTTACTGCGGGCACCACTATAACATCTTCCCCTTCTTTCCAATCGGCAGGTGTTGCTACGCTATAATTTGCCGTAAGCTGCAGTGAATCGATCACCCGTAATACCTCTGCAAAGTTCCTTCCTGTTGATGCGGGGTAAACAATCATAAGCTTGATCTTTTTATCGGGTCCTATAATAAATAATGACCGAACGGTTGCCGTTAAAGAAGCATTAGGATGTAACATTCCGTAAAGGTTCGCAACAGTCCTGTCTTCGTCAGCAATTATCGGAAAATCGACGGAAACATTTTGGGTTTCGTTAATATCATTTTTCCAGCCATAATGTTTTTCCAGCGGATCAACACTTACCGCCAGGACTTTAACATCACGTTTTTCAAACTCCTTTTTGAGAGATGCAGTTCTTCCTAATTCAGTAGTGCACACCGGTGTATAATCAGCAGGGTGAGAAAAAAGTACACCCCAACTATTGCCCAGGAATTCATAAAAATTTATCTTACCTTCTGTTGTTTCGGCCGTAAAATCGGGGGCCGTGTCGCCTAATTGTAAACTCATAATTATTGATTTTAATTTTTAAGATTTTGCTAAGGTATTAATATCCTACCAAAATGGTAGGGAATTTTTATAAATTTGCAAATCACAGGCGAGAATTTCCTGTATTTTATAAAATATTTAAGAAAATATATGCTTTCTAAAAAAACAAGGTATGCTTTCAGGGCGCTTACACATTTGGCGGAGAACTATGGGCGAGGCCCCGTGCTGATCTGCAACATTTCAGAACAAAAAAATATACCCTTAAAGTTCCTGGAAAATATTCTTAATGAATTAAAAAAAGCCGATCTACTGGAAAGTAAAAAGGGCAAAGGTGGGGGCTATTATTTAAAAGTTTCTCCTAAAAAGATCAGCCTCGCTACTGTAATACGGGTCATTAACGGGCCGATTGCCCTGTTACCCTGTGTAAGCCTGAATTTTTATGAAAAATGTGCCGACTGCGATGAAAAACATTGCGGTATGCGCAAAATGATGACAATAACAAGAGATGCTACCCTAAAAATTCTTGAAAAGAAAACACTGCAGGATGTACTTATGGCCGGAATTTAATCATTTTTCCCCGCAGCTCTTATAACGCTTCCCGCGCCAAACCGGTTCTTTACATCATCGATCGCCTTATACAAAGTATTTTTCCGTTCCATATTTTGAAAAAGGTTGGCCTGCACAGCATCGTTGGTTAAGTCACTGAGCCGTACGCCAAGTAACCGTACCGGTTTCCCTTTCTTATATAATTTGTGAAAAAGGCCCTTGGCTACCGGGATAATTTCATCATCGGCGCTCGTGTAAGGAATACTTGTTTGCCGGGAGGTTGTTTCAAAATCAGGATACCTGATTTTAACGGTGATACAGCCGGTAACCTTTTCTTCCTTCCTCAGGTCAAAGGCAATCCGCTCTGTCATTCGCACTATTTCCCCCATCAACCTGTTCACATCGATTACGTTTTCTTCAAAAGTATTTTCAGTTGAGATTGATTTAGATTCGTGGTAAGCGCTGATCGTTGAATGATGAGTTCCCTGGGCCCGGTTCCATAAATCAAAACCCCATTTGCCCAACATTTTTTCCATTTTTTCAGGGGTGGCATTATGAATGTCCCTGATAAATTTAAACCCATGTTGCAGCAGCACCTGGGTGGTTTGTTCCCCCACACCGGGAATCTTATTAACTTCAAGGCCTGCCAGGAAATCTTTTTCCTTTCCATAAGGTACCTGGAGAAATCCATTAGGCTTCGCTTCATTGGTAGCCATTTTTGCCACCATTTTATTCTTCGCTATTCCAAATGATATTGGCAGGCCGGTTTCACTCATAATAAGTTCCCTCAGGTCGATAGTCCATTGCAGGGGATTGAAGAATTTGTCCATTCCACCCAAATCAACATAAAATTCGTCAATAGACGCCTTCTCAAAAAGCGGGGCTTTTGATGCGATGATCTGTGTTACCCATCTTGAATACCGGCCGTATTCACCATAAGTACCTTTTACAATAATTGCATGCGGGCAAAGTTTCATGGCCGTTTTCATGGGCATGGCAGAGTGTACGCCAAACTTCCGTGCCTCATAACTGCAAGTGGTCACAATGCCACGTTCCGGAGATCCCCCTACAATAACAGCCTTACCTTTCAATGAAGGGTCTCTTAAATATTCGACAGCAACAAAAAAGGAGTCAAGGTCGAAATGAGCTATCATATTTGAGGAAGCTGGGTCCATGTGTTCCTGCTAATTTTCAAGTTCAAAACATCAGGCATCTTTATATATATCCAGAAGGCCTTCCGGTAAATTCACGAATAATTTCCTGCCTTTTTTATCTATTTTTTCCAAAGATGCCTCGTGTACCGGAATAAGTGCTTCCTTCCCGTTAATTATGATTTTACATAAAACCTGGTGTGGCTGTTCAATTACTTCACACACTTCCCCCAATTCTTCGTCCTCATGAATTACCATAAATCCAAGCAATGATATGGGGGCGGCATTGGCTGCAAATTTTTTGAAATCTATCTCCTGCAACCACACTTCCTTTTTTACGAGTGGCCTGGCGGTTTCCTTTGCAGAGACTCCTTCAAGTTTAATGTATACCTCTTTATCATTTTTAATTTTGGCTGACTCAATAAAATAAGGAAGGAACGAATCTCTTTTTTCTTCAATAAAAATATTTTCCAACCCCTTGAGTGAAGTCTTTTTCCCAAGGCTATGCTGCAGGACCAATTGTCCTTCTAACCCGAAAGTAGCTGCCAGCTTGCCTATTTTAAAATAATTGTCCATGTAAGTACTACAAAGGTATTTGAGAATACGACAACAAATACCAGATGCGTTCCCGCCGGCGCATTTATTTACAGGATACCGGGTAGCCTGGAAGCCCGCTCTTTAAGTTGACCGGTGAACGCAGAGGCACAAAAAAAGCGAACATCTTTTAAATGTACGCTCAGGTATTTTGTGTATTTGTCCTTTATTACACGCCCATATATTCCCGCAAAAGGTTACTTTTTGAAGTAGTGCGTAACTTGGTAATTGCTTTATCTTTTATTTGTCGTACTCTCTCACGGGTTAATGAAAATTTCATCCCGATATCTTCCAGGCTCAGGGGTTGTTCTACCCCGATACCATAGAAATAACACACCACCTCTTTTTGTCTTTCAGTAAGTATGCTTAGTGAGCGGGCTATTTCTTTTTTTAATGAATCGTTAAACATAATTTGTTTATCGGCACTGTCTGCATTTCCATTAACCAACACATCAATGAGTGTACTTTCTTCGCCGTCGCTTAGTGGCGAATCCATGCTTACATGCCTGGCAGCTACATTCATCGTTGCGGAAACTTCTTCAGTTTCAATATCAAGAAAAAATGCAAGTTCTTCTGCGGTTGGCGTTCTTTCAAACTCCTGCTCAAGGTGTGAATAAGCCCGGCTTATCCGGTTCGTCAACCCTACTTTATTTAAAGGTAGCCTTACGATCCTGGATTGTTCGGCAAGTGCCTGCATGATACTTTGACGTATCCACCATACACCATACGATATAAATTTAAAACCCCTGGTTTCATCAAAACGCTGGGCGGCTTTTATAAGTCCCAAATTACCTTCGTTAATAAGATCGGGTAGTGTGAGGCCCTGGTTCTGGTATTGCTTGGCAACGGAAACGACAAACCTGAGATTGGCTTTCGTAAGCTTATCCAGCGCTGCCTGGTCTCCCTGCTTTATTCTAAGTGCAAGTTTAACTTCTTCTTCCGGCGTAATAAGATCTACCTTCCCTATTTCCTGTAAATATTTTTCGAGACTTTCGCTTTCCCGGTTCGTAATTGATTTGGAGATCTTGAGTTGGCGCATACTCATAAGCAGTAATTTAGAAGGTAAAACATTCCGGTTTCGTGTGTTGTAATAAAATTGTACCCTAGTAACGTAATATAGATAGTTTTAAGTATGTAACCAAAAAAAATGTTAATCTTTTAACTTGCGTAAAGTGTGGCAGATGAGACAAGAACCTGTCCCTAAAAAAAAATTATTAAAAAAAAGTATAAATTAGGTTGGATAGTAAATTTATTTTATATTATTGCACATATACAGTACAGTTTTAATTTTAAAGATGAGTAAGAAAGTAAAATATACATTAGAGTACCCGGTAAGATGCTCTCCCGCAATTTTATATGAGTTTCTTTCGACCTCCACAGGCCTGCAGGAATGGTTTGCCGAAAAAGTTGAGGATAAAGATGGCCTGTTCAGTTTCGCATGGAATGGCTCGGCTGAAGAAGCTGAAGTTTTGGACAGTGAAGAAAACAAATCAATTCGATTTCATTGGGTTAATTCTCCTAAGGATGAATACTTCGAATTCAGCATCGAAAAATCTGAAGTAACGAATCTTACCATCCTGATCATAAATGATTTTGCTGACAAAAAAGAAATTAAAGACCAGAGCCAGCTTTGGGAAACCCAGGTGAAAGAACTCTTTCACCGCCTGGGAAACTGATTTTAATAAAGTCGATTATTTCAACGAACGATTTTGATAGGAATTCTGTCGCTTCATCCCATTTACCCAATTCCATTTTCTTAGAGATTTTGAAGAAATTTTTTTTGGATATTTCTTCGAATTGTTTCGTACCGCATTCCCAGGCAGACATATAATTGGAAGTGCCAAAGTTATGAAGCCACTCGTTTTCACTCACACAGATAAAAAAATTATTCTCCTTCAGGTAGGTGAGAAGTTCATCAAAATCTCCTTCCAGTTTAAACCTGTCACCCGACAAATGAAGGGTAATACTAAAGAAGTTTCCCCACCAAAACATCGTCCTGATCGCAAAGATATTTTCTCTTGAAAACATTGCGGGATAATCCAGCATGACATAGGGCAGCCCCTCATAATTTTCCCCTTTTGAAATTTTGCCGCCGGTATTTTTATAAAATTGCTGAAGAAATACTTCTTCCTGCCGGGACATCTCCTTAAAATTTTCATTGAGCCCGCCAAAAAGATTGCCTACTTTATCTATGATGACTTGTTTAGTTAAAATCCACTCTTTGTTCCTTATCAGCTCCATTTCGAAAGTTGAAAGATGTATTTTTGCCTCGATGCTCATAGGTGAAATTTACAACAAAAGTTATTAAAGGTCACTCCACTCCCTGTTAACTGCATGTTTAAAAAACTTGACAAATTAATTCTCAAAGCTTTCCTATGGCCGTTTATTGCCACGTTCTTTATAACATTATTTGTATTTATGATGCAGATTTTGTGGAAATATATTGATGACCTGGTAGGCAAAGGGCTTGATGTTATTACCCTTATTAAATTTCTTATTTACGCAAGTGCAACATTGGTGACCCTCGCCCTGCCCATCGCTATCCTTCTTTCATCTATCATGACATTTGGTAAACTGGGTGAAAATTTCGAACTGGTCGCTATTAAATCATCGGGTATATCCTTACTGCGGTTCATGCGGCCTTTATTTTTCATATCGCTGTTGCTTACCGGAATAGCGTTTTTATTTGCGAATTATATTGCTCCTGTCGCGAATCTGAAATTTGCAGTTATCTACAATGACATCTATCGAAAAAGTCCCGCATTTGACTTGAAGGACGGCGTGTTTTACAATGGCTTCAGGGGATTCTCTATCAAGGTTGGCAAAAAAGAAAAAGATAAGAGCACCCTTCACAACGTGCTTATTTATGAACAATCTAATGGGATACAGGATAATACAATCATGTCTGAAAGCGGCAAAATGAATGTGAGCACTAATAAGAAATTCCTGGAATTCAAATTAAAGAATGGCCACCGGTATGAAGAAAAAGGCCTGTACAATTCACCGAAGAATGAATATGTGCAACTTGGCTTCAAAGAATACAATAAACTCTTTGACCTTACCCAGCTCAATATTCAAAAAACCTCAGACAGCTTGTTTATGAATAACATGCGAATGAAAACATTAAAACAACTTGATAAGGATATTGATTCCATTAAAAAAATACCTGATTCCCTGATAAAGACCACACGCACAAGCCTGAAAAGTTATTTAAGGTTTGAAAAATATAAGGACACCGTTGTCGTAAAAAAACAAATGGCTGCCGCAGTTAAAAAACCTGTAGCTAAAAAAGTAACCTCGTTTGATGATCTCATACCGGATAGTGTACAGAGCACTGTTTATGACCAGGCAGCCGCAACGGTTGCCAGTATGCGAAGTCTTATGGAAACAACCAGCAATGAGTACTACAGCCGTGTCAACGACATCAGGCTTCACAAAGTAGAATGGCATAAAAAGCTATCACTTTCAGTTGCCTGTATTGTGCTTTTTTTTATCGGGGCGCCGCTGGGATCAATTATCAGGAAAGGCGGACTGGGCCTGCCATTGGTGGTTGCACTCCTATTTTTCCTCATTTTTTACCTGCTCAATATTTTTGGCGAAAAATTTACCAAGGATGATATTCTTGACCCGCTCACAGGAATGTGGCTTCCAATAATTGTATTGTCGCCGGTAGGTTTTTTCCTCACCTATAAAGCCATGCACGACTCTCAATTATTCAACAAAGAATATTATTACAGGCTTATTAAAACCGTCAGGATGGCGACCGCCAACTTTTTTAAGATATTCAAAAAAAACGGGTAAGAACGGGCGCCATTCATGGTTGAAGGTAACCTTACCTATTTTCAAATCCCGGCTGTTGACGTTGTACCCAATGAACAACACAGGCCATCTCTGAATTGACTCAGCCTTTGCTTAGAAGGCATCAGGGAGATGAAATACATGATGCAACCAAACAAAGGCTGATGAATTGAAAAGCAATCTGGAGCAAATGTATAAATTATGTATTACGTTTTCCAAATTAACACCGTTTTTTTTTTCATATTCCTGTTAATTTTTCATAAAGTAATTTATCCATTTCAAAAGACTAATGGATTGTAATGTTCAAATGTTATAAATTCGTTCAATTCTTCGATTAACGTTCAAAATGTTATTATGGAAACATGGAAAGAGTATCAGCAAAAAAATAAAGATAGATTTTTAGATGAAATGATGGAATTATTGCGCATACCATCCGTAAGCGCAAAAAGCGAGCACAAAAAAGATATGCTGACGTGCGCTGAGGCAGTAAAAAAAAGTTTGCTGTCGTCGGGGGCTGATTTAGCAGAAATAATACAAACCGATGGCCATCCTGTTGTGTATGGAGAAAAGATAATA
The DNA here is from genome assembly GCA_039934515.1 of Ginsengibacter sp. Taxonomy (GTDB): domain Bacteria; phylum Bacteroidota; class Bacteroidia; order Chitinophagales; family Chitinophagaceae; genus Ginsengibacter. The sequence continues at coordinate 11,224 of JBDTLZ010000138.1, forward strand.
GATAAAAACAAACCCACCGTTTTGATTTATGGGCATTACGATGTGCAACCGGCAGAACCACTGGAACTTTGGCACAGCGCGCCTTTTGAGCCGATTATTAAAGACGGAAAAGTGTATGCGCGTGGTTCGGCTGATGATAAAGGGCAATTTTATATGCACATTAAAGCGTTGGAAACCCTGGTTAAAACAAACACCATGAGCACCAACATAAAATTTTTAATCGAGGGTGAAGAAGAAGTGGGCTCACCCAGCCTGGGGAAATTTGTAGCGGCCAATAAGGAGCTTTTAAAGGCCGATGTCATATTGATCAGCGACAGCTCTATGCTGAGCATGGAAACTCCATCCCTTGACATCGGCGTACGTGGCTTATCATACATCGAAGTTGAGGTAACCGGCGCAGACAGGGATTTACATAGTGGAATATATGGAGGCGCTGTTGCCAATCCAATAACGATACTTGCGCAAATGATCGCTTCGTGCCATGATGAGAACAACCACATAACCATACCTGGATTTTATGATGATGTAGTGGAATCTTCTGCCGAAGAAAGAGAACTTATGAACAGGGCGCCTTACAATGAAGATGACTATAAAAAAGAGCTTGGCGTGAAAGAATTGTGGGGCGAAAAAGGATATACTACCAATGAACGTACCGGCATCAGGCCTACACTTGAGATCAATGGAATTTGGGGAGGTTATATGGGCGAAGGTGCTAAAACAGTCTTGCCTTCAAAAGCCACAGCAAAAATCTCTGCACGGCTGGTCCCTGACCAGTCCTCAATAAAAATGACAAAAAAACTGCTGGATTATTTTATAAAAATAGCCCCGCCGTCGGTAACCGTAAATGCATTTGAACACCACGGTGGTGAAGCATATATGACACCAATTGACAGTAAGGGCTACAAGGCTGCCGCCAGGGCTGTAGAAAAAACTTTTGGCAAAACACCCATTCCGCTACGGGGCGGCGGTAGCATCCCTATATGTTCAATACTTGAAAAAGAGCTGGGTGTAAAGATCATTTTTATGGGTTTCGGGCTTGATAGTGATAATCTACATTCACCCAATGAAAAATATGGACTGGAAAATTTCTATAAAGGAATTGAGACCATTCCCTGGTTTCATAAATTTTTTGCAGAAACCACCGATTGAATACCAAACCGGGTAAATAAGCGTTTTGATCGAGGCTAATTGAATTGCGTACCGGAATTTATGTGTTAATACTGGAACATACGTACCTGCGCTCATTCTTTTGCTCCATAAACCTTTGATTCATGCAGCCTGGTAAATCCCGATCTTTTCTCGTTAAATTATCCCTTGTATTATTTTGCCTGTTATCGGGCGGCTTTATAATCTGGATTGGACAGGACATTATCGTGCCAATTGCGTTCGCAACACTCCTGGCGATATTACTCTTGCCCTTTAATAATTTCCTGGAAAGAAAATTATCGCGTGTGTGGGCTATATCTGTTTCCTTAATAATTTCATTGAGCATTCTTGTAAGCCTTATTTATTTTTTTTCGATTCACATAGCCGGTTTTGTCGACGATCTGCCACAGATAAAAAGTCAATTGAACAGGCACCTTCGCACCGTGCAAACATGGGCATTCCAACAATTTCATCTCACCAGAGTTGAACAAAAAGAATACATTGATAAGGCGACTTCCCAAATCCAGGGGAAAGATGGCGGAGGCTTCCTCGGGCTCACTTTGATTACGATTACCAATTCAATAATTTTTATCATACTGCTACCCATTTACACCTTCCTTATTTTGTACTACAGGAATATGATCCGTAAGTTCCTGGTGAACATTTTTGAAGACCATCACCGCGAGCATGTGATTGCAGTTATCCGCGAATCAAAATTGATAGTACAGGGATATATGGCAGGCCTTCTTATTGAAATGGGTATTATCACCCTCATCAATTATGGAGGCTTTTTAATAATCGGGATCAAATATGCTTTCTTCCTGGCATTACTTTCTGCAATACTGAACATGATACCTTACGTGGGAATGCTGATCGCTACCATCATTTGCATGCTTGTTACATTAACCACTTCCAGCAATATTGCCGATATAGGCTGGCTTGTTGCTGTATTGACAGTTGTTCAGTTCCTCGATAACAATTTTATCATGCCCAAAATTGTAAGCTCAAGGGTGAAGATCAATGCACTCATAACAATTTTCGGCGTATTGGCGGGTGGTGCTGTTGCGGGAATATCAGGTATGTTTTTATCGATCCCATTTATAGCCATCATCAAAGTCATCTTTGACCGTATCGGCCCATTAAAGCCATGGGGCGAGCTTTTAGGAGATGATGCCGGCTTTAGTGAAAAGGGGAAATTTATTAAAATGGCAAAAGAACGGCTCAAGAGAAGACAACAGATGGTAACACAATAATTAACGGGTTACTTCCTCAATTACCTTTCCAATGCAACCACTCGGCATCTGAATTCCAAGAATGCCGGTTACTGTTGGCGCAATATCGCTCATATATACTTCGCGGTTGGTCTTACCTTGCTTTACCTGGTATCCAAACCACAATAAGGGGATATGTGCATCATAGGGATTCCACATACCATGCGTCGTGCCCTTGCCTGATCCATCTAAATAACCTGGCCTGGTCAAAAAAGCAATTTGCCCGCTCCTTTTTGGATTATACCCATTTAAAACCCTCTCTTTTATTGTTGCCTGTATTGAAGTGGCTGCTATATTTTCAGTGAGAAAAGCATCGGTGATATATGGTTTTCCCTTTAGAAAATCAATGATAGCGTTTTGTATTTCCGATGCATTCCTGCCTGCGTTTTTTATCACATTTTTATTGATATAAAGCTGGTTGTTCTCAAGGCTTATCAACACATTTTTTATGTTGAACGTACTATCGAGCATTTTATTTAATTCGGCTGCTAATGTTCCGCTGCTGTAAGTGCCGCCCGGCAATTTATGTTCATTCATAAAACCAGGTGCCGCAGACACCCCGTGATCCGCTGTAAGAAACAACAAATAATTTCCTTCCCCAAGCTTTGTATCGAGGTACTGTAAAAAACCTGCTATGTCGGCATCGAGGCGCAGCCAGGTATCTTCAGCTTCTATTGAATTAGGGCCAAAAGTATGGCCTACATAATCCGTTGATGAGATACTTACTGCCAGTAGATCGGTTACATCACCCATGCCCATTTTTTCATTATCAATCGCTTCTTTTGCCATATCAAATGTGTACGTGTTCGCAAACGGTGTGTATTTAAATGCCTCGTACCTGGAATTGGTTAACTGCGAAAGGCGGTGCGGAAAAGTAACCGTTTTTTCACCCGGAATCTCAGACTCGTAAATTTTATCATCTGCAGTGCTCTGGGTATACTTTTCGATTGGCAATAATGTGTTCCAGTCTTTAGACATAGCCGCATCAGGTAACAATTTTTCATTTTCTTTAACTACCCAGGCTGGTAATTTATTTTGATAATAAGTACTGCTGATCCATTTACCAACTGATCCATCAAACCAGTAAGCTGCATTCGCAGAATGGCCTGCAGGAAATATGGCAGATCTATCCTTCAACGCGATACCGATCACCTTGCTCGAATAATTTGTGCTATAACGAAGTTCATCACCTATCGTCGTCACCCAAAGGTTCCTAGGGCTCATGGCTCCTTCGCCCGAATTACTGCCCACTGTATTCACTGCAGGATCCGATGCACAATACACGTCTTTGCCGGCTTCAGCATCGTACCAATTATTGCCAACGATACCATGGATGGCTGGAACGCTGCCGGTGTAAACACAGGTATGTCCCGGAGCCGTATAAGTGGGAACATAAGGAATAAATGCATTTTCACAACTGAACCCTTTTTCAATCAACCGCCTGAATCCATTTGCTGAATACAGATCATAATACCGGTATAAATAATCCCAGCGCATCTGATCAATTACAAGGCCTATTACGAGTTTGGGATGGCTGGACACTTTAGATTTCTGCCCAAAAGAAGAAATTGATATACACAGCACCCAAATGGACATGCAAATACTTTTCACCATATCTTTTTTATAAAGGTAGGATAACAATCTTTTGCAGGTTATTAAAAATTGTAAGCCTGCAATTGAAAGAAAGCTCAATCCAAAATAGTACGGTACGGCAATAAATTTTCTAATCGTTAATGCCTTATTTTTGCCACATTTATAACGAAAATGAATTTTCATGGTAGATGTTTTTGAAAAAATGGTAAAGGATGGCGGGCCAATAGGAAGGCATGTGGACCGGGTGCATGGCTATTTTACATTTCCAAAACTTACTGGCGAGCTCGGCAGCAGGATGTTTTTCAGGGGGAAAGAAAAAATAGTCTGGAGCCTGAATAATTACCTGGGGCTTGTGAACCATCCTGAATCAAGAAAAGCAGATACCGAGGCCGCGGCAAAATGGGGCATGGGCTATCCCATGGGGGCACGCATGATGAGCGGAGATTCTGTAATGCATGAAGAACTGGAAAAAGTGCTTGCTGAATTTGTAAACAGGGAAGATGCCATGTTGTTAAATTTTGGATACCAGGGAATAATGAGCTGTATTGATGCACTGGTGAACAGGCGGGATGTGATTGTGTATGACGGCGAAGCCCATGCGTGTATTGTTGACGGCGTGCGCCTGCATCTTGGTTTTAGTTATACCTATAAACACAACGATGTCGATGATTGTGAAAAACAATTACAACGTGCGGTTAAAATGGCTGACAAGAACGGCGGTGGTATCCTGCTTATAACGGAAGGGGTTTTTGGAATGAGCGGAAACCAGGGAAAGATAAAAGAAATTGTTGCACTTAAGAAAAAATATAATTTTCGTTTGCTCATCGATGATGCGCATGGTTTCGGGGCAATGGGAGCAACCGGCGCAGGTGCAGATGAAGCGCAGGGTTGCCAGGACGGAGTTGACCTTTACTTCAGCACGTTTGTGAAGAGCATGGGGAGCATCGGGGCTTTTATAAGCGGGCCAAAAAGCATTATGACCTACCTCCGGTACAATGTCCGTTCGCAGATATTTGCCAAGAGCTTACCCATGATCATCGTGGAAGGGATGCTGAAGCGCATGGAGTTGCTAAAAACCTTGCCCGAACTGCGTGAGAAGTTATGGCACAATGTAAATAAATTACAGAATGGCTTACGGGAAAAAGGGTTTGATATTGGAACCACCAACAGCCCGGTGACACCTGTGTTTATGAAGGGCGACTTACCGGAAGCGACTTGTATGGTTATGGACATACGGGAGAATTACCATATTTTTTGTTCCGTCGTTGTTTTCCCGGTGATACCAAAAGGCCAGATTATTTATCGCCTTATACCTACAGCCGCCCATACAGATGAAGATATTGAAATTACACTCCGGGCATTTGATGAAACCAAAAAGAAATTAGATGCCGGCATTTATCATGCTGAAGATATCCCTGATATGGGTGATACAGGATTGGGACAAAAGGGTGAAATGTAAAACCGGGCAACTGGAAAGAAGCCCGGGATAATCAAAAAATCTTAACCATTAAATCTTAAGTCTAAAACCTATTATATCTTAGTCGTGCTACCTCGTATGGAAGTTGCCTCCAAAAAATTCATTGAGAATTAATTAACAAAAATTGCCCCACTCCGGTATTATGCTCGATAGTCAGTAAAATCTGTATACACGCGACCTGGCAGAAATTATTATATCGGTCAGAAGTAATTCGTGTAATTCGTGGTTCCCGTGGTTCTGCAACTAAAAAAAAAGGGGCCGGATAAAAATCCACCCCTGTTATAATCCAATATCCTATGAA
>JBDTLZ010000139.1:0-20342 GCA_039934515.1 Ginsengibacter sp.
ACAGTGTGCGAGCCGGTTATTGAAAACACATCATCGAGTAAATTTAACGGTGTCGGGGAACCCGCGGTTTGCACGACATTTTGAGTGCCGCTGTGCAACCAGTATTTTCCACCCGGGCCGGTAATTTTGCCATCAACGCATTTCCGTTCCCAGCTTTTAGTGCCACCCTGGCTTGTATTGGTCCAGGTAATCGTGCCCTCTTTCCTGAAACCGCTTACATAATAATTATCGAAAGTCATAACTGCTACGCTTCCGGATTTTCTAAGGGAATCACTAAGCGTAATATTTATTATTCCACTTCTCGTAACCCCATTGCTGGTAGTACAGCCAGCCCCGAAATCTATGGAAATGGTCTTCGGGAAACCCTGTGACACGTTTACTTTGGGACAACCAAGGACATTCATTGTTTCAGCTACACCTGTATTCCTGGCACCGGCAAAATTGTTATCTACTGCAGCCTCATTTAATATATATTCTGCATCTGAATTCAGGTTCTCGGAAATGGCCTGGTCTCCGCTTAATTCAAATGTTGTTTCGAGTTCATTTGATGGGCTGGAGCTTTCTTTTTTACAAGAGTAAAGACACGTCATAACCGAAAGGGTTGCAAAAGCAAGCAAATAGTTTTTTAATTTCATAAAATAGTTTTTTTATAAGGTGCAGACAGATTAATTAGAAACTGAGACGATATTTTGTGCCGAAGGTTTAATTCATTAAAAAGATTTATTTTTCTGGCATGTTCTATTTCGTAAAAACACCATGGCTTTTAAAAAAAATGTATCCCGGCTGCGTTTGGGATATTGCGCCGGAGGAAAAAGATATCTACCTCACATTTGACGATGGACCACATCCACAGGCAACGCCCTTTGTATTACAGGAACTAAAAAAGTACCAGGCAAAGGCGACTTTTTTTTGCGTGGGGGAAAACGTTAAAGAATATTTTAGCATTTACAAACAGATCATTTCAGAGGGCCACAAGACTGCCAACCATACATTTAGTCATTTAAACGGTTGGGAAACAAGTGATAAAAAATATCTTGAAGATATAGGGCAGGCAGTAAAGTTGATAGACAGTCACTTGTTCAGGCCACCTTATGGCAGAATTACAAAATTCCAATTAAAAGCCCTCCAGGGAGAGAAATTTAATTTACAATCAATTATGTGGAGTGTGTTGAGTGGCGATTTTGATGAAAATATCACTCCTGAGAATTGTTACCTTAATGTTATGCGCAACACCGCGCCAGGCTCAATTGTAGTTTTTCACGACAGCATGAAAGCGTTACCAAGATTGGAATATGCCTTACCACGCACGCTTGAATATTTCTCAAAAAAAGGATTTCAATTTAAAATTATCAACTCGCCATAAACGTGTTAAAAAAAATTGGGCCGGGGTAGATACCCCGGCCCGTTTTTAATCCGTACCCTATGAAAACTGTCGTGAAGTTAATAAAATGTTTTTAACAAATCAACAACAATTTTAAATAACCGGTATAATATTATTATTGACTGCCACTTTATTGTGAAGATTGCCTTCAATTTATTAACATGTTGTTCAAGGTTGCCGCATCTATATTACTATTAATTATTATACGTACCGTGCAATATCTGACATGAATTTAATTTTACCACTTTGAAACGATAGTAATTATACGGTCATGATTTCATTTGGTAAAATAACAGGATTGGAAATATGATTTACAAAAAATATAAAACGCCTTTCGTCATAAAACGCTTCAATTTTTGACTGTGCAGCATGATTCACTTTAAGATTTTGAGGATCATTAAAGGTGATGCCTGCTTATTAATTAAAGAAAAGAAGCGGGTGAAATATTCACCGGGATTTTGGGCCGTTAGCTAAAATCATAGGCATATTTTATTTTTCTTTGCCATTATGAAACTTGTTGATACTCATACGCACCTGTATTTAAAAGAATTTTCCGAAGATATAGACGAAGTGATGCGGCGTGCAGTTGCTGAAGGGGTGGAGAAATTTTATCTCCCTGCAATTGACAGTTTGCAGGCGCCCGCATTGCTTGATCTTGAAAAAAGATTTCCCGGAAGGTGCATGGCTATGGCTGGATTACATCCATGCTCAGTAAAGGATAATTATCAGGATGAACTGGACAAGGTAGCCACGATGCTGGGCGAGCGGAAGTTTGCTGCTATAGGGGAAGCGGGCCTGGATTTTTATTGGGATACTTCATTTCGGAAAGAACAATACGAAAGCCTGCACATTCAAGCGGAGTGGGCAATGCAATATAATTTGCCACTGGTACTACATACGCGCAATGCAATGCAGGAAACTATTGATGCGGTAAAAGTATATGCCGGCAAAGGCCTCACAGGTATTTTTCATTGCTTTAGCGGAACGCTTCAAAATGCAAAAGATATAATTCAACTGGGATTTTACCTGGGAATAGGAGGTGTGATTACTTACAAAAATTCTGGGTTGGCCGAAGTTATTAAAGAAGTGAGCCTGGAGCGCATCGTACTTGAAACGGATGCCCCATATTTAACACCCGTGCCTTACAGGGGTAAGAGAAATGAGAGCAGCTATATAAAATATGTTGTACAAAAAATTGCTGAAACAAAAAATATCCCTGTAGAAGAAGTCGCCGATACGACGTCAAAAAATGCTGAAAAAATATTTTCAATAACCTGGTAGCACACTTTACATATATGATGGGTTACCAGTCTTATACATTAACAGCCAGTAGCCTTGTGGGGAGATAGTGACCGGGGTTAAGCGTAAGCTGGAGGTATATCGTTTGATAGATGCAAATAATGTAAATATCCTTTTCAACTGAGTTTTGAGTAAATTTGTTTAGCTAATATTAATACCTGCCCCCTATAAAAAAAGTCTTGCCATATAACTTCCTTTTGATTTTTCTTATTCTTTCCACCGAAAAGATCTGTGCCCAGGACCGTATAATTAGCGGCCGGGTCACAGACACCAACTCGAAGCTTCCGTTAGCTTCCTGTAGTATTTATGCGCTGAATTCCGGTAATGGAGTTATTACCAGTGAGAATGGCAAATTCACTTTCGCGATAAGTGATAAAACCGATTCAATTGCGATTTCGATGATTGGCTATAAAACCATTGTAAAGGCGGTATCGAAGGCACCAGAACAAATTATTAATTTTGAGGCAGAGGCTACTGCCGGCTCAATGACGGAAGTTGTTATTTCGGTAAGATCTAAATATACAAAGGCACAAAGGTTAATGCTTAAGGTGATAAAGAATAAGAGCCGCAATGATGCGTTTGATAATAAGACCTTTCAATGCCAGGTTTATGACAAGATTGAAGTGGATATTAAAAATATACCGGAAAAGATACAGAACAACCGCCTGCTAAAGCCACTTGCATTTGCATTTGACAATATGGATACTACAGCAGATCATCAAAAGATATTGCCAGTGTATTTATCAGAAACCAATTCAAATTTTTACTACCGCAGAAATCCCGAAAAAGAGATGTATGAGTATACGGGAATTAAAAGTTCCGGGCTCGACAATCAATCTATTTTAACATACGTAGATGGGCTTTACAAAAAAATTAATGTGTACAGCAATAATATAAAGCTGGCTGATGTAAATTTTATAAGCCCGGTCTCAGACAACGCATTAATCTTTTATGACTACCACATACTGGATACGGTATTTTTTGGAAACTATCGTTGCATACAAGTTCAATTTTCTCCATCGCATTTTGGAAGCAACACTTTTAATGGCTATTTGTGGATCGTGGACAGCACTTTTGCAATTAAGTCAGTGGTGATGCATATGGATAAAAATTCCAATATCAACTTTGTAAACAGATTTGAAATATCGCAGTTTTTCGAGGCAAACGAGCACGATAAATTTCTGCCACAAAAGACAATTTTATTTATGGACCTGGTCGTACCCATTAAAAAGAAAACCGGGGTGATAGCTACCAAGACCACGCTATATAAAAATATCATACTAAACAATGATTCTATCGACACGGCGTTTAATAAAAAGCAAATTCCGGTTTCGGCATTTACAGGTGATGCGCTCAACAGGAAGCCTATCGAGAGATTTGAGCCCTTGAGTAAATCTGAAAATTCTATTTACCTGTTAATGGACACCCTTACAAAAATACCGGCAGTAGTAACTTATGGTAAAATAATTTCTGCTATAAGTACAGGTTATTATACAGTGGGGAATATTGACCTTGGTGATCTCTATTACCTGTACACGAACAATATAGTGGAAGGTAACCGGTTTACTATTGGCTTGCAAACCAACTCCGGGTTCAACAAGCATATCCAGCTTCGGGGTTACGCAGGATATGCTACAAGAGACCAGCAGTTCAGGTATTTTTTACGATCTGTATTCGTATTAAATAATAAAAAATGGACAACCTTAAATTTGGAATTGAGCAGTGACCTTACGGGCACTTACGACCATAATGATGAGCTGGACCAGAATTCAATATTTGCTTCTTTTTTCAGGAGGGTAAAATATACACAGACAAGGTTTTTAAATAGTAAGTATATAAAAGCCTCCTGGCAAAGATATTTAACCAACGATGTAGCCCTTGGCATTGCTGCCAACCACAATATACTTACTCCTTTTTTTGATGTATATTATACCCACAACGACTTTAAGCCATATGTCAACAATATTTCTGAAACAAATAATTATGCAATAAGTGGGGGAACGTTATCCTTGCGGTATTCTCATAAAGAAAAATTTATTACGCAACATTACAGGAGGGGTAGCCTGGGAAGCAATTACCCGATCATAACCCTTACCTACACGAAAGGTGTAAAAGTCAATAGTGGTTTATTTAAAAGTGATTTTGATTTCAGTAAATGGAATTTTTACCTGCAACATGATTTTACCGATGGAAGAATCGGGCAATTATCATACACTATTGATGCAGGGATAACAAATGGAGTGTTGCCGATTGTGTTGCTGAATGTACTTAAAGGAAACGACACTTATTATTACAATAAGTATGCATTTAATAATATGAACCGCTTTGAATTTGTAACAGACAAATATGCGAGTCTTGCTCTTCAGCAGTCTTTTGGTAGTTTTCCTTTCAAGTATATCCCGTTGCTAAAAAGGTTAAAATGGCGTTCTCTCGTTACCTTCAGGGGCGTTGTTGGTGGTATGTCGGAAGCCAATAAAATTGCAAACGGTTATTATGACACGGCGATAAATTATCATTTTACAATTCCCGATAAGGTTCCCTATGTTGAATCGGGATTTGGTATCGACAATATTTTTCACCTGATAAGAATTGATGCCGTGTGGCGAATGAATTATTTAAATAATCCCGGGATATCAAAATTTGGGATCAAAGGAAGTATAGACGTCAAATTCTAATTATAATTGCGACGGTATATGGTTGCGCAGTTACATCTTCAATTCCAACAATTTTCCGTTTTCGATAAAAGATATTTCCATTGGAAAAATCGCTGATGTTGTGTTTTTCGTTGCAAACCATACCCTGTTTTCGGGAACTATTATAAACAAGCCCTCATCGTTTCCAACGGCTCTGAAATTTGGCATTGGTGGTTGTTTGTCAAAATAGGCGAGTCTATATTTCTTTAGTATGCTGGTTACGTCCCTGTCAAAATCTTCTGCCGGGATCACCACTCCTATTTCGCTCACATTGCGAATGTGCCCGGCGGAAAATGGTTCATTGGCCAAATCTTCCAGGTCAAATCTCGCAATGAATTCCAGGATGTTTCCTGCAGGGTCAATAAAATAAAAAGATTTTGCGCGCCAATTCCTGAAATCTGCCAGGTAACTTTTATAATCGTTCAGCCACAACAATTCCATCCTTTGCTGCATCGATTGAAATGCTTCTTCAAGTTTATTGGAAGGAATATTAAAAGCGAGATGATAGAATGGATTTTCAACAGACGCAGTGTCGTCAAAAATGATTGTAGATGCACCGGCTACGATAGCAATGCTGTTGTTACCCTGGTGCGTAACCGGCAATTCTACAATGTTTGTATAAAAATTAAATATTGATGAAAGCTGTTTAGTTTGTAACCTGATTTCTTTTAAAATCATACTGCTTATTAACTAACCTTCCTTATTACTTTGCTCTTTTTCATTTATTTTCATAAAGGGCTTCAATATATCAATGGGCACCGGGAAAATGGTCGTTGAATTATTTTCTGTGGCGATTTCACGCAATGTTTGCAGGTAGCGTAATGTAAGTGCACTTGGCTGTTCGCTTAAAATCTTTGCAGCATCGCTGAGTCTTTGGGAAGCCTGGAATTCTCCTTCGGCAGAAATAACCTTTGCCCTGCGTTCTCTTTCAGCTTCTGCCTGTTTGGCCATTGCCCGTTGCATCTCCTGGGGAAGATCTATCTGTTTCACCTCGACATGGGTAACTTTTACCCCCCATGGTTCGGTTTGTAAATCAATAATTTGTTGTAACCGTATATTTATTTTTTCTCTTTGAGACAGCAATTCATCAAGTTCGGACTGGCCCAATACACTTCGTAATGTAGTTTGTGAAAGCTGTGAAGTACCTACCAGGTAATTTTCTATTTCTACGATAGCTTTTTGAGGATCAATAACACGGAAATAGATTACTGCATTTACTTTTATGGAAACGTTATCCTGTGTGATCACATCTTGTGGCGGCACATCCATTACCACGGTACGCAAGGTTACTTTTACCATCTTATCGATTATGGGTATCAGGAGAATAAGACCAGGGCCTTTTACACCTCCATTTAACACCCTTCCCAGCCTGAATATAACACCACGCTCGTACTCGCGAAGTATGCGAATTGCGCTGGCAAGTATATACAAAACAAAAACAAGGACGATTACAAGAACTAGTGGGAATTGCTGTGGCATGGTTTATTTTTTAAAAGTAATTGATAAATAATCTAAAGCGAACAAATGTTTTAATAGGGCCTATCCTTGTTCTACATATAAGGTAAGATTTTTTATTTCTCTTACGATAATATTTTCCCCGGGATTTAACTTGCCTGAAATAGAAACTGCCTGCCACATTTCACCGTTTACTTTCACGGTTCCGTGCAGGTCGAGCAAGGTAACCACGGTTCCTTTTTTGCCGATGAAAGATTGAATGCCAACGGCGGGTTTAGTACGTTGAGCTTTTAATCCCATCCCCACAACAAAAAGAAAAAACAATGCCGTTAATGAAGTGGACGCAATTATTACGGTCCATGAAATTGACATAAAGTTTTCTGCCGGGCTAGCCCGGAATAGAAACAAAGAACCCAGGAGCACAGAAATGATACCGCCAACCGTCAGGAGGCCATGACTCACTATTTTTACTTCCAGCAAAAATAGAAGGATGCCGAAAATAATTAAAGACAATCCGGCATAATTAACGGGCATACTGCTCATCGAATAAAAAGCAAAGATGAGAGAGATCACACCAACGATACCCGGAAATATAGAACCTGGGTTAAAGAGTTCAAATAAAATGCCGTAGAACCCGATCATCAATAACAGGTATGCTATGTTAGGATCGCTCAACCTGTCGAGAATTTTTTGAAAGAACCCCATTTCCTGGGATTCGATACGGGCATTTTTTGTTTGTAATATTTTGACACCTCCATTCACTTCCATTTTTTTTCCGTCAACTTGAACAAGAAGCTCCCGATCGTCATTGGCAATATAGTCAATGACATTTTTTTCAATCGCTTCTTCATCAGTAATTGAAACACTGTTGCGTACCGCATCCTCCGCCCATTCAATATTTCGTTTTCGCTTGTCAGCAATAGTCCTTATAAAAGCGGCGGCATCATTGGTACCCTTCGCGTTCATGATTGTATCCGGCGTACCCTGCAGCGAGACCGGATGGGCGGCGCCTATATTTGTTCCTGGTGCCATAGCTGCCACGTTTGCGGCGAGCGTAATGAATACTCCCGCAGAACCCGCATGAGCGCCCGAAGGAGAAACATAAACAATTATAGGTATCGTTGATTTCAGCATATCGCTTACGATAACCCTGGTCGATGTCAATAAACCACCAGGTGTATTAAGGTGTATAAGGAGACATTCGGCTTTTTCTGTTTCGGCTTTTTCAATTGCTTTATGGATGTACTCGGCCGATGCAGGATTTATACCTCCGTTTACATTTATCGAAATAACTTTTTGAGCACTGAGGAATGCCGGCAAAAGGAAAGATATAGCCAGTGATATTAATCCCTTCATAAAAATTAATTTTCAGTGATGAAACTTCATTTTCTGAATACCGTAAGATACCTAAAAGGAGAGGTAAAACAAAAATTAACTGTTGGGTCCGGAAGATATTATCATTTTATTGAACATGGTGCCTTTCATTGTCTTTATGAGGTTTTTTTGTAATTCCAAACTGCCCAGCTATTCAGTATAATGGCAAATGCAAGGATGGTGTACAGATGATTTTGTACATCTTTAAGCCCGCTGCCCTTTAATATGATCATTCGCATTACATCAATCAGGTAGCTTACCGGGTTAAATTTTGTAATAACCTTTGCCCAACCAGGCATGCTGTCAATTGGCGTAAATAGGCCACCCATCAGGATAAAAATCATTAAAAAGAAAAATGCTATGAACATAGCCTGCTGCTGGGTATCGCAGAAAGTGGAAATCAGTAATCCTAATCCGAGGACTGCCAGCAGGTAGATGGCTACAAAGCCGTACAACAAATAAATACTGCCTATTGGTACGATTCCATAAACCAGCCACGAGACCAGCAGGCCCAGTGTAAAAACAATTAATCCCAATATCCAAAATGGTATAAGCTTTCCTAAAATAAAATGATATTTTTTTATAGGCGTTACATTTATTTGTTCAATTGTTCCTATTTCTTTTTCTTTTACAATATTCAATGCAGAAAGATAACCACCTATCAGGGTTACCAGGATTGCCAAAATTCCAGGTACCATAAAAATGTGGTAATTAAGAAGTGGATTAAACCAATTTGACGAAGTGATTTCAATTGTTGGACGAATAGTAAATTTTCCTGGCGCCATTAGCTGGACGCGGATATCGGTATTAAAATTTTTGATAATCGTATTCAAATACACCCCACCTAAATTAGCTTTCGTACCGTTAATTGCATTTACTGCAACAAATAGTTTTTGCTCATTTTCTTTTATCAAATTCTGCTCAAAACCATGAGGGATTTCTAATATCAAATCTGCCTTATCTTCTTCTATTAACTTATAGGCATCTTTAAAGGAAGTATTGAAACCGGTAAGCCTGAAATAACCGGACGCGATTATTTTTGATGCTAATTTTTGCGAATATTCTGAATGATCATTATCAACAACCGCAATGTTAATATTTTTTACCTCATAATTAGCAGCCAATGGCAATATTAATAATTGCACAATAGGAACTGCCAGTATAATAGCCATCATTGCCTTGTTACGGAATATTTGCCGGAATTCTTTTTGCAATAAGAATTTAATTGTTCTCATGCCAGTCGGATTTTAAAATTTTTAAGGCTTACAACAAGAAGAAAAATTGTGATACCAAACAGAATTGCTGTTTCTTTCCATATAAAGGAAAAGCCCAGCCCCTTTATCATGATTGATTTTACAATAATGTAAAACCATTTGGCAGGAATTGCATTTGAAATTATTTGTAACGGCACCGGCATATTTTCTACAGGAAACATAAATCCGCTAAAAAGAATGGTAGGCAGCAGCATTCCCATTAGCGATATTAACATAGCAGTTTGTTGTGATTGGGTTTTTACAGAGATCAACAGGCCCAGGGACAGACAGGTAATTATGAATAAAGTGCTTTCACCAAACAACAATAATATACTTCCGTTGATGGGAAGATCCAGCACAAACACGCTTAACAGCAATATGGAGGTAACATTAACCAGTGAAAGTACCAGGTAAGGAACGGCTTTTGATATAATAACCAATATTGGCTTAAAGGGTGATACCAAAAGAATTTCCATTGTACCCGTTTCCTTTTCTTTCACAATGGAAATGGCTGTCATCATAACACATACTAACATCAATACCAATGCCATTACACCCGGAACAAAGTTATGAACTCCTTTTAACTGCGGGTTGTACAACATCCTGGTTTCAGTGGTGATACGGTAGGGCGGTAACTGGCTCCCATTAAGTTGCATTTGGTAATCTGCTATTATTGCCGAAAGATAATTGGTGAGCGTGTTGGCGATATTTGGATCAGATGCATCAGCTATGATCTGCATAGAAGCTTTGTTTTGATGGAACAGGTCGTGACTGAAGTTTTCAGGAAATACTACAGCCAGTTTAATCTTTCCTTCCTTAAAAGCACTATTAATCCTTTCAGGGGTTAACACAGATTTTTCAATTTCAAAATATTTGCTTGCGCCTATTTTAACGGTGATTTCCTGTGAGGTAATATCTTTCGCATAATCCACAATTATTATTTTTGAGTTCTTTACTTCATTGGTAAGTGCAAAACCGAATATCATGATCTGCACAACAGGCAACCCAAAAAGGATCAGCAATGTTTTCCTGTCGCGAAGCACGTGTGCGAATTCTTTTCTTACGAATGTTATAAATTGTTTCATAATATAACGTCACTTAATATCATCTTTTTGAGCCTCGTCACGAGGAAAACCAACTGTACTATTTAAAGCAGCCTGTTTAATGTAGAAGACTTAAAAATTTGACCAATTTTAATTTATTCACTTCTTTGTGCACCTCTTGCTATTTCAAAAAATACCTCATTCATAGAATCAACGGAAAACTGTTTTTTTAAATTAGACGGGCTGTCCAATGCTTTGATGCGCCCATCTACCATGATTGAAATACGGTTACAGTATTCAGCTTCATCCATATAATGGGTTGTTACAAATATGGTAACGCCTTTTTCCGCAGTTTCATAAATTAAGTTCCAGAATTGACGCCGTGTAACAGGATCAACCCCCCCTGTGGGCTCATCCAGGAAAACAATTTTAGGCTGGTGTAATAACGCTACGGAAAATGACAGCTTTTGTTTCCATCCCAGCGGAATGGAGCCGACTAATTTTCCTGCTTCGTTCTTAAGTGCTAAACGATCGATCAATTCTTCACTTTGCAATTTAATCGCCTTATCGGTCAATCCATAAATGCCTCCGAAAAACTGGATGTTTTCCAGAACTGTCAGGTCTTCATAGAGTGAGAACTTCTGACTCATGTACCCAATATTTTTTTTGATCTGTTCGGTTTGCTTATATATATCAAAGCCTGCAATAACAGCGCTGCCCGATGAGGGTGTCGATAAGCCGCACAGCATACGCATAGCAGTTGTTTTGCCAGCCCCGTTGGCGCCAAGGAAGCCGAATATCTCACCTTTTTTCACTTCAAAAGTAATCTCATTGGCGGCAATAAAATTGCCGAAACGTTTTGTGAGCTTTTCGGTTTTTATTACGGTATCCGGCATTTTAATCATTTAACAATTTGATGAAACAATCTTCGATTGACGGAGTTACGGGGTAAAATTCCACATCATGATGCCCGGAATCTTTAAGATAATTTAGCAATGAGCTTTTGGAGGCATCGTCATCTTTTTTAAAAGACAGATGAAGGTATTCTCCAAACGCATAACAGCTAAGTGTGTTTTGGTAATTATTTAAGTCTTTCAGAAGCCCATATATTTTCCCTGATTTTATTTTGTACAGATTTCCGGGATAAGATTCGATAATTTTTCCGGGTGTATCAATAGACAGGATTTTGCCGTTTTGCATGAGTGCGATCCTGTCGCATAATGTTGCTTCATCCATATATGGCGTAGAAACAATAATGGTTATCTGTTGTTGCTTAAGCCGCCGCAGCATCCCCCAGAATTCTTTTCTTGAAACAGGATCAACACCTGTTGTGGGTTCATCTAAAAATAATACATCGGGCTTGTGAATTAAGGCGCAGCATAAAGCAAGCTTTTGCTTCATGCCACCCGATAATTTTCCGGCCCTGCGTTTTTTAAACGGTTCGATCTGGATATATATATCTTTTATGAGGTCGTAATTTTCTGCTACTGTTGTCCCAAACAGGGTGGCAAAAAAATTAAGATTCTCTTCAATGCTCAAATCCTGGTAGAGAGAAAATTTTCCGGGCATATATCCAATCGTGTTCCGGATATTTTTATAGTCTTTAACGATGTCAAAACCATTCACGATTGCGTTTCCCTTGTCGGGCAGCAGCAAGGTGGTAAGCATCCGAAATATGCTTGTTTTGCCGGCGCCATCAGGGCCTATGATGCCAAAGATCTCGCCTTTATTTACTGAAAAGGATATATTATCAACTGCAACTTTCTTTTCCTTTCCATAAAATTTTGTAATATTATTCAGTACCACTGTTTCCATGTTCTTATAGCTTTACATCA
Source organism: Ginsengibacter sp. (assembly GCA_039934515.1). Lineage (GTDB taxonomy): Bacteria > Bacteroidota > Bacteroidia > Chitinophagales > Chitinophagaceae > Ginsengibacter. Next base: position 12,334 of record JBDTLZ010000139.1, read on the forward strand.
GCATACATGCCGATCTTAAGGTAGCCGTCATTCTTAACACTGATTTTAACTGCATAAACCAGGTTGGCACGTTCATCTTTTGTTTGAATTGTTTTTGGCGTGAATTCCGCCTTGTCACTTATCCATTCGATTGTTCCCTGGTATTCTTTATATTTTTTATCAGCATCATCCACCAGTACTTTAACAGGCTGGTTGATTTTCACTGAAGACAGTTGATTGCCGGAAATGTACGCCCTTAGAATGAGCGTGGAGAGATCAGCAATTTTGTAGATGGGTTTGCCTGTCGATGTCATTTCATTGGCTTCCGCATATTTCGCAAGTACGGTTCCATTCACATTGTTTATAATATTGCATTTTAGAAGCAAGTCATTCAGCTGGTCTATCTGGACTTTTAAAGGCCCTATATCGCCCGTTAATCCCCTTGTTTGTGTATTTAATTGTGATGTTTGTGCAATCTCCTGGCTATGAATTACGGCGAGTTGCTTTTGGAGAGCATCCACCTGTCCATTAATATCATCCAATTGTTTTGGAGTTGCTGCATCAGCTTTTACCAGGTTTTCTATCCGTTGTTTTTCATGCAATTGTGTATTGAGCTGGCTTTGAATTACAGCTACCTGTTTATTAAAGGAGCTCGTTTGTGCTGCAATATCCGGGGCTTTACTGCGCACAGATTTTATTTGTTCCTCTAATTGTTTTTTCTTCAGCCAGAGTTGAACACTGTCGATGTATCCAACAGACTGCCCGGCTTTCAATATTTGGCCTTCCTCAATAGTTAGCTGCTTTATTATTCCATTTGCCTCTGAAGCGACAATTGTTTCCTCGGTTTCAAATGTACCCGAGGCGTCATAAGCGTTTTTGTTGCCTGAGCAGGAGATTAGGGCGGTACCGGCTAAGGCAGTGATAATTATCTTTTTCATGTTGTTTATTTGTTCATTAATTTCCTGATGTTGTTTGTTGATCATATTGCGCCATAAGTAATTGAATGCGATGCATCGATTGGTTTTGTTTTGCTTCCGCTTCTGCATTTACTTCACGCAGGTAGTCACTGGAATTAATCACACCAAATTCCAGTTGCGCAGTTGCGGTAGTTTTTATCCGGTTGCGCAATACAATTATTTCATCATCAGACCGGACCAATTCCCGGAGCTTAAATACGTCCTCTTTTTGCCGTTGCAAAATGTTTGAAACATTAAATAAAAAAGTTTCTTTTTGTATACCTATTGATTTACGGTTGTTTTCCAGCAATGCCTTATCTTTTTTGTTGGTATAGAAGTTAGACAATGGCCAGCTAGCCCTAATGCCACCAATATAATAACCGGTAAAATCATTTTTTAACATGTTCAATGCGGGCCTGCCATAACCCGCCTGCAGGAACAAGCCGATCTTAGGCTGGATTTTTGCCTTAAGGAGTTTGGTTTGAGTATCGATCATTTTTTGTTCCTTTTCAAAAAGTGAGAGTTCAGGTCTGGTGATATTTGGTGAGACGGAAATTTGGGCAGGCTTTTCCAGCACACTGTTTTCATCCACCGGCTGGTCGATGAATTGGCTCAGCATTTTGAAAAACGCATTGCGCGTAGCTTCCAGTTCGATGGTATGCTGGTTAACTTTTAGTAATTCTGCCTGTAATACGTCAGCGCTGGTTTTCAGGGCTGTGCCGTTGGCTATGGCCGCTTTAATTTTGGCAAGGCCATTCTGTATATCTTTTTTCAGGATTTCTGTTAAAGTATCCTGTTCATTTGCGAGTAAAATTCCAAAAAATAATTGATTGATGCGTTCTTTCAAACCATACAGCTCAACCTCCAGTTTTTGATCTTCAACAGTTGCGCTCACCTCTATCGATTGCTTCTGCGTTTTGAGAACACCCCCGTCAGATATTATTTGGTCTATTTCTGTGTAGATCTTGTATTGGTCCTTGCTGATACCGGGGATTGTTGTATTGGGGATTTTAATCGGAATCTCCGTGACGTCCGATTGGTAGGTTGCCTGGCCGTTAAAGCTGATTTGAGGCAAATAATCTTTTGATGCGTTTTCAAGTGAATATTCCCTTGTCTTTGCAATGAGTTCTTTTTGTTTTACAAGGGGATAATTTTTTTGCGCCAGCTTATAGCAGTCTTCTATCGTAAGCGGTTTTATCACTTGCCCATTTATTCCCGCTGATACGCAGCAAATAGAGATGATTAAAAATAGAAATTTCATTTTGTGTTTATTTTGAACGGTGATTTGCATGGTTGAGTTAAATGAAGATGACACCAATAGGAAAGTTTTTAAAATAACTTTTTTTACGAGTATTCGTATCGTCATTATTTTTGTAGTTGTTTGTTTGTTTTAAATATTCGCGGATAGAAAAACAATGGTAAATTGATTGTTAAAACAAGAAAAAGGCACGGGGGATATCAGCTATGACTAAGGCCCCTGCCATACATACGGTGTTTAGTCAAACCACTTTTTAAACTCCGCGGCTTTTTCCTTGCTAACGATCAGATCGATTGTTTTAATGTTACGCAATTTTAAAGTTAGCTTTCCCGTATCATCGCTGCGGTAACTCTCAATGAATGGCAGATGAACCAGGTTTTGCCGGTTAGCCCGATAGAACAATTCTGGATTTATCAATTCTTCAACTTCATCCAGCGACCGGAAATCGGTAATAAACCTGTTGCCTTCCCTGTTAACCAGGAAGATCAGTTCTTCTTTTATAAATAGGGCAATCTCTTCAATGGGTATTAATGTTACAGAACGTCCTATATGTACGGCGAACCTTTCTTTATATGGCCGGCTATTTTTCAAATCTTTAAATAGTTCTTTAATTTCTGCTATGTAGGATGCATTGGTGAATTTCGACTGCATGAGATGAAACTTTTGAAAAGCATCCTGCAATTCCTTTTTATCTACAGGCTTTAGCAAATAGTCAATGCTGTTTACTTTAAAGGCCCTTATAGCATATTCATTATACGCGGTTGTAAATATGATCGGACAGTTTATTTTTTCTTCATGAAAAATGTCAAGGCTTATGCCATCCGCCAATTGAATGTCGGATAGTATAAGGTCTGGCTGGCTATTTTCACGTAGCCATTTCAATGATCCTTTCACGCTTGGTATTGGGCCGAACAGCTCTGCCGGGGGCTCCAGTTGCCTTACCATCTTCATCAGGCTTTCAGCCACCAGTGGTTCATCTTCAATTACCAATATTTTCATAGCAACGGCAAATTTATTTCAAAGCTTTTTTCATCTTCACTTATTATTACTGCTTTGTCGGTTAAATAGGAATACAATTCTTTAAGTTGTAACAGTCCCTGCTTTGTAGAGGTTTCGATTTGCTTACGCAATAGTTTAGTGTTATGAATATGCAGGTAATCATATTCATCCCATATCCGGATTTTCAAAGGTGTTTCCGCCTGCATTGTATTGTGCTTAATGGCATTGTCTATCAACATTTGTAAGGTAACCATTACGATACCTTTCTCTTTGGCTGCTGAAGAAATATTGATATTAATTTCCAGTGCATTATTGTATCTTATATGTAACAATGAAATATAGTGTTGTATGAAATTAATTTCGGTTTGCATACTTACCACTTCATTTTCTTTGTGTTCCAGTACGTAGCGATAAACTTTTGACAGATGCCGCACAAAATCTGATGCCAGTTCCGGATTGGTTTGTATTAACCCGTCAAGGGAAGAAAGGGTATTGAACAGGAAGTGAGGATTTACCTGGTTGCGAAGGTGGTGGTATTGCATAACGGATTTATCTTTCTCCATTTCTGCCGCCTCTACCTGTAATGTTGCTTTTTCTTCAACAGATTGCTGCCATTGCTGAAAAAAATAATATGCTGTTAGCCCCAGGTTCAGCAGCACGATCATTACAATAATCAACACTATCGCAAGAGCCACGAACTGGTGGTTTGCAAAATCCGGTAAATAAGGCCTCGACGCCGTTATAAATAAAATGAATATAGGGGCAACCAGTAAAAGGGATAAAAAAATTTGGAGAAGAAGCCGCTTCGAAACATTTTTACTGAAAGGCATTTCCTTATCCAGGTAATCGCTCAATGCTTTTATCATTAACCAAATGCACGATAATAAAGCAATCTGGCAAAAGAAAAGTAATACATGTATTTCGTTTGACCATTCAGGGATCATATAGTACCTGATGATGGTTACAATTATTGTAAAAAAAACTATGGCCAAATATGGCAAATATTTCAGCCGCATGTTAAGCCTAAAGGCATTCGTTTCCTGCATTTATTTGGAATGTGGGTGTTTACAACCTGGTATGGTTGTTATTTTTTATGCAAGGTATAAAAAGCACCGGGGCTCCTGCAAGTGAAAATCAACGAAGCGGAGGAAAATAGCAACAAGGGTTGTGCAATTAGCACTTGGGGCGAAGAAGATTTGTAAAGTGCTGCTTTTTAAAATTGATTTTAATTAAACAATAGATAGAAAGAGTAATAGCCGTACAGCCTATTGGTATTTCTTTAAACCGGGAACTATGGATTATCTATATTCATTGTGAATATTAAAAAAGCCCAGGATTATTCCCGGGCTTTTTTTTTGGTAGTTTCTCTAGGAGGTTCAATTATATTCTTTGGGGGCCAACATTCTTGTAGAATTAATATATAATTCTGATACAAAGGTAATTAGATATGTTAAAAAAAAAATAGTAAAGGTACGTCAGTAATACTCCGATTTTTTGCCCTGTTTTTTCGGAAATTACTATGATGAAGGCATGCACATCCGTTTATATTAAAAATAAGGGGAGTATGCAGGCGCAACAAACTACGCCCCAAATATTAAAAGTACCGGGAGGCTGGACTTTTGAAAGATTTGCATTGCCTCCGGACTTTGCACCATCTTTCTCTTATAATGGAGTAGAGGAACTGCGTTTTTCGCCCGGAATGTTCAATAAAGATTCAATCGATTATTTTACCTACCCCTTCGCGGCCCAACCCGATAGTACGGCCACTTTTTCCCAGGATAACGTGAGGAATTACCTGCTCGATTACTTCAAAGGTTTGTGCAGTGCTACGGCGCATGACCGCAAGCTTGTGATCGACACAACAGAAATAACTGTTTCGATAGAAAAGAAAAATGGTACTCCCGGTAATGACATTTTTATTGCTCAACTGAATTTGTTTGGTGTTTTTGCTGATGGCCTTCCTGTAAAATTAAATATGGAAATAAAAGTGCTGATGAACGCCAGGGTTAAAAAGAATTACTGCTCTTTATTGCTTCACCGCATGAAAAGACAAATGTTATTGGGTAAAACTTTGTAAGATTCAAAACGAATTTATAGTACCTGCTACCGAATGGGATTGCCGGACTTTACCATGTCCCGGTATAACTTTCTTCTTCTTGTCAGGTTCTTGTCAATTTTTTGATTCCCTTACCAGGGATATCTTGGTGTAAATTGTAAGCAATCTGCCGGTATTTGTGAAAACATAATTTGCGGATAGATAGGAGCTGCTCCAGGAAAATATATTGTAAACATTTCTAGAAAACATTGCCCACAAACAGTCTCAGGAAAATAATTTTTCTTGTAGTCTTATCTGAGATTCTATCTCTAAGTAAAAAATTATAAAATCTAAATTATAAAATATTGATGATTATCAGAATGCCCGTGTTGCCTAATTCGCAAAAATTTTATTCCGATATTTCTTTTCCACTTATATTTCAGAATAGATAATCCTAAAAATTAGAATAGTCATGAGAAAAAAGATGATCCTGTTAACAGGCCTGGTGATATTTGTTTCGTCGTTTGTATCCGTATCCGCCCAAAATGTAAAGCCTGCCGCTCCTCCTCCTGGGTTTACACATAAGTACACAAAGGTGAATGGTATTAAAATTCATTATGTCACGGGAGGTAAGGGTGACCTGTTGTTATTGATCCATGGGTTTGGGCAAAACTGGTTCATGTGGAACAGGTTGATGCCGGCACTTTCGAAACACTTTACAATTATCGCACCCGACTTGCCCGGTGTTGGGGAATCGGGAAAGCCCAAAGACGGCTATGATAAAAAGGCACTCGCAAAAGATATACATGGACTGGTATCTAAGCTCGGCTATACCAATATCAACCTGGTGGGCCACGATGTAGGATTGATGGTCGCGTATGCTTATGCTGCGCAATTTAGCAGCGAAGTAAAAAAGATCGCCTTACTAGATGCTCTATTGCCCGGCGTAGAACCAGTATGGAGTGACTTATATAACAGGTTGTGGTGGTTTGGTTTTTTTGCAAGGCCTGTCGCCGGTGAATTGGTTAGCGGGCAGGCAGGATTATTCCTTCGTGATTTCTGGCCAATTGTAGGATTTGTAAAGGACTCCTTTACACCCGAGGAAACAAATGAATTCATCAGGGCTTACTCGACACCCGGGTCAACAACCGGCAGTTTTCATTGGTTTGGCGCCTTTCCACAAGATGCGAAAGACAACCTTGAATTTATGCAACATAAACTTGAAATGCCATTACTTGCAATGAGTGCTGAACATTCTGCCGCCTCCTATTTTGGAGATCATTGCCGGCTTGTTGCAAACAATGTTACAGAGGTAAAAATTGAAGGTTCCGGCCACTGGATTGTACAGGAAAAAACGGGGCCGGTATTAAAAGGCCTCGAAGATTTTTTTGAAAAATAGGATAGTATAGAGCTACCAGGATTGAAAACCGCACAACAGTTAATAACGTTTTCATACTATCTTATTATAAAATGGCCATGCCGGAATTCACAATATTTATCTGTACTACCTATCAATATTACTGACAGACATACCAATACCGGTTGACGGCAAACGGGAGATATTTCGAACCTATTTTCATTCGTAATTAGAAATTTTTCTATAATTAATAAGTTAATTCAAAGGAATTTTTTCACCATTTGCAGCAAGCCATTGATCGAAGTCTTTTAGTTCAGGGTTTAATTCTTTTGCTAAATCAATATCCCGCATACCGTTGTAATAATCATTAAAATCTCTTTTAAACTGGAACATATTGCCCAGGTCATCAGAGCCGGGGAACCCAAATCCGCGATACGTTTCCGGTGAAACATTATTATAAAGCACTTCCTCGCCCAAAGCAACTGATAATTTTTCAGCCAGTTCCTTACCACTAAGCTTTTCTCCGGCAATACCAATTGTTTTTCCAATTAATTCATTTCCCTTTTTAAATATTCCATAGGCACATTTGCCAATATCGTCGGCGCCAATGGCGGCTAATTTTTTATCGTCCATTGGCAGGGTAATATAATATTTTCCATCTTCTTCCTTTTTTGGGCCCATTCCGAAATAAATGAAATTATCCCAGAAAAAGGATGTTCTTAAAAATGTGACCGGTAAGCCTGCTTCTGTAAAAAGTTTATCAGCAAAACCCTTACCGTCGAAATGCGGCACTTTATATTTCCCTTGCAACGTTGGCATCCTGTCATCGTCTAATGGAACCCAATTCCTGGTATCTTCAAGCGTCGACCAAATAATATGCTGAACACCTGCATCTTTAGCAGCGCCTACAAAATTTGCCACTTCCTGGTATTCTTTTTCCGCTGAAAAATGTGCCCAGAAGAAAGTAACGAAAAAAGCACCATATGCCCCTTCCAATACTTTCCTTATGCCCACTGCGTCATCTATGTCCGCGGCGACTACTTTAGCTCCCAGGGCTTTTAACTCTTTTGCCTTATCGGAATTTATATCTCTTGTTACTGCACGAACACTGAACTCACCATTCGCATCAGATAATATGGCTTTCGCAAGTCCGCCACCCTGTGCCCCGGTAGCTCCAAAAACAGTAATAATTTTTTTCTGTTCCATCAATTATATATTTTAATTAGTGATTAATTGCATTCCTGTAAATTCTGAGGTAGTAGTTGCACGGTAAGGGTGTAGTGTCTGTTTGTCCGGATAATTTTTCGAACTTAAGAGATTAAGAAATCAAACTACCCGAACCGAATATGAAAATACGGATTTGATAGTACAAACAAAAAAGATGGGTGAAAAATATTTCCTGGTGAGGTGTAATGGCTTTCGGGA
>JBDTLZ010000140.1:0-11912 GCA_039934515.1 Ginsengibacter sp.
GGGCTTGTTGAGTTCTGCCGCAACATCTTCATGTTGTCGTACATACGCTGTTGTTTTACTGATCACAGCATCCATTCCGCCTCCAATATCCTTACCGCTAAACCATGACCAGTTCTTAGGCCATATATGAATGGTTAGATAATCAATATTCCTATCATCATGGATATCTTTATACAGTTGCATATTATCTGTGCTCATGTAACCTTCAGTACCGGTTGTTATTAAATGATTCGGATCAAGCATCCGGATGAATGCTGCTGAGCTGCTGATAAATTTCTTATAAGAATTAACTGCTTCCGGCCGCATAGGCCTTGGTTCATTGGCCAGTTCCCAGCCCATGATAGCAGGATCCAGGTTATATTTAACATGGGTAATGGAATTGGTACGGCTGATGATATATTTTACCTGGTTTAAATAACCTGTTGTACATTTTTCACAATCATAAAATTTGCTGGTATAAGCCCCAGTTTCGCTCCAGGGAATGTTTTTCAGAAAAGCCGAATCCGGGACCTGGCCGTTCCATTTTAGGTATTGAAGAAACCCTCCGCTCCAGTTCCAATTGTTGCTGAGGTAAATAACGGCAGTCATTTTTCTTTTACCAAGTTCGGCCAATAAAGCATCCATACCTTTTAAAAATTCAGGATCAAAAATCCCTTCTTCTGTTTGCAAGGGCGGCCCTACTCTTTGCACACCGTTAATTAATCCTTTACCTTCAGAGCCGGCCAGCACACGCAGGTTTGTGATGCCATGCAATTTTAAAAAATCCAATTCGGTGCGCAGCCTTTCAATGCCTTTTTGCTTATTTTTTTCAAGAGGCAACAATCCCCCATACCAGTAATTAGCACCTATAAACCAGTATGGATTGTTATTCATATAAAACTTATTTCCTTTAACTTTTACGAATCCAGGCTGGGCAGCAAGTAGCTGAAAGATTAAAAAGTTACAAAATAAGAGTACACTATTTTTTGAAATTCTGAACATTAAAATGTCGTTCTTAACACGTAGTAACGGTTGAAAATGTTTATTGAAAACTTATCGAAAGAGAATATTTTTGCAAATAAATCTTCAATGGTCAAATAAACTGTTTACCTGTAAGATGTGTCTTAACGGTAACCCGGAAAAATGATCGATTGCCAAAATTGCCTCGAGATTGCATTCTAATAAAATACCTGTTGTGGGTTATCTGAAAATAATTACAATCATTCATTATTCAATGAATGATAACCCCGGCTGCCTGTTTTACAATAAATCAATACTGACCATTTTCAGTTTGCACACTGGTTTGGTGAATGAAATGGGTACAATAAAAGCAACAGCAATTCTATACATATAAGTTTCTCAATACAAGCTTTAATTTTTCAAAAATATTTCAATTTACAACAAGACATCAATACTTTTTTATCTAATCGTCATATTTAATTATATAAAATAATTTATTTTATAACAGAAATTTCATTAATTACATTGATCTTTATGCAACCAATTCCAATTGTTTAGCAGTACCAGCAAAACAGTATTATCTATTAATGATTTTTTATCATGAGCCTTGCTATAAAAATATTAAAAGAGATCACACCACTTACCCAAAGTGATTGCTTCTCATTATTTGCCAGGTCAAAAAAAGAATTTGATTTTCCATTGCATTTCCACGAAGAATTCGAATTGAATTTTATTCAAAATGCGGCTGGCGCCAAACGCGTCGTGGGCGATCATGTAGAAGAAATAGGCAATACCGAACTGGTACTTGTGGGACCAAACCTGCAACATGGCTGGTTTACCCATAAATGCCAGGATAAGATAATTAATGAAATTACTATACAATTTCACCGTGATTTGTTTGATGAGAAATTTTTACATCGAAACCAAATGAGCTTTATAAGGATCCTTTTCCAGCGTTCTTCACGCGGTGTATTATTTTCCCAGGCAACTACTTTATCCATAATGCCCCGTTTGATCCAGTTGCCGCAAAAGCACGGATTCGATTCGGTGTTGGAACTTATGTCTATTCTTCACGACCTGTCGACATCCAGGAATTTCAGGACACTTTCAGATGTGTCGTTTAACACGGAAACCCTTTCGTACAATAGCCGCAGGATTGAAAAAATCATGGCATACCTGAATAACAATTTTAATGAAACCATTACCCTCGGAGATGCAGCAAAAATTGCAGGAATGACAGAAGTATCTTTAAGCAGGTTTTTTAAATTAAGAACAGGAAAAACATTCATTGATACATTAAATGAACTACGCCTTGGCCACGCAACCCGTATGCTTATTGAGACCACCAATAGCATCAATGAAGTTGCCTATAAATGTGGGTTCAATAATATGTCAAACTTCAACCGCATTTTTAAAAAGAAAAAAGACAGTACTCCAAAGGAATTCAGACAAACATATACAGCATCCGGGGTAAGAAGATTTGTTTAACAGATAAATACCGTTTAACTATTTCTATTTCTTTTTCAAACTAAGCCCCTCAAGCAATCAAATAAAGGGCAGATAATTATCCACATTTACGCACCTCCTGGCAGTATCGGAGTACGGAGTAGTGTAGCCCGATTTTCATTATATTCTTATTTATCATAGAGTTATGATTTTAATTTACTATTTATATACATTATTATGAATGTAGATAAAGCCGTGCGTTACCGGGCAATGAATGTACAGATTTGACGTTAATAATACTTCCGGCAAATAGGAACAATTGTGCTTGTTTGTAAGGAGTAATCTTTTTAAATCCGATACATAATTCATCCCCCTCCGACTATGAAAGCCGCAAAAGAAAAAACAACCATCCTTTTTGTAAATAAAAATCCGCAGGCTTTTAAGCCGATTCAGGTTTCCAGCAAGTTGATATTAAATTGGAAAAAATACCTTGCCGGAATATGCGTACTTTTCCTATCTTTAATCGGAATTATAATTTACTTAACCTCTGATACGATTGAACAACATAAACTACAGGTAGCATTATCAAAGAAGTTAAACTCGGTGCATACTCAATTTGTAGAATCTGACACAAATGCGATACGCAAAAAGTTTACAAAAATTGATGAAGACCTGTCGACTATAAACGGATTTTTGAAAGCAAGAGGAATTAAGGCTGTTTTTAAAGGACCACAGGGCGGTGAGGCAGATAACGACGTTGTATCCACAGACGAAATAAGTAATTTCTACGAAGGTTACCTGAATAAGATTATTTACAACTTATCTTGTACGCCGTTAGGTTTTCCTTTTCCCGGTTCAATTACCTCTACTTTCGGGCATCGTGAAAATCCATTTGGAGGTGCTGCAGTAGAAACACATAAAGGGCTTGATATCAAAGGCCCGCTTGGCGCACCTGTTAAGGCTATGGCAAAAGGTAAAGTAGAATTTGCAGGTCTGAGGGGTGGATTCGGAAATTGTATCATGTTGAGACATGGTAATGGATTCGAAACATTATATGGTCATTTATCAAAAATTTTAGTAAACGTCGGTCAGCAAATCGAGATCGGTCAGCAAATTGGTAACATAGGTTCTACAGGCCGTTCTACAGGACCTCATTTGCATTATGAGGTACACATGAACGGGCAACAAATAAATCCTCAATCTTTTTTAACTTTAAACTGATTATGTTTAAAAAACTCAACAAAGAACAGCCGTTAGAAATCAATCAGCAGGAAATTTCAACTGTTATTGGTGAAGGCTACGTATTTACAGGAGAACTGCAAGGCTCCAGTGTTATACGGATCGAAGGAAAAATAATTGGAAATGTCAATGTTGATGGTGGAATAATATTAGGTGAGAAAGGGACGATCGAAGGCGATATAGATACCAAGTCGGCCATCATTTACGGAATCGTAAATGGCAACATTAAGACAACCCAGCTTGAAATAAAAAAATCAGGCTATGTAAGCGGAGATATCTCAACCGATACTATTGAGATAGAACTGGGTGCCCAATACAATGGCAAATTGGACATGCACAGGCAGCAGATGCTTTCTGTTGCTGAAGCTTCTTAGGCTGGCAGCAAATACCAGGTTACCAACTATACCGGCCTTCCTTCTGAAGGGCCCTATAGATAATACTTTAAATCTAATAAGCTTTTTGGCACCATCATCACCGTCTAAAAAGGTGGCGATGCCACTCAAAGGCCAATAACTCGTTTTGTTTCACTACTCTTGTACGCGGCCTCAATAATTTTAATAACATTCAGTCCGTCTTCGGCTGTGACAGGCATCGGCTTATCATAGCGGATGGCCTCATAAACACTTTGGTAATATTCACCATAATCACCTTGCTCCGATTGAACATATTCCCTTATTATTTCACCATTCTTTTCAGTATGCAGCAATCCCATTTCTGACGGCGGTTCGGTTCCCCATTCACTACCACCGGGAGCAATGCCGGCCTGGAGCATGGTTTCCTGAACATCCGTTCTTTGCTTAATAAAAGACCCTTTTAAACCGTGCAAAACATACCCCGGCAAAGCTTCGCGCACAGTGAGGCTTGATTTCAGCCTGACCCTTACATTATCATAGTAAAGCAATACCTCAAAATAATCCTCCACCTGCGAAATTGGACGCAATATCTGTATGTCTGCAAATATCTTCACCGGCATTCCAAACAATTGCAGTGCCTGGTCAATTAAATGTGACCCAAGGTCATACAATACGCCATTGCCAGGTGCCGGGACTTCTTTGTGGGCTTTCGGACTTAGTTCATCTTTGAACCTGTCAAAATGCATTTCTGCTTCGACGATTTTTCCAAGCCACTTTTCATCCACTACCTTTTTTAGAATTTTAAAATCACTGTCGTACCGCCTGTTATGGTAAACCGACAACTTTCTATTTAGCCGTTCAGCCAGCGCAACTAATTCCTGGCCTTCTTCGACGGTAACCGTGAAAGGTTTTTCTACTATTACATGCTTACCCGCCAGCAAAGCTTTTTTCGCGTACTCATAATGTGTATTGTTGGGTGTGTTTACAATTACCAACTCAACAGCAGCATCAGCAAGCATATCATCCAACAGCCGATACGTTTTCACCCCAGGGTATTTTTCACTGGCAAGATTTTTTGAGCGTTCCCAAACCGCATCGAATTTAAAACCGGGGGTGATATTGATGAACGGAGCATGAAAGACCCACCCGCTCATTCCAAAAGAACATAAGGCTGTATTAACAGGTATCATAATTTGATGTGGCTTTTTAGAGTGTGTTGATAATAAAAAACGAGGAATAATTAAGCCAAAGGCCGTTCGGTCACATAGAACCGTTTTAATACTATGAGGAAAATGGCCTCGTATATTTTAGAAGTATAACCCTCATTTTACTGCCAGACCTTATTATTCCTGATATCTTCATGATTACTTTTCCCCCAGGTCTTACGTATCGGGTAGCAAATATTAAACACCCGCTGCCAGTTTACTTCTCACTTCTTGCTGCTCACAACTTCACCCCTCATCACTTCTTTACCAGCCCCAGTGGTAAAACCGTTCGTCCGTACATTTCATTCAATAAAGCACCGATACCGGTATATATTGCTGAAGCACCGCAGATGATACCCTCATAACCGGTAAAAGTTTTTAGAGATGCATTGCCTGTGGCATCGCCGATAGCCAATAAAAAAAATAAAATGGTTAAAGTGGCGAATACAAATTGTAAAGCTTTGCTTATGCGAAGTGTGCCGAAAAAAAGACAGAAAGTAAATATTCCCCACATAACCAGGTAGGCTATCATACCATTTTCCGAAGCGGCGGGTATCCAGCCAAGTTTTGGCATCACAATCAATCCCACAAGGGTAAGCCAGAAAAATCCATAAGAAACAAAAGCAGTCAGCCCGAAGGTGTTGTTCTTTTTCGACTCCATTATCCCTGCAACAACCTGTGCAAGCCCTCCATAAAAAATTCCCATTGCCAATATCATGGAATTCATTTCGAAAATTCCGGCATTGTGTAGATTTAGTAAAACAGTAGTCATACCAAAAGCAAGTAATCCAAGGGGAGCTGGGTTTGCCGTGGTATCTTTAATAGCAATCGTTGACTGGTCCATATTTAGAATGTTTATTGGTTTACATATTTGTATCGTCACGCTGGCAAGTTATACATTCATTCGATCGAAAAGTATTTATTTATGGTGCGTATCACGGCTGCTTTTTTATTTCTTCAAATTATAACGGTTACGGATAAGCGATATTCAATTGAGTTTAAATTCTCATTTGATCAAAAATTATACTACAGGGTTCTTATTTTAATACTCCTGTAACTTACCTCGTTACCATGGTCCTGTAAAAGAATATGCCCTTTCTCCGCTTCTCCAAAATTTTTCCAGGCTTTAAATTTACTGCTAGCAACAAGATCGCGAAACTCCGGTGAACCTCTCCTGTATTCCAGCACTTTTATCCCGTTGAGATAATGCTCCACCTTGTTTCCAGGATATACGATTATCCTTCCAGTATTCCACTCACCGATAGTTCGAATAATTGTCTGGGGTTTTTTTGCCGGTATCAAATCATATAATGAGGACAGCGTCCGGTTCCCATTTATTCCCATCCTGGCATCGGGGTGCAGGGAATCATCCAACACCTGGTATTCCAGGCCTATGGCCGGACCGGGGCTATTTTCTGCAAGCGTTACGAAATATTTTACACCGCTATTTGCGCCGGGAGTTAATTTAAATTCAAAAGAAAGATCAAATGATTTGTATTGAGATGTTGTAACAATATCTCCGCCGCCGGCGCGTTCTTTACCCTCAGAACCTATCACTTTTATGATACCATCCCTGATCTCCCAGCCCTTTGCAGGAAATGTACTCTCATAGGCGCCTATCCACCCGGCTGAAGTTTTGCCATTAAATAGTAATTGCCAGCCGTTTTTCTTTTCGTATCCGGTAAGCGTGTTGGGAACAAAATTTACAACATACAATCCAGGCGCTAATGGAGTGGGCTGCAGGCCGGTAGTTTTGATAAGGATATTTTTAAAATAAATTTTTTTATTTATTTCCTCAGGGCCGCTTACCTGGTGCACCTGCAATGCAATAAACCCTTTTCTATCTATCGTATCGACGAGGAAGGCTGTGGCAATTCCATTGACCCAGGTTTTCATCTCATTACCAATACACTCAATTTTATAATGGTTGAACGCATCGAGTTTAAAAGCATCCTGGCCCTTTGTATTTAATGTGAGAGGATACAACCAATTTCTTCTTCCCTCATCATAAATGCCTCCACTCCATTTCCTTGCAGAGGGGTCTACTTCCACCTGCCTGCCAAAGACAAGTCCCTTTCCATCCCTGCCTGCTGCATCATAATGACTGCGGGTTTGAATACCCGAATTGCCATTAGCACTTTCAATTTTTATGTCCACTTCAAGAATAAAGTCGCTATATTCTTTTTCAGTTGCCAAAAAGGTATTACCGGAATTTAAAACCGTATGGCCGACGATCATTCCATTCTCCACGGTATAAGTTGCAGTACCGGCCAACCGCTTCCATCCATGAAGCGTCTTGCCATCAAAGAGTTTCATCCAGCCATTCGATTGCGCGTACCCGGTTGCTACCAAAATGATATTGAGGGCAAGTAAGATTATGCAGTAATATTTTTTCATGATATAAACTTAAGAAACTTGAGGTTATTTTTTTCAAATAACTCAACAAATAAACATGGGCTAAACTACTATTGTTCTCCTTGTTGGTTACGGACCATCAAATTGCAGGCGGTGAAGTGGTAGTTCCTGCCTCCATTAGCATACGTTTTCGTTTTCCGCGATACCTGTAAAATATTGAAAATACCGGCCCGATTAATATATACACCATACCGGCGAGCCCAGCCTTATCCGCTGGAATTACCTGTGAAACAAATATCGACAACAATCCAATTAATACCAGGAGGCAATTCTTAAATAATTTTGTCCGCGTGTCAAAAATCTCCGTTACTGTTAATTCCAATTCCCCTTTTTTTCTAAATGCATGCAGGTACATAAGTGCAAACAAAAGATAAATAAGAATGTATCCAATTCCATAGATCATCATGAGCCTGGGAATATCGGCAACCCGGATAATAAACGGGGAATGGCCTTCTTCATAGATCTGGTTGGTAAATAACAGTGTAAACAGGAATTTTAAAGGGTACACATAAAATAGCACTAAAAAAATAAGTGTGGAATTTAGTACAACAGTTCTAAGGTCATCCATACCGTATCGCCGGAAAAAAATATTTTGCTCATACCATATCATCATCAATAAGACAAAGCTGACACCGAAAGCAAAAAAACCACGCATGGTAACCATAAGCTCTTCAAAATTCTTCGGCACTTCCAAACTAACGATCAATAAGGTAACAGCGAATGCAAAAACCGCATCACTAAACGCTTCTATACGTCTTACTTCATGGCCCCTGAACCTGAAGTCATTGTTACCACGTCTTAATTTATCAGCAACGGTTTTTCTGAACATATAATAAAGTTGATACTACTGTGTGGATCCATATTCAGCGTCATACCACTTTCGGCTCCCATCCATTTTCATATTCCCTTCTCCAAAGTTTTACGCCTTCCGGGCTGTTAAGTATGTGGCCATTTTGCGGATCGCAATGCAATGCCTGACCTGTGCGCTGTGCAATATTAGCAAGGTGACAAAGCAACACGCTCTTGCTTACCTCATCAACGGGCGAATTCAATTTTCCCTCACCTCTTATTGTGTCTATGAAATTTTGAAAGTGATAAGTGTCTAGATTTCCATTCGAACTCACTGTGTTGGTTGGGTCTGCCGTTGTGCCCGACTTCACCTCTTTCAGTATTTTATTATTTGAATCCACAATTTTATAATCATCGTTGCCCATATTGCTCAATGCACCGTTAGTTCCATAAATGACAAACCCACGGCCGCCACCTTCGGTTGCGTAAGTATTACAACTTCGGGATTCCCAGGTAATGGTAGCCTTATCGCCAAATTCAAAACTGGCTACCTGCGTGTCCGGTGTTTGCCAGTCATCTTTAAAAGCATAGCGCCCTCCTGCCGAAGTAACTTTTGTTGGATAATTAACATCCAAAAACCACCTGCAGGTATCAACTTCATGGGTCCCGTTATTGCAAGACTCACCAGTGCCCCAGTTCCAGAACCAGTGCCAGTTATAGTGGACCAGGTTATCCTGGTAAGGTTTCCGCGGAGCAGGGCCCTGCCATAATTCAAAATCCAGGGTGACAGGTGGTGGAATTTTCTTTCCAGTGCCAATGGTTTTCCTGTCATTCGAATACCATGCCTTCCCAAAATATGGAGTACCAATAATTCCTTCCCTCACTGCGCGTACTGCTTCGATAATTGTAGGGAAAGACCGGCGTTGGTTACCCATTTGTATATGCTTTCCATATTTATGAAGCGCCTGTGAAATCAATTCACCTTCATATGGATTGTGACCGCAGGGCTTTTCAACATATACATGCTTACCGTGAGACGCAGCCATTATGGCCGCAGGAGTATGCCAATGATCAGGCGCGGCGATCACTAACGCATCAAAGTCATTTTTCTCAACAAGCTTCCGGATATCCTTAATAACCGTTGGCTGGCGCTTTGCATTTTTAACGGCATCCAAACCCTTTTTGATCGCCCCATCTTCAACATCACATAGGTAAGCGATCTCTACATTTTGCAGTTGTGAAAAATTTTCAGCAAGATAACTTCCTCTTCCATTTACACCCATCATGCCAAGTACAACTTTATTCGATGGAGCATTCCTTCCAAAAATTGGGAAATTAAGAATGGTAACACCTGCTGTCGCAAGTGCTGTCCTTTCAATGAATTTTCTTCTTTGCATACATTTAGTTTTAAGATGATAAAGAGAAGGAAGGAAAATAATTCTTGATATAAATTTAAATGATAATTTTAGAAACTATTACTGAAATTAATACAATGGAGCAATATATTATCGGGCTTGATATCGGAACGGGTAGCACAAAGGCTGTTGCCCTGGCAACTAACGGGAAAGTGATTGCGTCTTCGCAATTTTATTATTCCACGAACAGCCCTGAAAACGGTTATTCGGAACAGGATCCCGAAGTAATCTGGCAGGCTTTTGTACACTGTATCAATGAGATTGTAACAAAGATCCGACCTGGCGCAATCGCCATCAGTTTTAGCGCCGCTATGCATAGTATTTTAGCTATGGATAATACAAACACAGCCATTACACCCTTGATAACATGGGCAGATACGAGGAGCGAGAAAATTGCTGAAAGCATAAGAAATTCTTCCGATGGGGAGCGCATCTATACATTAACGGGAATGCCGATTCATTCCATGTCACCATTGTGCAAGATCAAATGGATAAAAGAAAATGCACCGGAAACCTTTAACAATACCTCGAAATTTATTTCTATCAAAGAATTTATCTGGCACCGTTTGTTTAACGCCTACCAGGTTGACTATTCTATCGCCGCTGCAACAGGCCTTTTCAACATCATGACTTTCGAATGGAACGAGGCGTCGTTACAATTATGCGGTATTGCGGAATCACATCTGTCAGAAATAGTTCCTACAGATTTTATTCGCAAAAGCATCGATCCCATTACTGCATCTACCCTTAATGTCCCGGCAGATACAATTTTTTGCATCGGGTCCAGTGATGGTTGTCTCGCAAACATTGGCAGCTACTCGATGCAACATGGCGTAGCCGCGCTTACCATCGGAACCAGCGGGGCTGTTAGGATTACAGGCAACAAACCTGTCGTAAATTATGGGGCTATGATCTTTAATTATCCAATCGATAAAAAAACATTTATTTCGGGTGGTGCCATAAACAACGGAGGTAGTGTTTTGAAATGGGTTTTCCAAACCCTGTTAAATAAAAAAGATCCTGTGAATGCAGACTATGATGACCTTTTCAAAATAATCGAAACAATTCCGGCAGGTTCCCGGGGCCTTTTGTTTTTACCCTACTTATACGGAGAACGATCACCGGTATGGGATGAAAGAGCAAGTGGCATTTTTTTTGGAATTAAATCATATCATACCAATGCTCATTTTTTACGGGCTGCACTGGAAGGGATTTGCTTTACATTAAAAAACATTCTTGAAGTAATTGAAGTTTCTGCTGTTGCAGTTAGCCATTTGAACGTTAGTGGTGGTTTTGTACATTCCAAAATATGGACGCAGATGCTGGCAGATATATGCGGTAAAAAATTGTTCCTGCAACAAACAGAGGATGCATCGTCTGTGGGAGCCGCACTCTTATACATGAAGGCGATAAATATTTTCAATGATTATTCGCATTTGCATGCGGATATAAATGTTACGATCGTGCCTTGCGGGACTGATCACGCTCTTTATGAAAAATATTACAGGGTATTTAAATCGTTGTATAAACCTTTAAGAGATTCAATGCATGAGTTGGCTGCTATTGATAGCGGGTTCTCATTTTAAGCAAATGATTTTAATACCTACCTGGCTCACCCATCTTCAATTGATAACAGTGTAGAATTTTGTGTAGCCCTCTCCTTTCACACTTTCTGTGTGTGACACACGCACAAAAAACCCCGCCGGAGCAGGGGTTTTCAAATTCATAGATCCTGTGGAAAAGGGTGCATTCCAAAATGTCGTTCTTGCCCCTAACCCCTAAAGGGGAACAACTTTCTTATTATTGAGTGTTATTAGCTATTGGATAAATTTAATGATTTGAGTGTTGCGACAATTTAAAATGCACCCGTGGAAAACTAATTTAAGACCGGCTTAATTATATTTGATTATTGATTTTTGGGTGATGCAGGAGGAGTTGTGCAATGCACTAAATCAATTTGGAGTACTTCGCCGCCACCAATTGCACCCGGGCCGAATCCCTTATTGGAAACGTAAAGCTTTCCGTCGGGGCCAAAGGTTAAAGCTGTCGGAAGTGAAAGCCCGGTAACCAGCGTTTCCTTATTCCCATTATGATCTACGCGAACGATATCG
>JBDTLZ010000141.1:0-32854 GCA_039934515.1 Ginsengibacter sp.
AAATAAAGTAAACAGGAGCCGCCAGCTATCAGCCTTTAGCTGCATACACAGATCGGGTACAACTCCCGATAATCAAAGAAAAAAAAGTGCTGTTTTAAACAGTTGAGGAAATCAGGAAGGTATCTGCGTATGAGAAAACCAGGAAGATTTATTGAAGAGAAGGAGAAATATATCTTTAAAGAACCGGTGTAGCACCATGCGTTCTCATGGAACGCTTCTGAACTTTGCGCTATCTCTACCAACCGAATATTCCTATGGAACAAAAGCTACATTGCAATGACACTTCAAAATAAAAATTAACCATTGATTGGTTGCAGTATCGTCAGTAGGCTTGAATTAATACCACCTGTTTTCGTCACAGGATTTTGAAGTTTTGTGAAAAACTATGTGGTATTGACTTGAATTTCTACATCGGGTGTGCAAAGACTACAACAGGAGAAGGTTTATTGAAGCGGTTTGATTTGATAAAAACTTTCAAAAAAACCTTCCTGGTTAGTGCAGGCCAGTCGTGAAACTTAATAAGTTAATCCCGGCTACCCCTGCAATTCTTCCAAAGAACTATAGCTGCTACCTGCTACTGGAATCTTTATGCTGCATACTTCGTCAATGAATATTCCCTTTCAATAAAAACGCTACCACATTCGCCAGGTCATTTTCTGATAACCCGTTGGCGATAGGATCGGGCATTAAACTTTTGTCCTGCTTTTTCTTAATACTGATCTCGCCGAGAGGAATTACGTGTTGCTTGCCGGTAATATCCTTCAGCACTACATTATTTTTATTTTCAGAAATAAGAAAACCGTAAATAGATTCACCGTCTTTTTTATTTACCAGCCAGGGCTCATAGCCAAACACGATAGCAGCGCTGGGATTGATGACTGCATCCAGCAAAGCAGGGCGGTCAAATTTTTTACCAATGGTAGTAAGGTCCGGGCCAATAGAATTTCCTTCACTTCCAGCTTTATGGCAGCTTGCGCAACGCTGGGTAAATACCAGCCTGCCAGCAATAGGGTCTCCATTAATTTTTGCGATTTCTTCCACAGAATATATTTTGCCATTACCCGGCCGTTTAAAATATTTACCAGCCTGTGTGCGCACTGCCTGGTCGGGATTGTTAAAAATAAATTCTTCTACAAATGGTAAAATGGCCTGTGGGATTTTTTTCTCGGCTTCCAACCCAATAAGCATTTGCCCGCCAATAGAATCTTTAGCCATTTCTTCAGTCTGCCATTTACGTTCATCCATAGATTGGCGTTCGTCAAGAATGATCTGCCGCCTTACTTTCATCTTTGCAAGGTTTCTCTCATACGCACCATTAAACTCAATTTTTGACCAGTCGAGTAGATTGAACCAATCATTACTTTGCCTGAAAGACAGCCAGTAAGCAGCTTGTTCTTTTATAACAGGTGACTTTGATTTCGCGATATCAAGCATGGCATGGGCTGCAGGCTTTTCATTGATAAATGCAAGTGCGGTGAGCATCCTGCTTCTTTCTCCGGCAGGAAGAAGAGAGTCTGATATTCTCGCCAAAATATCATTGACAGCATTTGCAGGATGCAGGCGCCAGGCAAAATCTGACATTGGCTTTTTCCAATCCCGCGAAGATACAAGGCCTTTTTGCGCTGGCAACGCTTTCAATTCATCATACCACGCACCGGCATCCGAATCCATCGCGCTTCCCAATGCTTCAAGGTACCATCTGTCTTCGCCATCATACTGCCGGGCAAGCGAAAGCAATATTTCTTTTTTATCAGCAAATGGAATATCCCGCAATGCAATAGCAACTTCCCTCCGCACGAATGGAGATTTGTCTTCGGCAAGTTTTTTTGCATAAACCAGAAAGCCCGGGCCGGTTTGCCGCAATGCCCTGAATGCAGTTGCCCTTAATTTTTCATCACTATTTTCCAGTATATTTTCGGCCTCCTTCCTGCCTACATCGCCTAACTTACTCAATAACCACACTGCCCTTGCCTGTACAAAAGGGTTTTTGTCGTTCAATAAGCCTTTCACCGGTTGAATGACCGCAGGCCCCTGGCTTCGTAACTTTTCAAACGCAACATTGCGCACATTTACTGCCGGGTTTTTTAAAGCATCAATTTGACCTTCTACAGAACTGAGATCAATTTTCGGAGGGACGAGTTTTTTATCCTTTGGTGCTATGCGATAAATCCTTCCGATGCCGGCAGTGTCTTCCATCTGGTGCCCGCCAACAACAGGGTCATACCAGTCAGAAACATAAATTGCCCCATCGGTTCCAATAGTTACATCACTGGGACGGAACCATTTTTCTTTACGGGCATTTTGAGCTGAATCATTCCATACATAATCTTCATTGTTTCCTGAAAGCGAAGTGATAAAATTACTGGAAGTGCCTAGATCATATCCTGATTGTTTTATGGAAGGGTGAAAACCGAAGATTACATTCCTCCCCGCATCAGCACTCAATAAAAGGCCCAGGTATTTTTCACCAAGTGCATCGCTTTCGTTGATAGCCACGCCTGTTGGGGCGCCGGAACCTGTCCTGTAACCGGCGGGCATTACCCCAGGATCATCCTGGTGCCAGTGAGCGGTAAAAATATCCTGGCCGGGCCGTTGGTCTGCCCCCCAGTAACGGGTGCCATCTGTACTGAAATATCCCGCATTGCCTCCCTCCATTAACCAGGTGGTGCGGCAGGTTACTACCTGGTCATCGTTATCATTCTGCCACAGATTGCCATAAGAATCGGTAATCACTTCATAGGAATTACGAAAATTATGGCCAAGCACTTTCAGGCCGGTGCCATCGGGGTTAATGCGCAGGGCCAATCCGCCAACCCATACCCTGCCATCATCACTTTTCCGGTTACCTTCATTTTTAGTATTGTATGGAGAGCCTCCTGTATAAATACTTCCCGATCTTAAGTTCCAGCCACTCTTATCTGTTACCATATGCGGGCCTGCATTACCCACATTAAAATACCAGTTCCCATCAGGGCCTGCGGTTACCGAATGAAGGGAATGATCATGATCATGCCCCCCAAAGCCAGTCAGGAATATTTCTTTTTTATCGGGTTTATCATCACCATTTTCATCTGTATAAACGATTAAGTTTGGAGAACAGGAAACAATAACCTTATTTCCAATCACGGCAATGCCAACCGGAGAAATTAAATCCCGGTCCTGTACAAAAACCTTTGAAATGTCGGCCTTGCCATCATGATCAGTATCTTCCAATATCATTACCCGGTCACCTAATGGGTGGTGCAAAAATTTGGTTGAATCATTGTTAAAATTCCGGTAATCAACGGCTTCAGTAACCCAAATCCTTCCCTTAATATCCACATCCATGTTGGTTGGGTTATACAGCATTGGCGTTTCTGCCCATAAGGTCGCCTCCAGGTCATCGGGCAAAAATAAACCCACTTCGTTTTTTGTGGGTGATGGCGAATTACATCCGGACAGGAGCATAATCGCTACAATAAAATTACACGCAGATAAAAAACTATTTTTCATAAATAAAAATTATCAAATACCCTTTGAGAAAATATTTTTCAGAAAATGCAGGTTGTGTTTATAGCTTTCGATCGTATCGGCGCCTTCTGGATTCGCCCCTTCAATTTGCATCCATCCATCACCGTAATAGCCAGACTCGTAAATAGCATTTCCAATAGCCTGCCAGTCAAGCGTGCCCTTTCCAAGCAAGAATCCGTTTTCCTTTATGTGCAGTTCCGAAACCAGGTTCTTTCCAAGTTTTTTAAACTCTGTTATAGTATCATGCCCTGCATCTGCTGTATTGCGGAAGTCGTAATATACTTTTATATTGGGAGAACCCACTTTGTCAATAATATCAAGATGTTCATCTGCGCTTAAATAGGATTCAATGCCAAGTATAACTCCATTTTTTTCTGCATGGGGTGCAACTTGCCTGAGGCGTTTAATAACCTCTTTTTTACCAGCGTCATCATTACGCAAATCATTCTTGTAAAAGAAAGCAAGCAGTACTACAGGTACCTGTAAATTTTTAGCTACTGTTACACTGTCCCAAACCCATTGTTCCGTACGCGGATCAGATTTGTATGGGACACCATTCAGTTCGCCAATGGCGATGCTTGAGATTTTTATCCCGGTTTGTTTTGACAAGTCAAGATATTGTTGCTGTACTTTTTTCTCTCGCAGGTGCAGGTTATCTTTTTCATAGCCAATATCTACCATGATGCCATCGACTCCAATTTTCCTGGCAATTTCAAAAGCGCCGGGATCGCTGCCTTTGCCCAGGCTCCAATCGCATGCGCCAATTTTAAAATATTTTTTTTTATTGTCAAAGGCATCCAAATCAAAAGGCAAGCTGGCAAAAGCAGCCAGCAAAGCTGAATTTTTCAACAAGTCACGGCGTGTAAGCATAACAGTTATATTGTTGTCAAAATTATTTTTTATGTCAAGCCGGATCTGATTATCAAACCCGGGTCACCCTGAAATCAACGCAATTAAATGTACAATCCTCTAGTATTACCCTGTGTGTGGCCCGTCATTTGTACAAAAGCTTCTGCCGCTTTTGTACCCAGTTCTCGTCCGCGAAATTCTTCCATTGATGCATGGCCGCAATTGTAAATGCCCGGTGGGTCCTGGCTTACATGACAGTACACCGCTTTTCTTTTTTGTTCCTGCGTATCGCTGATGTCAATATATCCCGTAGGATGAAAGCCCAGCGTTTGCGAGCCGGCACATACTTCAAAAAAATACAATTCAAATTTCTGTTGCACACGCATCCATGCCTGCAGGGTAAGTAAGCTAGCAGCCTGGTGATCTTTGTGCGAATCGATAGGCCAATGCGTAAAAACAAGGTCGGGCTTTTCGGCGGCAATCATTTGTTCCATCCTGCCGATCCATTCATTATTTACGATCGTGTCACCATCTGTTTGTCCTGCAAATAGTGGTTTTGCCTGTAACATCCTGCATGCATTGATTGCTTCCTGTTTCCGGATGCCGGCGGCCTCATTATGCGATTTACCTTCTATGCCGGCTTCTCCGGTAGTTAAATAGATGATGGTTACTTCATGCCCCAGGGCAGCAAGTTTTGCGAGCGTTCCTCCGCAGCCGCTTTCAGGATCATCGGGATGGCCTCCCACACATACAATTTTTTTCCCGGCACCGGTTTCTTTAGGCCTGGCCATCAGTAAAGATGGTAAAGATAACAGACCCAGACCGGCCGTGGTATTTTTTACAAATTGCCTTCGGCCGTTGCCTGTTTGTTTCATACCAACAATCTTTTTTACGAATGTAATAGATTTAGAAGGAAGAAAATTGAAAATACTCTCTTGAAATTGAGTTATTGTTACAGGAAGTAAGTGATAGAAAATTATTTGTCCCCACCCAGACCCGTAAGCAGTTCTTTCAAGTCATTTTCATCGTCGAAATTAATTTTGTGTTGCTTCATATATATATCAACTGCACTTTTCTTTTCAGAAGGCAGGAGTTTGAGCAGGTTCCCTTTCGTGGCTTTAATGATATGTGTTGCTTCCATCCAATACAAATAGAGGTTTTCTATAACAACAATATCAGAATTTGAAACAAGGTTGTAAACGTCGGTGTCGGCCGAATAAGTAGTGAGGTTATCAATTGATACCGACTGCGCGGGCAAGCCCAAAGCGCCAATTTTTTCTACCCGGGTCTTAATAATTATTTTCTTAAGAAGTTTGATCGAACCGGACTGTGCAACAATTTCCAGGAACCCGTCATCCTGAACAAAAATATTTTTTTCAAAAGCGATTGAATCCACATTTGAAGGAGTGTCTATATCCAAAGGCTTTCCCGAAGAATGTATAAATTGCATATTCCCGGTAAGAAGATTATAATTGCATTCCCCGTTAATTTGCCTGCCATCTTTATAAAATACCATAGCATTGCCGAACTTAGGAAACCGGTAAAAGCCATTGGATGAATAAGCCTGTGCAATATTTTCTCCCGCTTTTACCCTTATAGATCTGCGAGCCTGTGCGAACATCGCGTTATTGTAGAACAGCAACGCAAAAAAGACCAGTTCCAGGTATTTCATATATGTTGATTTTTATTGAGCATCCGGCCCGCCGATAGTAATTGTAAAAACTCCCCACGTTACATTCCGTTTTATTGTTTTCCATTCTTTTACCTCATAGGAAGCCAGGAATTTTACCTGGTGCCCAACCGGGCAATCTTTGGAAATATGAACAAGGGAAGAAATTGTATAGCCATCACCCCACTTATCGGGTTGCAGTTCATCATATAATCGTTCACTATCAACATAGGGATCGTCATAATACAACCGGGTACGATGACTTTCCTGGTAAACCATGATGGTTTCACCGGGATCGGCAATATTATCACCATTTCCACTGCCATAGATCTCACTATCGCCATCATCAATACCTATATTTTTAAATTCCGGCACATCATAAAACACGGGTGCATCGAATTCATCATTCCATATCCTTCCGTTCTCGTCGGTAATAACCAGGTTAAATCTTATCATAAACGGGGAACCATCAGTTGTAGGATTGTTGGAAGCAGTTACTTTGAAATCTGCCGGCAGCCATATTAATTCTCCCTGCTGAATGTTTTCCAACCGAATAGTTGGATTTGCGATGGTTACCCCCTTAGCTGACGTGCTTAAAGCGATCTCAATTTTTTTTCCAGGACTTCCACCCCGGTTCAGCAGTTGCAAGCGCAGGCTGCATTGTTTTTTTTGATCAAAAAATATTCCCTTGCCATCAACCTTATGTTTTACAAAAACAATTTCCGGGGGGCCGTTTTTTTGATAAATTCCCACCTGGTGGCTTTGATAATTTGTAGAGAAACTAATTTCCCCCCCGGGGTCACTTGTCAATTCAATACTCTTTTTTGTCGAATCGGTTTCATTAAAATTAAAAAGGGTATAGGTACTGTTTGGCTTATAGATCGGGGCGGTGTTAATATGTATGTCAACTCCCGGAATCAAGGGGCCGCCAGGTTGCCATTTCATTGTGCGGATCCTCATTCCCCCTTTGGTTACTCCTTCCAGGTTGATGTAACCTGGCTCATGCAGGGTGCTGTTTACTTTATAACCCCACACTTCAAAAACAGGATATAAGTCTGCATGATGCCAACGTGCCGGATCTGGCAGGGGATGGTTAAATGAATTGATAATATATTTAAAGGCATCTTTAAATTCGGGAGCGGTATAACTATGTCCGCCCGGATATATTTTGTAGTCATAATCAAGGCCATTTTCACGGATGGCTCCATGGTTTACTTCGTCATTCAGGTGTACCAATTCATCAACCGTGCTGTTATGAAACCTGAGCCTTACCCCGTAAAAGTTGGTAAACATATACTTCACGTTATATAAGGTATGGTTACCAGGATGACCAACAAAAAATTCGGAAGAGCCTTTCATACTTACCGCGGTCCCAATCATTTGCGGAAATTTCCCTGCGAGGAAAAATGACATAAACCCACCCATGCTATGGCCCATCAAAGCACGATGAGAGCGGTCAGCTATGGTCCTGTAGGTGCTGTCAATATGCGTTACGAATTCCACGAAATAATCTTTGAACTGAACCTCGTATTTTATATTGGAATGATATCCCGCATTGTAGGGCCGCATGTCTGATTGTATCGATCGCCCGTTCCACGCAACCAGGATCACCTGGTTGTCACTAACCAATTGAGCAAGGCTATCTACGATTAATTGATGGCTTCCCTGGTTGCCGTGGAAATAATAAATGACCGGGTATCTTTTGGTAGTGCGTGCGTATCCTGCAGGCAGAAAAATCCGATAAGGCTTATTTGAATGGAAGACAAGGCTGTAGTGAGATGTATCTTTTTGCGCAGAAAGTTTTCCGGCAATACCCGTGATAAAGAATGCAAGAAGGGTTAAATAACAATACCCGGGCAATTTTTGCATCATCGTTAAGGTTTTACGGGTGAAACTATTTAAATAATAAATAGCAAAATTCCTTTTTGAAATGTGGTTGTAAATTATATGAAAATAATGTTTTGCAAGTTAAAAATAAATAATTATTTTCGTTTTTAAAATTGTGAAAATATAATAGAAAGGTAACGAAAATGACTTTAAAGACATAGAAGATTTTAAAAAATAAATAATTTTCACCAATTCTTGTATCGCCGGCCTTGTAAATTCAACCAGTTCAAAATCCATCCAGGAATTCCAGGTCGCTGCAACTTGTACGAAAACACGGGTTTACGATTGAAATAAAAATTCTGCAATAAAATTCAATTTGATAAAAGTTCGGATAATAGGATGCGCTTGCAAATTAAATTAATAAGAAGCATTTTAGTAACAGTGTTGCTATTCCTGGCGCCAGTGATTGGAATTACATATGGGGAAACGGACGGCGCTCCAAAAGGCCCTGGTGCTGTTGCCGGTAAAACACCGCTGGATACTGCGCAACCGGCAAGGAGGACATTTATTATTAATACCGCTTTGAATGATTTAGGGGAATTCACGCAACTGGTCAAACAGGCAGCAGTACTGAAACCGTATGGAAATGTGCAGGTAAATATTGGTACATTGGCAGATAAAAGCTTTTTTGAAATTCCTAAAGGTGGCAATCCCTGGAGTGAATATGCCAGTAATAATGCGCCGTTGTATAAGTTTTTTCCGGACCCAAAAATTAGCCCGTTTGTTCCCGCAGAATTTGTAAGAAAAAACAGGCAGTTGCTGATGGATAAAGCAAAAATTTTAAGGGAGAATGGCATGGAAGCAGCATTTTTTGCCAACGAACCCGGCTTTCTTCCGGCAGCGTTTTTCGATACATATCCATCCATGCGCGGCCCCCGTGTTGATCACCCACGTCGCAGTAATTTTGAATTTTTTTCGCCGTGCGTAAGTGTAAAGGAAACGCAGGACATGTATGTTAATATGATGGCTGAGATGGTAAAGGCCATCCCGGAAGTCAGAACCTTTTTTTTTAAAACAAATGACGCAGGCGGGGGGTTTTGCTGGTCCGATTGGTTATACACAGGCCCTAATGGAGCTTCATTTTGCAAAAATCAAACTACAGGAGAACGGGTTAAAATATTGCTCACCGCATTGAAAGACGGTGCAGCAAAAGCAGGGAAGGAAATTAATATTTATCTCACAAAAGATGATTCTAATTTTTCTGATGCAGAGCGGAATGAAATTGACAAAAACCTTCCCCCAAATTGTTACTTCATAGGCGAGGGTTCTCCGGGCATAACTGTTATCAGCAGTTTTTTTGGAACCGGTTATCCGGTAAAGGGAATTGTCGACCCGCTTTCATTTTTAAAAAGTATTCAATCGATTAATAAAGAACATGCTCAAACCATTTTTATTTCTTTTAAGGCGGCGTACAATAGGGGTAATGAACGGCCCGATATAACAGGTCTTTCCCTGGATATGCTGAAAAATGAGTTGCAGGAACCAACGCCTGCGGGCCAGGTTTCAACCGTACAAAGGTTGATGCAATATTGCGAGTTGTGGGCCGGCAAAAATTCTGCAGAAAAGTTATTCAATGCATTCATTGCTTTGAATGAAGCATCGAAATACAGATCAACAGCGATGCCGGGCGTAACGGGAATATATTGGGATGTTTCAAACAGGTTCATTAACAGGCCGTTGGTAATAGCCCCTCAAAGACTTACAGAAACAGAAGAATCTTACTTCCTGCCTTATGTTTTTAATGTTTCAAAAGATGAAGCCAGGATGGATTATATGGATATGTCGGGATCACGCAGAACGGTACCCGATGGTGTCGTTGAGAATTATGTTGCTAAAATAAAATCAGTGTACGGGCTGCTCGAAAGCATTGATGCTTCAGCCCCAGAAAAGGGGTTTATACAGAACATGACATTGGCTCTCAGGATATATGCGAGCCTCATGAGAAGCTGTGGAAATTTTGCAGAGGCCCAGGCTATCAGGGATAGAAATGCATCAAAGCTTAATGGGCCGGTGCATAGGCCTGGCAAGGAGGTTACCTGGTCGGGCGATACTGATTTTATAAGGTTCAATGAAATCATGCGTGATGAACTGGATAATGCCTGGGATCTTATCGGGCTTTTAGAAAAAGGCGGTATGGAGGTAATATGCCATGCGAATGATTCGATACATGAAGATACTTTTTTACCTGGGCCGGGTTTGATAGACCAGGTAAAGAGAAAAAGAAAAATTATGCTCGACCATTGGCGCGATATCGAAGGTTACCTGGCTTCACCCCTGAAATAAAATATTTGTTGTAAAACAAAGGATGAAGGGCACACAAAATGCCGGTCATGTATTTATTCAAATGAAGAGTATGGGTAAAATTAAACCGGTGGGAAAGGGCGTTTGAAGAGAAATGATCACAATTGACGTATGGACTATGATATAAACTGGAATCAACATGGAAATAGTTACCTCATTTATTTAACGATAACCTTGTTGTTTATCATAACTGCGGCACATTAATTCATCGGCTCTCCGGAGCGATTTATAAACCAATAAAAGACAACCATCATGCAGAATTTTAAAAAAATACTTTTCGTTTTCGGCGCTATTTTACTGATAATAAATATTTATGGGTTGTTTAGCTCATTGCGAAATCCGGCGATTTATTCGGAAGAAAAAACGTTAAGAAACCGGATCGGCGACATTACCATACGGTATCCGCAAATAAAGGATCTATTAATAAGAAAGGATCACGAGTCCAATAAAGATTTTGCCATCAGGATTAATAAAGTTGTTAATGATGGCTTTGCACATTACTGGAAAGAAGAGGGGATAACCAAGTACAACCTGCGGGTACCTATTTGGGAAAATTACCTGCTCTATTTTGCTTCATTCGTCGACCCCAAAGAATACAAAAAATATGAATTCAGTAATTATAAGAAAGACCTCGAAAGAGGATTGGGTTTATGTTCATCACATTCTATTGTTGTAAAAGGTGTTTTGAATGATAATGGAATAAAAGCAGAATTGCTGGATGTGGGTAAAAAGCATGTAGTGGTAAGAGCCGAGCTGGATGGTGATTCTGCCTATATCCTTGATCCGGATTTTGGAATTGTTGTACCCTATGATACCGGTGCTATCCAGGCAAACCCCGAATTGGTAAGAGGCCCCTATCGCAATATGGCTGCTTTATATTATCCTGATGCCAAAGAGCCTTATACGACTGAAATTATGGTTGATATTTTTGGTAAAAAGAAATACGTTTATACGGTTGACAACTGGTTTGAATATTTTTCTTACCGGGCTATCTGGATCATTCCTTTCTTGTTAATGGTACCGGTTTTTTTAAGACACAAATAAAATTGCATTATGACACTTCGGCAACTGGCTATGCCGGTTAAGTTATACTGCTTAATCTTTTATGGGTGGGTGCTCCCCTGCCCGGCGGAATACCATGCCGTGGCCCATAGAATGATCACGCAGGGTGAAGTAGCGGTAACAACTGCAGGCAATTATGCAAAGGCTGGTACCACCTATGTGCTGGCCAATGATATTACGAGCACTAGCAGCACAATATTTCTCGGAAAAAATGTAACCCTCGATTTGAACGGATACACTGTTAAATATGGGGATGGAAACTACGGACATATTTCTAATTCCGGATTTGAAGAAGGTTTGAACGGATGGGATCTTTCAAAAGCGCCGGGTGCCAAACTGGTGAATACTGCAGATGTCCATGTATTCCTGGGCAGGAAATCAATGAGTTTGGAGGCAGGTGATGTCATTACTTCATCCTACGTGGCGCTTCCTCTTGCCAATCGTTCCTACTTTGCAATGTGCGGTATTACCGGGAGGTTTTATCATGATATGAAAGTGTACCCTGCTGATGAAATGAAAGTAAGTGTCTATGTAGAAGACGAGCGTGGCAATGAAAAAAAAGTTGAACTGGATAGAAATACCGTGCTCAACATTATTGTTCCTTCAAAATTAAATCAACGATCCGTTGCGCCATTTTACAGTATGGATGATTATTATACTGTGAAAAAATTCGATAGCCACGTCCATGTAAATACGGATGCACCTGGTTTTATAGAACAGGCAGCCGAAGACAATTTTCGATTGCTAACGATTAACTGGGATGATGTAAATGACCCTCCCCCAATGGAAGTACAACAGGATTTTGCATTAAAACAATTAAAAGTATTTCCCGGGCGTATCGCCTACGCCACAACCTTTAGCATTAGAAAATTTAATGATCCCGGTTGGTATGAACAAACGATTGCTTATTTAAAAAATTCCTTTCTGCAGGGGGCAATAGCCGTGAAAATATATAAAGTTATCGGTTTGAGCCTTAAAGACCTTAGCGGTAAACTTGTTATGATTGATGACGCCAGGTTTGACCCTGTCATAGATTTCATAGAGAAAAATAACATACCGGTCGTAGGGCATCTTGCAGAGCCTAAAAACTGTTGGCTGCCTCTTGAGAAAATGACTATAAAGGGTGACAAAAGTTACTTTAGTGAACATCCGGAATATCACATGTACCTGCATCCTGAATTTCCGTCGTATGAACAACAAATTGCAGCGAGAGACCATATGCTTGAAAAACATCCCAACTTAAAATTTGTAGGTGCGCACCT
This sequence comes from Ginsengibacter sp., assembly GCA_039934515.1. Taxonomy (GTDB): domain Bacteria; phylum Bacteroidota; class Bacteroidia; order Chitinophagales; family Chitinophagaceae; genus Ginsengibacter. The sequence continues at coordinate 12,541 of JBDTLZ010000141.1, forward strand.
GGGGAGTTTGGAATGGAATGTAGATGAGTTGGCCAAACGACTCGATAAGTTTCCAAATATGGCTGTAGATATGGCTGCACGTATTTCTCATCTCGAATACCAGGCAAAAATGGACCGGAAAAAAGTACGTGATTTTTGTATAAAGTACCAGGACAGGCTTCTTTACGCAACCGACCTGCAGGTTAACGGTAATGAAAGCGCACCAGCAATTAAAAAGAAATTGCATGGGACCTGGTATAACGACTGGAAGTTTTTTACTACAGATGACATGATGCGCAGTGCACAATTCGAAGGCGCCTTCAAAGGCTTGCAATTACCTCGTGAAGTGATTGATAAAATTTACCGTACAAATGCTGAAAAATGGTTTCCGCAACGAAAAGTGAATTAATGGTACCGGTTATTGGAAATTCCTTAATACATCTTTGTGACTGTTATTTTGATTAACAGGTAGAAAAGAATATATAATTATACAATCAAACAAATGCAGCTGTCAATGTATCATAAACTTATCCGGATAACATTCCTGTTTTTTTTCTCCGCCATTCTTTTTGCGGGGACATTTGGGCAAAATTTTACAACTGTAAAAACCAATGATGGTGTTGAGATATTGGAGAAGGGGAAAAAAGTTTTATTCTACCAGGAGCAACCAAAATCACTGGATGGGAAATATGAGCGTGCAGGTTATGTGCATCCATTGTATAGTTTACACGAAAAAGTTTTGACACAGGAATTCGCAGATGATCATCCTTATCACCGGGGTATTTTTTGGGCATGGCACCAGGTCCTGTTGAAAGGTAAAAAAATTGCGGATGGATGGGTCAGCGAGAATATTTCATGGCAACCGGTAGCATTGCAAATAACAAAAAAGGAAAACTCTGTCATACTTCAATCTAGCATGCTGTGGAAGTGTTTGTTAGAAAACAAAAAGCAGATAGACATCATAAAAGAGCATACAATCATCACGGTACATAGGTCAACGGGGAAGTATCGTGCATTAGATTTTGACATACATCTTCAGCCGTTAGTCGATAGCGTTGAAATCGGTGGTTCAGATGATGAAAAAGGTTATGGTGGTTTTTGCCTGCGGTTGAACCTTCCTTCAGACGTTTCTTTTGTTTCCGGCAATGGAGCCGTAACCCCAACAGAAACACCAGTTACAGCAGGGCCGTGGATGGATTTCAGGGGATCATTTGATAATGAGCCTTCATCAAAAACAAGTATCGCAGTTTTTTGTAGGCCGCCTGTTCCGGGGAAGCGGCAGCAATGGATTTTACGGAAGGAAGCCAGTATGCAGAATGTTCCTTTTCCTGGCAGGAAACCAGTATTGTTGACAAAAAAAGGATGGAAGCTCACCTATCGCATTGTTATCCATGACGCTGACATGGGCAATGATCAGCTTGAAAAATTATACCAACAATATATTCATAAACTTTAAGCCATGTACAGACCACTCATATTATCGGGATTTTTCTGTTCACTTTTTTTTGTTGTAGCAACTCCATTATTTGCCCAGTACAGCATGACCAAACATAGCCTTCCGGTTGGAAATGAAATTCCCGTAAGCGGCCCCGGCAGTTATGCGAAACCGGGTGCAACTTACAAACTTGTAAAAGATATAGCAAGTACCCGGAGTGCCCTTTTTCTTGGGAAAGATGTCACGCTTGATTTGAATGGATACACCATAAAATATGGCGATGGAAATTATGGACACATTCTTAATTCGGGATTTGAAGAAGGCGAAAAAGGATGGGATCTTTCCAAAGCCCCAAATGCAAAAGTGGTGAATACAAAAGATGTGCATGTATTTATCGGCAAAAAGATTTTAAGCCTGAAAGCTGGTGAAGAAGTTACATCGTCATACGTAAACCTTCCGCTTGCCAATCGTTCTTATTTTGCCATGTGTGGTGTCACAGGGTTTGACTATCACGATATGAAAGATGATTTGAAAAACGAGATGAAAGTAAGTGTATATGTGGAAGATGAAAAGGGGAGAGAAGTAAGGATCACTACCGATTATGGAGATGGTACACTGGTTAGTTGCCCTGTGGAGAATAAGGCGCCCATGTTGGGTGGTGGGTTTGTATATGCGCACCTGCACGGGCTGCCGGCGGGAAAGTACCGGGTGCGCGTAAAAGCGGTGACAGATTGCCTGGTGGATGAAATTGATATCCGTCCTGCGATGGATGTGGGTATCGGCATTGTAGAGAAGACGGAACCAACGGCGCATTATGATCACCTATTCAACAGTATCCGTGCTTCATTTTTTGACTATACAAAAGAGGTATCTACCGGTGCTCCGATCGAATCTGTTCCGGTTGTTGAAGGTGAAGGAGCCATCATAATAAAAAACGGGGTGATTGAAAGTGGCTCTGTCGGAATAGTTTCCTGGGGGATCCAGTCTACAGCGAGCCGGGTAAAAGTAATTTTGGATAATGTGAAAATAAAATCATCGGGTATCAATTCTACTGCTGCTGATCTGCTGCAGGCAACTATCACCCACTGCAGGTTTGAGGTTGAGAACCCATTTATTATCAACAGGCACGGTTCCAGCTTTTATGGAGTTGATTTAAGAGGAGACATTCCGTCTGAAGTTTCCTATTCTGAATTTTACGGAGGGCAGGGATGCCTGGTGTTTAAAGCAAATAATTCAAGTATCCATCATAATTATTTTGTGAACCGTCAAATGGTAACCAATCACTATAGTATAATGGCGATGGGCGATAGTTCAAAGATTTTCGAAAACAGGATTGAGCCCGAAGTTGGATCGGGAATTGAAATTTATATACATCGCGGCATTGAAATATTCAATAATACGATCAGGATAAAAACTTCCCCGCCGACCTGCGAGTACGGCCATGAAGAATACAGCACCTCCGCAATAAGAATGGCCGACTACCAGGCGAAACCCGGTTCCAATGAAGCCTGTTATGGCAATAAGGTCCATAATAATAAGATATACATAAAAGCAAATGATACCTATCCGGCTGACAAACGGTTTATCCCGATGTCCTGGGCAATATATTACAGTGCAAGCGGCGGAGACAACGATGTATTTGGAAACGACATAATGATAGAAAAGACGGAGCTCTCATCCAAAGTGATCACTTCTGCCTTTTATATTTGTGGTGGCACGAAAGGTTTTGGCGGAAAGTTTTATGACAACAGGATCACTACCAATGTGCCTGCCGCATGGATTGCTACTTATTATGGCGGAACTGCCAATACAAAAATATCCAACAATATCATCATAAAGTCTTCAACTGCTAATGCAGAATTTAAGCCTTTCAGGATGGGATGGAAAGAACGCGAGGATTGTATCGCTAAAAATGTTGAGTTCAGGTCAAATGATATACGCGGTGCAAATTTTGAAATTCAGGCTACCGACCAGGATCATAGTTACAAGGTATATTGGACATTGCTGGTAAAAGTTACTGATGCAAAAAATGCCCCTGCAAAAAATACTGAAGTAATTATTCGGGACAAGTCAAATGCCATTGTGCTTCAAATTAAAACAGATGAGAATGGTAGGTTGCAAACCGAATTGCCCGAGTATGAAGTTGATGGAAAAAAGACCAATTTTATATCGCCCTATACTATATCGCTTCCCGGTTGCGAAAAAAAAGTAACACTGAATAAGAATATGGAAATTACCTGTGTTACAAAGTGAAGTCAATAAAATCAAGACAATGACGCATATGAAATCAATAGCATTGCTTTTCGTTTTAGCAGGTGGTTGCTGTGTTTATACCGCGCAGGCACAACAACCTGAACGAAATCTCTTAAGCCATTTTTCGAGAGCGCAGGTTGCACAGGCATTGATCCCTTTATCTCAATGGCATCCGTTTCCGCATACACCAACGGAATGGAGGAATGCCATACCCGATACATTGCAGCAGAAAATTATAAATGAGGCTGAAAAGCTGGCACCCATACCTTTTCAGGCATTGCCTGCTACGTTAATGCTGGAATATGTGCGCACCGGTAACCGCTCACATTATGAATCGATATCATTTAAAAAACGCGAGAACCTGTTCACACTATCGCTTGCTGAAGCCATTGAGCAAAAGGGACGATTTACCAATGCAATTGTAGATGGCGTATGGTCCATATGTGAAGAAAGTTTTTGGGGTGTGCCCGCCCACCTTCACTTGCAGAACGTGGGTGAAGGACTTGTAGATGTAGAAGATACAACAGTCGAACTCTTCGTAGGTGAAACTGCAGGAGCCCTTGCGTTGACAGATTATCTTGTTGGCAATAAACTGGACAGCGTGTCACCGCTTTTGCGCAAACGGATTTATTATGAAACCAACAGGAGATTTCTGCTGCCCTTGGAGAAAGAAAATAAGCAGTACTGGTATTTTAGCAAACATTCGAATAACTGGAATCCCTGGATAACAAGTAACTGGATGTTAAGCTTGTTGCTGCTTGAAAAAAACGAGCAGCGCCGCGCTACCGAATTACACCATGCGATGACGCTCACAGACCTGTACTTAAATGAGATAGGCGCCGATGGTGCGATAGACGAAGGGCCGGGGTACTGGTTTGATGCCGTTGGAAGACTTTTTGACGGGCTCAGCGTTATAGAAAGTGCTACAAATGGCCGCATCAGCCTGTTTAACGAAACGCTGACACAGTTGCTGGGATCCTATATCTACAAAACCCATATCGGTGGCAATTATTTTGTGTCTATTGCTGATGCTTACCCGAGGCTCTATCCTGACGGGTTGATGTTATATCGTTTTGGGAAGGCAGTGAATGACACAAACCTGCAAAACTTTGGAGCTTACTTTTTTCATAAAGGAGGAGATTTCTTTGCCAATGATGAATTTACAATGACTGACAGGCTTTGGGATTTCACTGCAATGAAAGACTGTGATAAAAAAAATGGCAGTGAGCCATTGCTCAAAGATGTTTGGCTGAAAAGTATAGAGCTCATGATGTCCCGCACCGATAAAGGACTTTTTATCGCTTCTCACGGAGGCCATAATGCGGAAAGCCATAACCACAATGATGTGGGAGATGTAGTACTATATGCTTACGGCGAACCGGTAGTTATTGATGTTGGTTCGGGAACATATACGTCTCAAACATTTTCGGCAGACAGGTACAAGTTATGGTACAATAGTTCTGCCTATCACAATTTGCCATTGATAAACGGTTATCAGCAAAAAGAGGGTGGCCAGTTTAAAGCAAAGGATGTAAATTATAGTACCACCGTTGCAAAAACCGAATTGAGGATGGATATTGCTGATGCTTATCCTGCGGAAGCCCGCATTAAACAATGGTTGCGTACTGTGAGTGCAGAGAAAAAATCAAACCGGCTTGTTGTGAAGGATAGTTATGTGGCAAGTTCGCCGCTAACAAGCCTTACGCAAACTTTTATGACTGTTTGCCCTGTTGATTTACAACAACCGGGGAAAATATTTTTTGAGGTAGCTGGAAAAAAAGTTCTGCTTGAATATGATTCCAATGGATGGGATGTAACAAAAGAAGAAGCGTTGCAGCATACACCGGATGAAAAAAGACTGGAAGATAACTGGAGCCATAAGACAATATGGCGCTTGTTATTAACCTGTAAAAAACTTTCTGCGAAAGGTAGTTTCACCTATACGTTCAGCATGGCTGAAAATAAATAGCCTTTTATATATGCCATTAATAAATGTTATTAAGCGTTAAACGAAACTATTGACATGAAGAAAAGATATGCGAATTGGTTGCTCACTGTTATCATTGTTTTATTTTATTCAAATCTGTATCCACAGAAGCCGGTCACATTTATTGATGCTCAAAATAAAAATGTTCTATACGAAGGAAGGATCGGATTTAATAATCCAGGTATTGCCGAAATCTATTGGCCGGGTTCTGCGGTTGCGATAAAGTTCAGGGGTACAGAAGTGGGTGTATTAATGAATGAACAGCACAAAGGTAATTACTATAATATCATCATTGATGGAGATAGCATCAATGTATTGAAAACAGATACCATTAAAAAAACCTACCTGCTTGCTTCTCATTTAAAAGAAGGAGAACATACTGTTAGACTGTACAGAAGAACAGGCTGGAATGGTGTCACCTCATTGTATGGATTCCAATTGCTCCCGGGAGCGGTTATGAGCGTTTTAAAGCCTAAAAAAAGAATGATTGAATTCTATGGCAATTCAATTACTGTCGGTTCAGGCATGTATGGTGACAACGCTCCTTATGGCTCAGAAAATAATTATCTTAGTTACGGCGCTGTTACCGCGCGGCATTTTGATGCGGGGTTTACCTGCATTGCCAGGAGTGGTATTGGATTGATGGTAAGCTGGTTTTACATGATCATGCCTGATATTTGCCGCCGGCAAAACCCTTTTGACTCAAATAGTGTATGGGATTTTACTAAAGCAACACCGGGTATCGTTGTCATCAATTTAATGCAAAATGATTATGCCATCTTTAATAACCCCGAAGGCCCTGAATTTAAAAAGAGGTTTGGAACCACTGTTCCTACTGAAGATTTTATTATAACATCCTACCGGAGATTTGTAAAGGATATAAGGAGCCATTATCCTGAAGCCAATATTATTTGCGTTCTGGGGAGCATGGATGCTGTATCACCGGGCTCAGCCTGGCCGGGCTATATCGAAAAAGCGGTCGCGTCTGTAAACGATAAAAAGATCTATACCCACTTCTTTCCTTTTAAAAATACACCGGGCCATCCCAATGTGGCGGAACATCAGCAAATGGCTGAAAGCCTGATCCGGTTTATTGATGAACATATCAAATGGTGAAAGGCTTGTTTAATTTCCCAGTTGCTTAAGGGCGATATAGGCCATCAGGCCTGTGGCCGTTGCGAGGGCATTTTCATCAATATTAAAAGTTGGCGTGTGGAGTGAAGAGGTAATTTCTTTTTCCATATTTCCGACACCTAAAAGATAGAAGCAGGAATCTATGGCTTGCGAATAGTAGGCAAAGTCTTCTGCCGCCATCCAGATGCCCAGGTCCACTACGTTGTCTTTTCCAAGATATTCTTCGGCAAAAGATCTCACCTTTTCGGTAAGCTTTTCTTCATTTACCAGAAATGGATATCCCCGTACGATCTTAAAATCACAGCTTCCTCCCATGCTTTCGGCAATACCTTCAGCCATCTTTTTTATTTTCCGGTGTGCTTCTGTCCGCCATTTTTCATCTAACGTGCGAAAAGTCCCTTCCATGTAAACTTCATCGGGAATTATATTTATTGAACCATTGGCTATTATTTTTCCAAAAGATAAAACAGAAGGAATTGAGGGATCGGCCACGCGGCTCACAATTTGTTGCAACCCGGTTATAATGTGCGCGGTGATGAGCACCGGGTCTATATTGTTGTGTGGCGTTGCACCATGTCCGCCTTTACCACGAACGGTCACTTTTATTTCATCCATAGAGGCCATGTGTTTTCCTTTACGCGTGCCGATCTTGCCACAAGGTATTGAGGGCATAACATGTTGGCCAATGACTGCACCTGGTTTCGGGTTTTCCAATACGCCTTCTTTGATCATCAGGCTGGCGCCACCGGGAAGTTTCTCTTCGCCAGGCTGGAATATGAGTTTTATTGTTCCTCCGAATTTACTTTTCAATAATTGCAGAATTTTAGCTGCCCCAAGGAGCGATGAAGTGTGTACATCATGCCCGCATGCGTGCATTACGCCTTTATTTTTTGATACATATTCAACATCATTACCTTCAATAATCGGTAAAGCATCCATATCCGCACGCAGCGCAACCACCTGCCCCGATGGTTTTTCGCCACCGATAATGGCTACCACTCCGGTATCAGCCATTGCCTTCCAGGGAATTCCCATTTCATCCAGCACACCTTTTACATATGCCGATGTTTCATACTCGCAAAACGATAATTCCGGATTTGCATGAAGGTGCCTCCTGTTTTTAATTACATCGCTGTTTATATCCTGTGCCAATTGCTTGATCTCTTCTTTTAACATGTACTGACAGACATTAATTATTTTTCATGTACCGGTCATTTTAATTATTCAATCGGGATTTACCGATTAAATATTTCAGGTGCACCAATCACTGGATGACCAATGAATTCAATGATCAATGGGCGCCTTTCATTTTTACAAATTCACTGCCCTTTTTTTTCCATCTCCTTATCTTGTGCCCATAAAATGCATAGAATACAAGGTACAGATAACAGGGGAATAATACCCAATACGCATAACGGGTATTATATAAATCAGCCAAATAACCATAGCAAAGCGGGAGTATGGCGTTCCCGCACAAACACATAATCATCAGGGAAGCGCCCAATTTTGTAAATCTTCCCAATCCGTCCATAGCCAGTGGCCACATGCCCGCCCATATCATTGAATTTGCAAATCCCAATAATACTACAAACCAGATTGAAATATCTGCAGAATGTCCTAAAAAACGAACCTGTCCATGCGCATAAATGATAAGAAGCGTAAAAATTGTTCCCAATAAGGTACATAGTCTTAGCGCATTCACCTGTCTTATAAATTTTGGGATACAAATAATGCCGAGTATATAACCAAAAATCTGTGCAGAGAGTGTATAGGAAGGAAATACTTTGGCTTCCAGTAAATTTATGTGCATTGAGTTCGCATATCCAATTATGGTATCAATGGCAATAACCTGGCTGCCTACGTGCAAAAAAATTCCTACTGCTCCCAGGATCAAATGAGGAAACTGGAATATGCTTTTTTTACCAGCATTGGCGGTTTCAAGTTCATCACTTTCCTGTTCGGTATTGATTTCCGGAAGCGGCGAAAAACGTACCATCAGGCCAAGCCCCAACAGTACTGCGCCTACACATATATAGGGCAGGATAACTCTTCTTATCAGCTCATCCAGTACAGCGTTTCTGTTTACCTCATTCATGGTGGCCAGCTCTTTGAACAGATCAGTATCGGTGGCTCTTAAAATAACAGCGGCGAATAGCAGCGGGGCAATAATGCCGGCACCTTTATTGAAAATACCCATAATGCTGAAACGCTGTGCAGCCCTTTCTATGGGGCCTAAAATAGTGATATAGGGGTTTGCTGCTGTTTGCAGCACGGCAAGCCCGGCACCAAGTGTAAAAAGCCCCAGCAGGAATATTTCATAGGTTCTTGTTAGTGCTGCAGGTACGAAAATAAAAGCACCCAGGGCCATGGCAAAAAATCCTATCATCATACCTTTCTTAAATCCTGTTTTTTTCAAAAGATAAGCCGAGGGTACCGACATGACAAAGTAGGAAATATAAAATGCAAACGTTACCAGGTATGATTCAAAATTGGTTAGTTCGCAGGCAATTTTGAAGTAAGGGATCAGGATCGCATTTACCCAGGACACAAAACCAAAAATAAAAAACAACAGGCCTATGATGACGATAGAAATAACTGTATCACGTTTGGTTAAAGAACTTACATTAATAGTAGCTGTTATTGATTTTGCCATCGGGTTATTCTATGTATTATAATGCCACCCTATTAATCATCAGCACACGCAAACAACGCCCTTAGTCCTCCGAATCATTGAGTTCCCGGATACGTGATTCTCTTTTCTACAATAACAGGTATGTATGAAAAAGTAATTTAAAGAATTCTCCTTACTGCATTCAGACCAAAACTTTTGTGGTGCCTCCTTTTTCAAGTGTGTTGTCTGCCGGTTTATTGGTTTTCCAGGAACCAGCAGTGAAATCAGGAAAATTTATAGAATTGGACCGGTTAGCGACAGACCATTCGCTAAGTGGCGCAACAGCACTCCAGGATGCGGCATCATATACATTCAAATCCAGGGGCAAGCCATTACGCAGGCAATCAATCGTGCGCCAATCCATAAGAAAATCCATGCCACCATGGCCTCCCAACTGCTTTGCCTGCAGTCCGATCCTTCTCACAATATCCGGCTTGTATTTGTCTTCAAGTTTTTTATCTTCGGTGAGGCTCAGCCAATCTTCACCTTCAAAAGAAAATCTTTCCGGAGATGGATATTTCAGTGCAGAACCTTTAGTACCGCTGATCTTATAAATGCGGGAATAAATATTTGGTGAAGTTACATCGTGCTGGAGCATGATCGTACGCCCTTTATTTGTGCGGATCGTTGTAATATCCATATTGCCCCTGTATTTTTTGTTGGCGAAGGGCTTATAGAAATCATCTTTTGACGCCAGGTCATTGGCCATTTTTTCCATCATAAAATCATTGCTTTGCATTGCAACAAGGTAATCCATTTTATCCCCACGGTTAATATTGAGCACCTGGGCAACGGGCCCCAGGCCATGTGTGGGATATAAATTCCCATTTCTGAAATTCTCTTTCAGCCGCCACATCTTATAATATTTTTCTTTAGAGAAATTGCCCTGCAACAGGTTGTGATTGTAGGCGCCTTCTCCATGAACGATCTCCCCGAACAATCCCTGCCTTGCCATGTTAAGGGTGAGCAATTCAAAAAAATCGTAGCAGCAGTTTTCCAGGATCATGCAATTCTTGCGGGTGCGTTCGGAAGTTTCCACCAGTTGCCAGCATTCATCAATTGTTTTGGCCGCGGGAACTTCAACACATACGTGTTTGCCATGATTCATCGCGTATACGGCTATAGGAGTATGCAGGCTCCAGGGAGTTGCAACATAGACCAGGTCGATATCCTGGCGTTCACACAATTTTTTCCATTCTTCTTCTTTGCCTGTATAGACTTCGGGGGAATGAATAGAGCCTTCCAACGATTTTTTTACAGCCGCTGCTTTTTCAGGCCGTATATCGCAAAGCGCTTTTATTTGAGTGCCTTCAATATGATTGATACGATCTACAGCAGCGGGCCCACGGTTACCCAAACCAATAAAACCAATACGCACTGATTCTAATTTAGGAGCAGCATACCCACACATATTGAAATGAGCAGCGGGCTTTTTTTGCAAGTTGTTTATTGTGGCATCGGTATTCTGAACGCTGCCGGCACCAAAACTTTTCATCATATTAGCGACAGCCAGGCCAACTCCCGTGAGGCCGGAATATTGTAGAAATTTTCTGCGGTTACTTTTCATATTTATAAAATTGGTGTATGAGCGTATTGTATTTCCATCCTAAAAAAAATTTGGAGGGGCGTATGATCGTAATGCAAAAAATTTCGGGTATAAACTTTTTGTTTCGTCCAGGCCGTCAACAGTGGCCTAACAACATTCGTGTAATAAATAATTCCTGTTCTATTTTGAACCGTCCTTCAGGGCACCGGGGCTTAGCCATTTATCAAACCAATCGAAAGCTTCGGCCTGCATTTTTTTATCAAACTTGTGTGGCCCCGGATAATAGGAGCATTTATAACGACCTGTGGCATTGGCTTTGCCATAAACTTCACCCAAAATTTTTTCGGCATTCTTCATGCCGGCAGGAGTATATAAAGAATCATCTTCATCATTCAATACCAGTGTAGGAAGCGGTGCCCTTAATCCCAGGATCTCAGGGAAGTCCAGCTCATTAGGGAGTAAGGGAACATAAGTCATCCAGGTATGGGTAAAAGATTTATGGAGAAGAAAATCTTTCCATGTGGTCATGAATCCTACACAAACAGCACACTTGATCCTCGGGTCAAGGCCGCCCATAAATGCCGTACGCATTCCACCGCCCGATAAGCCTCCGCAACCAACACGGTTTGCATCAACATCGTCACGGCTGCATAATATATCCAGCGCTTTACGGTCCTCGGCAAAGAAAATCCCCGGCCAGGTAGTACCCGCGCTAAATAATGATTTTGCCATTATGTGCTCGTGGTTCCCAGCCCAGTCATTGTATGCTTTTATGTTGGCAGCATTTTCAGGGTCATTATCGTTTAGCCCTTCCCGTAAGTGTTCCGGTACATCCTGCATCATCACCCTTCTGCTGGCAAATGGAAATGCATCAGACACAAGGACAACATATCCGCGCCTTGCAATTTCATTGGCCCACGCGAAGCCCTCATAATATTCTTTTTGATGTGCTTCGATAAGGGGGTGTTGCTGATCAGAAGTTTTAGTAATTTTTCTTGTGCCAAAGTACTTGTTGCCGCCATGGTCATGAAAAGCAAGTATAGCCGGTAACTTACCTTTTGCATTTAATGGCTTTAATACAATTGCTTCTGTGGGTCGCCCATACGGCAACTGCCATGTAATTTCCTCTACATGCAAATCATTGTAAGTATATTGTTTGCTAACGGTCACCTTCGGCAGCCCGCCGATGTCGGGGATCGCCATTCTTTCTACCACGCGTTGCCTCGCGGCCTTACGCCATGGCTCCAATTTTGGCCACTCTGCCCTCCTGAATGAAAAAGACGGCAACTTGCTTTCGTTAAAGGAGCTTGCCCATGCACCATAGAGTCCGATAACGCTCCTGTCATTTTCAACAGGCGTATTATTTGCAGAAACGGGAGAAGCAGTGGGACCCGGCGAATGCATCGATGCATGCTCAGTGTTGCCCAATCCAAAAGCAACACCCTTTAACATCCCTGCCCCTGTTATGCTGAGCCCTGCAAGGCTACTTAATTTTAAAAATTCTCTGCGGTTATTTTCCATGTGTTTATGGCTTTACAAATTGTTCCGGTCTAAACCTCTGCCATTTTTTTACCGGTTTCCAGGAATTTTTTTACAAACTTATCATCATTGTAAGAAGGATAAGAAACATAGATGCGATCAATTTCTTCCATTTGGCCCGGAGAGAGTTCTTCATGAGGATCCAGGCACCACCTGCCTGCCAATATACCCTGGCGTCGTAATATTTCATGAATACCCGGAATGCAACCATGAAATGCATTTTTCGCATCAAAGATAACCGCGTTTATATCGGTCACTTCAATCCCCCTTGTCAATAGTTTTTCCATTCCTGAATAATCGGCGCCAATGCAATCTTTGATTTCATTTAAAAGTTCCACGGCCTTTGCAGTCCATACGGCCCAATGGCCAAGTAAACCACCTACAAATCGTTTTTCAACATGTTCGCCATTTACGTTAAACCGGTAGGAAGTTAATAAATCAGCAACAATATTATCATCGTTGCCGGTATACAAAGAAATTTCGTTTCTCCTGCTGCTCTCACACACTGCCCTCACCACGTCAATTGTTTGATACCGGTTGAACGCCGCAATCTTTATCGCCTTAACACCCGGAATTTCTGCCAGGTCACGCCAAAACTCGTAACTTAATAAGCGGCCACCTGCAGCCGGCTGAAGATAAAATCCAAACACAGGAATTATTTGTGAAATCGCGCCAGCGCGTTCAATCAGTTCAGATTCTGAGTTGTCTGCCAGCCCCCCATTGCTTACGAGCCCAAGATGATAACCATATTTTACCGCCAATTCTGCTTCTTTAAGCGCTTGCGAAGTAGGCCCGACAATACCGGCTACTTTTATGAAAGGCCTGGTTAGTTGTGCCTTTTCAATTTCTTCAGCAGCTATTTTTAATACAGTTTCAAAAAGATTTATTGAAGGCTTTCTTATTTCAAACTGGGTTGTATGTACGCCTACAGCAATGCCCCCTGCGCCGCTTGCCATATAATATTGTGAAAGTAAACGCTGCCGCCTTTCATCCAACTTACTATCGGGGGTCAATGCCAGGGGATGTGCCGGAATCACTACGCCTTCCTGCAGTAACTGGCTGATTGAAGCATCCAATTCTTTATATTGTGACATACTTAGTATTTTCCTTTTCTTTCTGAAAAATGCGTTGGTTTATTTAATGTTTTGCCGCCCTGGTTAAGCCATTCAAGAACTATTTCCATCATTTTCTTTAAAGTTACTTTAGGGTAACCGAAAAGCCGGAATGATTCGGCGGCATTTGATAGAAATGACGTTGGCTGCTCTTCATTAATAAATTGTGGCGTTATGCCCATCATATTGCCAAATTCTTCCGCCAGCCAGCGGAATGATACAATTTCCGGGCCGGTGACATTCAGGATCTTTGCCGGAACTGTACAATGATGTAATGCCCTTATAGCGACTTCATTGGCATCGCCCTGCCAGATCACACTTGCGGTGCCCATACCCAGATCGACAGGCTCATTTTCTTTTATTGCTTTCGCGACTTCCAGCAGTACTCCATAAGTTACATCATTCGCATAGTTTAGCCGGTAGATCAATACAGGAGTGTTATTCTTAACGGAAAAGTATTGAAAGATGCGTTCCCTTGCCAGGCAGGATTGCCCATACTCCCCTATAGGTTCAGGGGTCAGTTTTTCGGTGGCTCCACCGCCGGTAACCGGAACCAATGGATACACATTACCTGTTGAAAAGGCAACAATTTTTGAGTTTTTATATTTTTGTGCCACACGCCCGGGCAAATAAGCATTCATAGCCCAGGTGAATGATTCATTGCCACTTGTGCCAAACTTGGTACCGGCGAGGTATAATACATTTTCCACTTCCGGAAGTGCAAAAAGCTGGTTGTCATCAAGCAAATCGGCGCTGATCGTTTCTATGCCTTCATCCTGCAATTCTTTCTGTAAACCAGGTTCGGTGAAGCGTGCAACGCCAATGATCTTTTTATTGATTCCCGCCTGGTCAACTGCTTGCTTAGCTACCCGTGCAAGGCCTGGCCCCATTTTACCGCCAACACCAAGAATAATTATGTCACCGTCAACTTTTGCAATGTCTGCAACCAGGTCGTCAGAGGGACGTAGTAAATTTTTATAGTCTGCTTCCAGTTTTGTCATGTAATTCCTGTTCGTTTATTGAAGTTTTCTTTCTAATGGAATGAAGGTATAAATTTTGCTATTCCTTTCAAAAATTTTTTATTTCCTTATATTTTTATCACTCTATTTGGAGGACCAAGTATATTTTATTAGATTTTACAGTGGGATAGAATGAGCTTGAATCATTTCGGATTTTTTCTCTCACATATCAAGGGTCAAAAATCTCAAAAAAAATAATTTATCGTCCATTTGTTTTAAAATTATCCGGTTACTTTTATATTTTTATGCAGCGGTTGTTTTCCATAGTGATTATTCAAAGTCTCCTACTTATACTCCAAAATATACATTATGTTAACAGAGACACAAAATCAGCAGCTTCTTGATGAAGCGAAAAACTGGATCCTCCACCTCAAAACTTATGTTGACAACATCAACGAATTAAAAAGTAATTTTTACAAATGGGCTGCGGGAAAATCCGGCCATGATGTGCTTGTACAGATTGAGCGTTATCATAACCAGTTTCACATTCAACAGATCAACCTGCATGATCTTAAACATTCTATCAGGCTTCACATGCAGGAATGTAGGGTAAATCCAGATGCCGGCCATTTCGGCAACCACCGGCAACTTGAAGAGCAATACGATTTTTTGATAAACAATCTCGATGAGCTAAAAGCTGAATTTAAAGAATTTATTTCCGGATAACAGAAGAGCGATAGTTTTTTATAGTGCCCTTATTTAACAGGCAAGGTTGTGTTATTCCAACAGCAGGTGATCATTATTCCCTTACAGGAAATAAAGTTAACCAGCAAAAATTATTTTATGGCAGCTTTTGATACAAACCATGTAAAAAATATAGCACTGCTTGGCCATGCCGGCTGTGGGAAAACGACGCTGGCAGAAGACATGATATTTGAAGCGGGACTCATTGACCGGATGGGATCGGTACAGGATGGTACCACAATGAGCGACTATCACGAACTTGAAAAAGAAAGAGGCAATTCAATATTCAGCAGCCTGTTGCATACCAGGTGGGACGGTTACAAAATTAATATTATTGACACTCCGGGTTATGACGATTTTGTAGGAGAGGTAATCAGCGCTCTACGGGTAGCCGATACCGGCATATTGCTCCTGAATGCAACAGTAGGCGTAGAGGTAGGGGCCGATCTTGTGTGGGATAATACTGAAAAGTTTAAAACCCCCATGATCTTTGTGATAAACCAGCTCGATCATGAATCAGCAGATTATGATAAAACCCTGAGGGAAGCCAAAAGCCATTTTGGCTCCAACGTAGTTGCTATACAATACCCGGTGAACCCGGGTATTGGTTTTAATGAGATCATCGATGCACTTCATATGGTGATGTATCGCTTTTCAAATGGCAAAACAGAAGAGTTGCCCATACCGGAAAGAGAAAGAGAACGTGCAGATGCCCTGCATAAGGAATTGATAGAAGTTGTGGCCAGTAATGATGAAGAGTTGATGGAAAAATATTTTGAAGCAGGAGAATTGAGCGAAGAAGAGCTGAAATACGGCATAAAGAAAGCAATGATACACCATGATCTTTTTCCGTTGTTCTGTACTTCGGCCAAAAACAATATAGGCAGTACGCGTCTTATGGGATTCATCGACGTGGTGTGCCCGAGCGCCAATGAGATGCCTGCACAGAAAACAATAGCGGGTGATACCCTCATTTGTGATTCCAATGGCCCTGCCTGTATTTTTATTTTTAAAATAATTTCAGAACCACACGTAGGCGAATTAAGTTTATTTAAAGTGTATAGCGGCACGATAAAGGCAGGTATGGAATTGGTGAATGAAAATACCGGGGCGGTTGAAAAATTGAACCAGCTTTTATTGGTTGAAGGCCACAACCGTATTAGTGTGAATGAACTCGTAGCAGGGGATATAGGCGCTACCCTCAAACTTAAAAACACCCATGTAAACAACACTTTACATGAAAAAGGCAAAAATCTTGAATTGCCTAAAATTGTATTCCCGCCTTCTAACGTAACAGTTTATATTGAAACTGTAAAAAAGGGCGAAGAAGAAAAATTATCACAGGCTTTACATAGTATACAGGAAGAAGATGATACTGTTAAAGTAGAAGTATCGCCTGAATTAAGACAAACCCTGATCCATTGCCAGGGAGAATTGCACCTTGCTATATTGAAATGGAAAATTGAACACCAGTATAAACTTGAAGTCATCTTTGGTCGCCCGAAAATTCCTTACCGGGAAACCATTCGTAAGATGGCCGAAGCTAATTACCGCCATAAAAAACAAAGCGGCGGCAGTGGTCAGTTTGGAGAGGTCTACCTGCGAATTGAGCCATGGCAGGAAGGGATGCAGGAACCGGAAGGGCTCAATGTAAGGCACCGCGAAGAGCACGAACTGGAATGGGGTGGAAAGCTTGTATTTTATAATTGTATTGTTGGTGGTGCTATTGAGAACAGGTTCCTGCCGTCTATTCTTAAAGGCGTTATGGAAAAAATGCACACTGGCCCGCTTACCGGATCGTATGTGCGTGATGTAAGGGTGTGTGTGTATGATGGGAAAATGCACCCGGTAGATTCTAATGATATCTCATTTAAGATTGCTGGGCTACAGGCGTTCCGGCAAGCCTTCAGCAATGCCGATCCACAGTTACTCGAGCCTGTTTACCTCCTCGAAGTGACCTGCCTTGACGACCAAACGGGGGCTGTGATCAATGATTTACAGACAAGAAGAGGTATTGTAGAAGCTATTGAACCAACGGGTCATTTTCAAAAAATATCAGCTTTCGTGCCCCTGGCAGAAATGCACGGATATTCATCGTCATTGCGGTCTTTTACAAAAGGACGGGCAAAATTTTCCATGAAGTTTCATGAATACACACCGGTGCCATTTGAATTGCAAAAGACCCTTATTGAGGATTATAAAAAACACAGCAAGGAAGACGAGTAGGATCACAGGCTTTGCTTTTTGCTGAACATCTATCAACAACCCACTAAAAATGGTTGCAATGGCCTACCCTTATTATTAGTTGGCTGCATTAATTGTTACTACTTTTTGAATAAGCCTTTCTATTTTTTTTTCAAATAACGCCAGGTTAAATGGTTTTTCGATAATATCATCACCTGGCAGCCGGTTTATTGTTTGCCTTAAGGTATACCCGGTCATTAACAGAACAGGAATTGACCTTGTTTTTTTATTTTTTTTTAGTCTTTCTACAAGTTCGTGTTGCATTACGTCTGCAATAACCAGGTGGGGGCTGAAATCCTCCATAATTGCAGGCACTTCCTCCTCGTTACCGGTATATTTTACGGTATAGGATTTTTTCTCCAGCCAGTTTTTTAAAAGGCTCATGGTGTCTATGTCGTTATTGATGACCAATATTTTTTTCATGGGTGTATTTATAATTTTTTGTAAATCAACACCTATGCCATGTTTTGGGCTGGATTATTTATAGTATGGATTATCGTGGTATAGAAAAATAAAAAGTGGAACCCTTTCCTTCTTCACTCTCGGCCCATACCTTACCATTATGAGCGTGAATGATCTGGCGGCACAGGTACAAGCCCAATCCAATGCCCTCCAGGTTTTTAGTTTTTTCTGCCCTGAAAAAGCGCTCAAAAATATGTGGAAGTTGTTGTGCCGAAATTCCCAATCCTTCATCTTTTACTGAAACTGAAACCGATTTACTGTCGTGAGAAATGGTAAGGATCACTTCGGTTTGACCATTAGAATACTTAATGCCATTACCCAGGTAGTTGGTTATTACTTGTATCAACCTGTACCGGTCCCCGGCGATTTCTAAATCTCCATCACCCTTAACAGCAATATTATACGACGGCTGTAGCACTTCAACGGTGTCTATCGCCTCCCGGATCATATCTCCAAAATTAAAAAGGGTAATATCCAATTTTAAATTTCCGGAATTTACTCTTGTCGCGTCGTATAACTCCGCAATCATTTTATTAAGGCGCGAGACATTATTTTTACTGCGCTGCAGCATCTCATTTAACTCTTCCGCATTATTTTCCTTTAGCGCATCACCCATGATTTCATTGCATAACACGAGGTTTGCCAGCGGATTTCTGAGCTCATGTGCCACGAACCCAATGACGTCTTCTCTCTCTCTTTCAACCTGTTTATGTATGGTTATGTCATGAATTACCAGTAAGGCATGGCTTTCCCAATCGGTCTCAGGCATTGAACTACAGCTTATATCAAATATTTTTTTTTCTCCCGAAATTATTTCCATTTCGATAAGGCTGTTTGAAAATCCCTTTTTGGAAGTAATAGCGTTTTGGATATTACTTTGGAGTTCTTCAAATTCATCATAGGGCTTGATAAGGTCTGCAAAATTCAATCTCTGGATATCAGGTCCTGTATGTCTGAATAAAGAAGAAAATGCATTGTTGGCTTTTACAATATTTAAATGCCGGTCTAAAACAATTACCACATCTTCAATGGAGCTAAGGATGTTCTCGTTAAATTCATTCAGGTTTTTTAAAGAAATTTCGGATAGTTTTTGCTTGTGTATATTTTGAATGATTTTTAAGATACTCACTTTCCCATCCTGGTTTTCCACGAGGACCGACTCGCCCGAAACCCACGTTATACTTTTATCTTTTGAAACAAGGTAATTATTGTCAGATGCCTGTCCTTTGCTCAAAACATTATGTAGTTCTTTTTCCGGCATTCCATTTTTTTGATCTTCCTCAGTAAACAATACGGCAAGATTTTTACCCACAATGTCCTTTGATTCATAACCAAAATAATTGGTAAATGCCTCATTAACAGTAACGATACTTCCTTCCTTATCTATCAACAACACCATATTTTGTACTGTATTGTGGAATAAGGTTTCAAAATAATTAAAAGATGAAAAAAGGTCAGGTGTCACTTCCATTTAAGTTAGTTTTTGCATGCGGAAGGTATAAAAATATAATATTTAGTAGATTTATTTTCATTAAAATGTACACAATGGAGCAGGAAATCCATTTGGCCGTCTATTTCATTTTAAAGACGGGATACATTCAGATAACAGAGGCAGCATGGGTTACCTCCATAAAAAAGAGATGCCACGAGTGCATCTCTTTTTAAATCCCGGGTTTTTACATTTTTGCTTTGATTGCTTGAATTGCGTCGAGGTGTTTTTGTAATGTGGGCAATGTGGTAGTTGCAAAATTTTTAATATCATTATCACTCAAATTGCCAGAAGCTTTTTTAAAGGCATCAACGTCCTTTTTATGATCGTCAACCATCATGTCTACATACGCTTTATCAAAATCCGCCCCTGACTTTTTACTTATATCATCCATCTCCTTTTTCTGATCATCAGTAATAGCTGCAGGGACATCGATATTTTTCTTTGTAGCAATCGCTTTAAGGTTGTCATTGGCATTTGTATGATCGTCCACCATCATTTTACCAAAATCCTTTACCTGCTGGCTGTTTCCTTTTTGCAGGGCGAGGTTTCCAAGCTCCACTTCCATCAAGCCTCCGGTTGCTGCTTCAGCAACAAAATCTTTGGTGGATTGATCGACCATTTGGCTGCCGGCATTATTACTGGTCGTGTCCAAAGCAGTACTTTTTGAGGCTGTATCCGGAGTGGTCGTTGTAGTCACTGAGTCGGTTATCGTAGAAGTAGTTTCACTGGTTGATTTTTCTCCATTACACGCACAAAA
>JBDTLZ010000142.1:0-6855 GCA_039934515.1 Ginsengibacter sp.
ATTGTTATACTGTTGTTATTAATCAATCTTGTATTACTGCTCAAGTCAGGCAATCACAAAGACAACAGTGTTGTTTATAAACTTGATACCGTAAATACGGAGGTCCAGCGTATAGAATCTTCAGTAAAATCTGAGATCGCTTCCAACCGGAAAGAAACATTCGATTCTGCTGCTTTATCGCGTAAAGAGTTGGCGCTATCCTTGTCGGCTTTCGGCGAAAAGTTTGATTTTTTAACAGCAACTCTTGATCATAAGCTTACTGTTTCAAACGAAACAAATACCGTAAATGCATCGTCAACACGTACTGAAGTAAAACAGGCGCTCGAAACATTTAAAAAGGACCTCGCCCAATCGATCGGGCAGTTTAATAGCATACAGAAAGATAATTTCTATGCGCTCTTAAACAAACAGGGTGAGCAAAATACTGATATTAACAACCGGCTCGATAGCATGCGGCAAACACTTGAAAAGAAAATCGGAGAAATGCAGCAGGGAAATGAGCAAAAGCTGGAACAAATGCGTATAACGGTTGATGAAAAGCTGCAGCAAACATTAGAGGCGCGGTTGGGCGAATCTTTTAAGCTTGTTAGCGAGAGGCTGGAAGCAGTGCATAAAGGACTTGGTGATATGCAGCAGCTTGCTACCGGCGTAGGGGATCTTAAAAAAGTGCTTAGTAATGTAAAAACCCGGGGTGTGATGGGGGAATACCAGTTAGAAAATTTGCTGGAGCAAATCCTCACACCGGATCAATATGCAAAGAATGTAAAAACAAAAGAAGGGAGCAATGCAATAGTTGAATTTGCAGTAAAGCTTCCCGGTAATAAAGACAGGGTATTATGGTTGCCTATCGATTCTAAATTTCCTAAAGAAGACTTTGAATGGCTAATGCAGGCTTATGAACAGGCCGATCCTGCACAAATTGAAGAAAGCAGTAAAGCATTTGTGAGAGGTATTAAAAAATGCGCTGCCGATATTTGTAGCCGTTATATCGATCCTCCTAATACCACAGATTTCGCGATTCTCTTCCTGCCATTCGAAAGCCTGTATGCCGAAGTGCTGCGAACACCGGGGTTATTTGAAAGCATCCGTGTAGAATGCAAAATAAATATTGCCGGTCCTACAACTCTTGCTGCCTTCCTGAGCAGTTTGCAAATGGGTTTTCGCACGCTGGCCATTGAAAAGCGAAGCGCGGAAGTGTGGCAATTGTTAAGTGCCGTGAAGTCAGAGTTTGGTAATTTCAGCGGGCTGCTTGATAAAGCGCAGAAAAATATTCAAACAGGATTAGACCAGTTGGAAAATGTGGTGGGTGTTCGAACAAGGGCAATTGAGAAAAGACTGAAGGGTGTGGAATCTATCAGTGATGCGGAATTTAAAACTATATTACCCCCGGGCACAGGTGAAATACTTTCGGATCAGGAAGACTAACGAATGTAAAGCTACACAATCCATGACCGGCGCAAAAGCCGGTCATGGGATGAAAAACCTATTTATTCTTTTTCTTTTCTCTTGCTTTTGTCACCATTGCTACGGTTTTAGTAGGAGGTGGTGCCTTTTTTTCCATTTCAAGAAGTTGGTTTACATCTTTAGCTTTCGCAGGAGAAAGCTTGGCTGTTTTTCCCGCTTTCTCGTCTTTAGCATTCATGCCGGTGTTCTTTGCCATAGTTTTACGTTTCTAAACAGGCAGCTAAAAGAATGCCATGTTAATGAGTATAAAGTACAGCAGCTAACTATTTGCTGAATATCCTATTCCTGGAAAGTTGTCAATTTAACACCTGTGGTAATAATAGCCTTCTACTTCATTGTAAGGCCATCTTGCAGGCGTGTTAAAGTTGCTTATAACAGGGTCAAAAGGAAGAAGTTTTAGAGCTTATGCCAGGGAACGCGCAATGACGGGAATGTGAAAATGCTACGTTCAATGATTGTTTGGGTAAATGATAATATCAAAAATGCGCAACGGGAGATCGGCCTTGGCAATGTCCAGCGCACTCACGTCGACCTGGTCAAAAATTTCATTGGCATAACAATTACTGCAACGAAACATGATGGCTGTTTTCCGGAAATCGATTTTGCCTTTTTGTTCCGGTTTTACCATAAAAGCCAGGTCTGATTTATTGCCATAAATATCAAAATCCATTTCGTTCAATCTCAAAATTTCTCTCAGGGTCATACCGGTACGAATTCCGTTTTTAAATTTCCATTCATTATTTCCATCAAGTAGTCCGTGTTCCACACCTTCTTTCGTTGGAAGAACATTTGATACAAGTATATAGGAGAGATTATTAAAATTATTTTCATCACCCCACACGAACAGTGCCTGGTGCGGTTTGCCACTAAAAAGTACCGAACACCTTTTCAATTCTTTTTCAGAAAAATAATAGAAATCCTTTTTTACATTTTTCTCGCCAAAATAACTCACTAGATATTCATGAGAATCAAATTGAAGCAATTCGTCTGCATAGGCAATGGAGTCCGGTACATTTTTCTCTGTTAATTTAAAAGTGTATTGCGCAACGCTGTCTTTTAAATTTTTAACGGCTTCAATCGTAATATTGGCTTTTTGATAAATCAGGGAAGAATCCTTGCTTATATCTTTTTTGGAATCATAAAAGAAATGTGACTTTATCAAGCTTTGCTGGCCGTCAATAAATTCGGCCAAAGAAGATATATGCAAAAGGTAACATTTGGAATCATTCTGGTGATATAAGTCAATCCTTAGTTGTGGCTTGGTGAAAATTTTACTATGCTTGCTTTTGGGAATGAAACTTGCCTCTATAGTATCTGCCTGCTTATCGAAATTATTATTGACAAACCCGTTTTTGCTCATGAAGCGGCTTATGTTTTTAGATGGCAAGGATGATAAGGTAACCAGGTCATGAACACTAAATGACTGGCCGTCGGCAAAAGTTGTGGAAAGATTTCCCAGGATTAGCACACACAATAATCTCTTCATCAGTTAATTTATTTGTAATATAAGATTGGGTGCCGGGCTTTTAAAGGAAGAGGAAGGATTGGTATAGATAACACAGAAAGTTGGTAACCTCTGGATAGGAAGGCAAAATAAGGAGTTTTTTTAATAATCCCAAACTATAACGCAAAATTATTTTACGGCAGATTGGATATAATAGGTTAATCTGCTGCCACTTTTGAAAGTAGAGCGGCCGCCAGTGAATGGTAATTTGAAAAGTAAAATATTATGCGGGCGTTAAAAAAAACCTGGAAAAAAATCCGGAATAATCTCTTTTAAAAAAAACGTAATTTTTATGAAATTTTTTCGGTGTTTAACAGCAGGAGCGAATTACTGAGGCGTTTTGCTCATATCCATAAATAAAGCATTCCATCTATGACCATCGGGATCCGCAAAAGCACAACCATACATCCAACCCTGTGATTCACCTGGTTTACCGAATACGTTTCCGCCTGCCTCGGTTGCTTTCAGTGCAATTTCATCAACTTCATCACGGCTTTCCGCGTCAAATGAGAACAATACTTCGGTTACCAGGCTGGTATCGGCAGTCTTATTTTTCGTAAACCCCCTAAAGGCCGCTTCTTTGAAAAGCATTACATTAATGCCTTTAGTGCCGATAGTTATGCAAGCCATTTCAGCATTGTCACCAAATCTTGGATTGATAGTAAATCCAATTTTGGTAAAAAATTCTTTTGAAGCCAGGACGTCTTTTACAGGAAGGTTAATCCATAATTCTTTTGTCATAATTACATTTTTTTGATTGACGGTATTTTGTTTTTAGCAATGACAAACATACAACCATAAAAATTCAGGAGAGGGTACAATAGCGACAATTTGAAGGAAGAAAGCGACATTTTTTATTAACAGTTTTTACCAAAAAGTAAACTAACTAATTAACTATATTCATGATTTATTTCTGCAATAAAAAAATAATATCATGAATAACAGGCTTCTTCTTTTACTTCTGTTTTCAATAAATGTAATTGTTTCAACGGCACAAAAAAGTCCGGGAGATAGTGCCATGGTAAAGACGCTCTCAGTTAACCCGATGGTTAATACAGAGTCATCGGTAGTTACCAAAAACCAAATAACTATTAAGGGTAAGTTGGTGCCGTACACTGCAACGGCTGGTACGATGCCTTTATGGAATGAAGAAGGTAAACCTATAGCCGGGATTTTTTATACCTTTTATGAAAGAACCGACGTTAAGGATAAAGCTTCAAGGCCATTGGTGATATCTTTTAATGGTGGCCCGGGAACACCTTCAGTATGGATGGAAATTGGCTATACAGGTCCGCGTATTCTCAACATTGATGACGAAGGATATCCCATACAACCTTATGGCCTTCATGATAACCCGAATTCAATTCTTGATGTTGCCGACATTGTTTTTGTTGACCCGGTAAATACGGGTTTTTCAAGGCCGGTTAACAAAGACATTCCCGGCATAAATTTTTTTGGGGTAAATGAAGATATCAAGTACCTGGCAGAATGGCTAAACACATTTGTAACAAGGGAGAAACGCTGGGCTTCTCCTAAATACCTCGTTGGCGAAAGCTATGGAACTACAAGGGTTTCGGGGCTTTCACTGGAATTACAAAATGAACAGTGGATGTATCTCAACGGCGTAGTATTGGTGTCGCCGACGAACTTAGGCATTGAGCGCAACGGCCCGGTGGAGGAAGCGCTCATGTTACCTTATTTTGCCGCTACCGCATGGTATCACAAAGTACTCGTTGCCGATTTACAACAAAAAGATCTAACCGACATGTTGCCTGAAGTGGAAGATTTTACCATTAATCAGCTGATACCCGCCCTTGCAAAAGGAAACAACCTTACCGACGATGATAAAAAAGCAATAGCCGTTAAGATGTCGCGTTATTCGGGTTTATCGGAAGCGACTATACTCCAGCATAATTTGAATATACCAGCCCCGTTTTTCTGGAAAGAATTGTTGCGTGACAAAGGATTTACTATTGGCAGGTTAGACTCAAGGTACAGGGGTATTGATCGGAAGGACGCCGGTAATGGCCCGGATTATAACGCTGAGTTTGCTGCATGGCTGCATGCATTTACACCGGCTATTAACATATACCTGAGAGAGGAACTGAATTACAAAACAGATCTTAAATACAATATGTTCGGACCTGTTTCACCATGGAATGACAAGAACGACCATACAGGCGAAAACCTTCGCCAGGCGATGGCTCAAAACCCTTACATGCATTTATTAATTCAGTCTGGCTATTATGACGGCGCTTGTGATTATTTTAATGCAAAGTATAGTATGTCTCAACTGGATCCTGGCGGCAGGCTCAAATTGCGCATGACGTGGAAAGGATTTCGCAGTGGCCACATGATGTACCTGAGAAAAGAAGACCGGGCAACAGCTAATGATCAGTTAAGGGATCTTATTATTAATTCAATTCCAAAATCCGGCCAACCGGCGAAGTATTAAAGCCTAAAGTTTACATCTCGTTATCCCCGCATATTTTTTTAGAACGGGTTAATGGGATAGCTGGCAGGGAAGTTTTTTCTTCCCAGGTGCGAATTCAATCGCAATTTTATGGATCAAAGTTTTCGAATTATTTCTGAGAATAATTTATCTCAAAATTTTTTAGTTCATCGCATGCTTTTTTGCTTTTACGAAAACTTGTGTCAAATGGTGTTTACCGCGATCGGGGCGATTTTTAATTTGTAGATACTTATTGCGGTTGGCATATTTTTTCCGAAGGAGATAATAGGTGGCTAAAATTGTTGCCCCGGCCGCTGCTTTTATTAGTTCTTTTTTCATAATACTTTTTCTAAAGCCACAGAATAGACATGCCATACTATTAAACAGCATATTATTTTCTGTTTAGTCTGATGCTAAAACCCTGATAATTAAATGGAGTGTTTGGTGTAATTAGAATATATTTCAGAGAAGTTATTTTATGCCATTATTTTCATCCCACCAGCCTTTCATTTTCCTGATGTAAATAATCTGCCCGGTGTGATAGGCATTATGGGTACCAATGTGCGCAATATTAGAATACCATGTTCTTAACTTCTTTTCATCAGAATTTTTAATGATATTCTCCCATGCAGTAAGCACACTGTCCAGCCGTTGAACGGTAGCAGGCCATGTTACCTCATTAACAGCCGTAAATGTTTCTTTATTATTGCCATTAAACGCGGCTGGTTTTTTCCCTTCAAATTTATCGAGCAACTGCATGTTCCAAAAAATAAGATGCGTCGTTAGTTGTGCGATCGAGTGATTGTCGGTATTGTCTTTCCAATTGGCCTGTTCGGCAGTAAGACCGGCAATAGCGATGCCAGGCGGTACAAACCAATCCTTTATATTGTGAGTAGTTGTAAGCTGCTCCAATAAAATAGACCTAAGTGTAGGAACTGAATCAGTTTTTTGTGCAAAAGACCCATATACGCTGAGGGCACAAAATAAGGCCAGGTAATATTTCATAAACAAATTTTTTAAAGTTGAAACGCCCAATATGGACTAAAATAAAATTACAGTAGTCACAGTAAAGCAACGCGACCTTTTACACAAACGGCATTCATATTTTGGAATTGCTATCTTGTAAGCAACCTTAAAGGCAAACTTTTTCCAATAGAGAAACTCCGGTCTGCTTTGCCCATTTTCCTGCCTCCATTAATTTTTCAAAAGGAAGGGTTACTTTTTTCACTATCAAAATCTTCCCGGATTAAAATTTACGCGATGAAGCTGTAAACGAAGCTAACCCGGGTAAAATTTCTTGCCGTATTATGAAATTGTGCTTCAGTAAACATTGATAACTCTCTTAATTGTATTTTCACACTATGCCGGCAGAACAACCATATATCAGGCAGCTTATAGCTGCAATCACCCTGGAGGAAAAAGAAGAAATTAAGCG
>JBDTLZ010000143.1:0-5962 GCA_039934515.1 Ginsengibacter sp.
TGAAAAAGAATTAACTAAAATTTCAATATCATTCATTTATAAAAGATAAAAGACATTTCCTCAATCATCATTATATTTGCGCCCTATGACACAGGAACAATTAAAAGATTTGAGAGACCGTATCTTGGTTTTGAGGAGGTTTCTTTGACGTCGGGAACCGACAGCAGAAAATAAATAACGACAAGCAACTTTCACTTTCTCCCGGCTTTTGGAATGATAATAAGCGGGCAACTTCCATTTTAAAGGACATCAAATTAAATGAGTACTGGATGAACCTGTACAATGATGTGCAATCAAAAGTGGATGACTTTGCGGTGCTTTTTGATTTCTGGAAAGAAGGTGAGGCTGCTGAAGAAGAAGTTAAAGAAACATACAACTTTGCGGTTGCGGCAATAGAAGAGGCCGAATTTAAAAGCACATTGGATAAGCCCGAAGACGAAATGCCAGCCGTTTTACAGATCAATAGCGGCGCTGGTGGTACAGAAAGCCAGGACTGGGCAGAAATGTTGCTTCGCATGTACCGCATGTATGGGGAGAAGCAAGGGTGGAGCGTATCGGAACTTGATTACCAGGCGGGAGACGGTGCGGGCATCAAGAGCGCCACGTTGCAGTTTGATGGCCCGTTTGCCTATGGTTTCTTGAAAGCGGAAAGTGGTGTACACAGGTTGGTTCGCATATCGCCATTTGACAGCAATGCACGCCGCCATACAAGTTTCGCCAGCGTATATGTTTATCCGTTAGTGGATGATACCGTTGATATAAAGGTTAACCCGGCAGATGTGGAGTGGGCTTTCTTTAGAAGTGGAGGCAGTGGCGGGCAGAATGTAAACAAGGTGGAAACGGCAGTGCGCCTTACCCACAAACCCTCAGGAATTATTATCGAATGCCAGCAGGCAAGGACCCAGGGCGAGAACCGTGAAAAGGCGATGACGATGCTAAAAAGCAGGTTGTATGAAGAAGAGATGCGCAAGCGCCAGGAAAAGTTAAATGCTTCCAATGCTACAAAGAAAAAAATAGAGTGGGGGAGCCAGATTCGCAGCTATGTATTTCATCCCTATAAAATGATCAAGGACCACCGCACCGATTATGAAGTGGGTAATATAGGCCCGGTCATGGATGGTGAGCTTGATGGATTTATCAAGGCGTGGCTGATGATGGAAGCAGAATAACCGGTATTACAAAATGTTCTTTCCCAAAATATCTAAGAAAGTATTTTTCCGCAGAAAGGCAATATCGTTTTGGCGTGTTTCTTCCGTGAAAGCCCAATCATCATGTTACTGGTATAAATCACTACTTTTGATTGGTTGGTTATTAATTTGCAACAAGAAAATCCATTAAACTATTTAAAATATGCCGTCGATCCTTATTATTGATGATGAAAAAAGCATCAGGAAAACCCTCACCGAGATACTCAGCTATGAAGGCTATAAAATTGATGAAGCATCTGATGGGGAAGAAGGGTTAAAAAAATTCCGTGAAAAAACTTTCGACCTGGTTCTCTGCGACATTAAAATGCCCAAGCTTGATGGAATCGAATTTCTTGAAAAAGCGAGGGAGATCAATGATGAAGTTCCAATAATTATTATAAGCGGGCATGGCAACATTGAAACCGCAGTGGAGGCAGTAAAAAAAGGAGCTTACGATTATATATCGAAGCCACCGGATCTTAACCGCATGCTCATTACGCTTCGCAATGCAATGGATAAAACAACATTGGTTGCTGAAACAAAAGTGCTCAAACGTAAAGTAGCCAAAGTGCAGGACATCGTTGGTGAATCCTCTCCAATTAAAAAAATAAAAGAGACCATTGATAAAATAGCGCCTACAGAAGCGCGGGTTTTAATAACCGGTGAAAATGGGGTAGGTAAAGAACTTGTGGCAAAATGGATCCATGAAAAAAGCAACCGTTCACATGGCCCGATGGTTGAAGTGAATTGTGCCGCGATACCGGGTGAACTCATCGAAAGTGAATTATTCGGACATGAAAAGGGTAGTTTCACTTCTGCCGTCAAACAACGCATAGGTAAATTTGAGCAGGCAAATGGCGGTACTTTATTCCTCGACGAGATCGGGGATATGAGCCTTAACGCGCAAGCCAAGGTGTTGCGTGCCCTCCAGGAAGCTAAGATCACAAGGGTGGGAGCAGATAAAGATATTAACGTGGATGTTCGCGTAATTGCGGCTACCAATAAAGACCTTCTCAAAGAAGTTGAAAATAAAGATTTCAGGCTTGACCTATACCATCGCCTTGGTGTTATTATTGTTCATGTGCCTTCCCTCAATGACCGGCTTGGTGACATCCCGTTACTCGTTGACAGGTTTCTCGAAGATGTTGGCGCAGAGTACGGGCAGCCCAAAAAAACAATAGATAAAGGCGCTCTTGAGATGCTCCAGAAGCATAACTGGACCGGTAATATCCGGGAATTGCGTAATGTCGTTGAACGACTTGTTATTCTTTCCGGCAAAGAGATCACTTCCACCGATGTTGAAAATTATGTTCTTCCAAAAAAATAGGAATCAGTAATAATCGAATAAGGTTTCTCCAAATATGGCACACATTTATTGCATAAGTGGTTTTGGAGCGGACGAACGTGTGTTTTCCAGGTTGGATTTCGGAGACCATTCTGTTCACTTTATTAATTGGCTTATTCCTTTAAAAAAGGAACTTATCGGGGAGTATGCCATACGCATGGGGGGGAAAATAGCCCATGAAGATCCTATACTCCTCGGGTTATCATTTGGTGGTATGATGAGCGTCGAAATTGCTAAAACTATTAAACTGCAGCAATTAATTTTAATTTCAAGTGTAAAGTCTTTTCATGAAATACCCCTATGGATGCGGCTTTCGGGTAAATCGAGGCTGTATAGATTTTTACCACTCCAATCATTTAAACTTATCGAACCAATAGAAAACTATAATCTTGGATTAGAAAGTCCGGAAGAATTTAAATTGGTAAGGGAATACCGGAAGAATATCGGCCAGCAATACACAGATTGGGCAGTTTACCAGATCCTTCATTGGAAAAACGAATGGCGTCCCGAAAATTGTACACATATTCACGGCGGTAAAGACCGCATCTTCCCAATTAAAAATATCAAGGCTGATTATATCATTCCCGATGGCGGGCACTTCATGGTCATGAACAGGGCGGAAAAGATTAACACTATACTTAAAACGTTGTTATAATAACATTTGTCAGTTACCGGTAACCGAAGATTGACTAATTCCGTTATAAGAATCAGGTGCATTACAAGAAGGTAGTATGAGATGATCGGTTAGATTGAATATGAGTGTTGATTAGAATCGGGGAGGCCTTTATTTGTTGTAACCCGTAAATGGAGGATCTTTTGCCGCATTTATTGCCAGCGGAGGAATATACCTTATGATAGCCTATAGGTTTTGTTAAACTAATGATAACAATTTTCATACAGTTTTTCATCTGGAAGTTTAAAACGGTACTTTTGTCCGCATTATAAAAAATTTAAAATGAGTATAGGGCTACTTTTATTTATCGTTTCATATATTCTTTGGCATATCGGTTTATATGGAATGTTCAGGAAAGCGGGGATTGAGCCATGGAAATCAATAATTCCATTATACAACACCTGGTGTATGGTGGAAAAAATGCAACTGAAAAGGGCCTGGTTTTTTCTGCAGCTGATCCCTGTCGCCGGGCAGTTTATTACTATATGGATTTGTATAAAATTTGTTGAGCATTTTGGCAGGTTTGGCTTATTGCAACATGCGGCAACTGTTTTTATTCCTTTCATTTATTTTCCTTACCTGGGCTATTCAGATAAAGAAAGATATGCGGGAATTCCTGTTGTTAAAAATTATAAAAAGGGCGCCATACGGGAATGGATAGACGCAGCTGCCTTTGCCATTGTTGCAGCAACCCTTATCAGGACATTTGTATTTGAGGCTTACACGATACCTACGCCATCAATGGAAAAAACTTTATTGGTGAATGATTTTTTGTTTGTAAGCAAGTTCAGCTACGGGCCCCGTATTCCAAATACCCCGATCGCTATGCCATTTGTTCACCATACCATTCCCGGGATCAATACAAAATCCTACGTAGAATGGATCCACATCCCTTACACGCGCTGGTTTCCCAGCCCTGTTAAAAGAAATGATGTAGTGGTATTTAATTTCCCGGTAAATGATACCCTTATTAATGATGAAATTAATTTCGGATCAAGGGTCACTTATTACCAGGAAATTCAACGCAGGATGCTTACCGATCATATTTCGGAAGAGGATGCAAGATCGAGGGTGGTTGATCAATACGGCGACATGATCATTGCCAGGCCGGTTGATAAGAGGGAGAATTTTATTAAAAGATGTGTTGCCGTGGCCGGTGATACATTACAGGTAAAAGACAGGGTGTTGTACATTAATAATGTTGCACAACCTTTCCCGCCCTATCACGAATTCAAATATATCGTTACTACTTCAGCGCCACTTGATCCCGACCAACTGGTTAACATGGGAATAAAATATTACCCGGATGATGCCGAAAAAAATGACGTTTTCCAGCATGAAGGCAATGTTTATGAAATTAATATGAGTGACGGCGAAATGGCCATGTTGAAAATGCTTCCGATAGTAAAAAATATTCAGCCTGTTATTCATTCCCCACAGGATGAAAGTATTTTTCTATTTCCTTATGTGGCGGCTTACAATTGGAGTGAAGACAATTATGGCCCAATGTGGATTCCTAAAAAGGGAGCAACGATACAACTAACTCCCGATAATATAATTCGTTATAAACGCAGCATTGCGGTTTATGAGGGTAATAAGTTCGAAGAGAAGAACGGCCAGTATTTTATTAACGATCGTCCTGCAACCAGCTATACATTTAAGATGGACTATTATTGGATGATGGGCGATAACAGGCACAATTCTCTTGACAGCCGTTTCTGGGGATTTGTACCCGAAGACCACGTCGTTGGCAAAGCGTCACTGATATGGTTTAGCTACGACAAAGGGCCAAGATGGAGCAGGATATTTTCAAAGATCCGCTAACCTAAATTTATTTTACTAATCACGACCACCGATTAAGCTGATTACACGGATTATAAAAAGCTTTGCGAGTTATTTTGCACCGCTATAATAACATTCGATAATCGACCTTAATAGCGTAATATTTGTTATTCTTCTAATCCCCTAATCCGTGATTATACAACAATTGAAGTGTAATCCGTGTAATCCTTCCAATCCGCCCAATCTGTGATTAATCCGTGATTATTAATGAATTCTATCCCCCCTGACTTCCATAGTCAGCATCACAGTTGATTCATAGCTAAGCCACTCCTGCCACCGCTTTCTTACTAATTCTTTAGGAATATACGTGTCTGCAAGATTTATGAAAAGGGTATAATGACCCGCTTCACTTTCCATGAATCTGCGGTAAAAATTTCTCATGTAGTCATCTTCAAGGGCTTCACTTAAACGCTTGAAACGCTCACAGCTCCTGGCTTCTATAAGAGCCATCGTAAGCAGCTGATCCAATAATCTTTCCGCCGGGCTACCACCTTTCTTCTGGAAATCAAGTAATTTATTTACATATTCATCCCTGCGTTGCTTACCCAGTTGTAAATTTCTTTTCCTTAGCTCCCCAACTACTTGCCGGAAATGTCCCCATTCTTCCGTAACAACGGGAGATAGTTCATTTACCAGTTCATCTTTGTCATTGTATTTTTGAATAAGTGAAATACAACTATTTGCTGCCTTTTGTTCGCACCAGGCATGATCGGTTAAAATTTCCTGCAACGAAATCGCTGCGAGATCCACCCACCTCGGATCAGTAACCAACTTTAAGCCTAAAATATTTTTTGTATCCCGGGAAAGCGTTTCCATTTTTCAAAATTAAAGTTAATTAGCCAATTGACTAATTAGCTGGATGCATTCCAAATACCTCCTGCGTTTGAAACGCAACAAAAGCAGCATACACAATCT
>JBDTLZ010000144.1:0-5771 GCA_039934515.1 Ginsengibacter sp.
CAGGGTGGATATATTGCCCTTACAGGTAAGCTTGACAATAATGAAATGACATTGACCACAGATCCCCAGCCCTACACCGGTGGCAAAGAGATCATATCGAGAATGGTATTTTTTAATATTACTCCTCAAAAATTTGACTGGCGATGGGAAGCAACAACCGATAATGGCGCCACCTGGAAGACAAACTGGCTCATCCATTATACCAGAAAAAAAGGGTAGGCCGGGTCACTTCTTTTTTGGTTGTTAATACACAGTCGTTACTTTAGCATGAATTTTCTCTATGCGCTTCATTGTTTTATTTTCCGCAGTATTAATATTTATATCTTGTCAGTTTCCTGTTCATCAAAAATTTGATCTCCAGGGCCATCGTGGTTGCCGGGGTATAATGCCTGAAAATACAATACCGGCAATGCTAAAGGCGATAGGCCTTAACGTAAGCACGCTCGAAATGGATGTAGTAGTAAGTGCAGATAAGCAGGTGGTGGTAAGCCACGAACCCTTTTTTAGCCATGAAATAACAACACTTCCATCGGGGGATACCATTGAAGCTAAAAATGAATGGGCGTATAATATTTTCCGGATGTCCTTTGATTCTTTGCAAAAGTATGACGTCGGCCTTAAGCCTAATCCGCGATTCCCTTACCAACAAAAAATAAAAGTATCAAAACCGCTGTTGAGCGACCTGGTTGATACCGTAGAATCCTTTCTGAGAAATACAAATCATCGCCCGGTTAATTATAATATCGAAATTAAATCCCTCGATTCCAGTGATCATTTATACCACCCGGCGCCTGAAGAATATGTGGACCTGGTAATGAGGATAATTATCGATAAAAAAATCGCCGATCGCGTCATTATACAATCCTTCGATATACGAAGCTTGCAAATCATGCATCAGAAATACCCCACAATAAAGCTATCCTACCTTATCGGGGATCGCGATAAGCCACTTTTACATTCATTCACATCCCTTTTAGGATTTCAGCCGGCAATCCTCAGTCCCGATTACTCGCTGGTGACAAAACAATTGACCGATTCTCTTCACGGGCAGAATGTTCAAATTATTCCATGGACCGTAAATGATATCGAAGCCGCTAAAAAATTATACCTGGCAGGTGTCGATGGAATCATCACTGATTTTCCCGACAGGATTAACCTTGAATCAATTAGTTCGCATTAGGTAATGCGCATTGAACTTTTCTCAAACGTGAACTTCACCCAAAACTCAAGAATTAAATTCTTACTTTTGCGCCTTCAAAAAAGGGAGTAGCATGATAAGTGTTAATAATGTGACGCTGGCGTATGGCAAAAGAGTTTTATTTGATGAGGTAAATCTCAATTTCATTAAAGGAAATTGTTATGGAATTATTGGCGCCAATGGCGCCGGAAAATCTACTTTATTAAAAATAATCAGCGGCGAAATTGACCCTAATAAAGGTTCTATAAGTATAACACCCGGCGAGCGTATGGCTGTGCTAAGGCAGGATCAGTTTGAATTTGATGAAGTGAGTGTGTTGCATACCGTGATGATGGGTCATAAAAGAATGTGGGATGTAATGCTGCAAAAAGATGCCATTTATATGAAGGAAGATTTTAGTGAAGCAGATGGCATGAAGGCAGGGGAACTCGAAGCGGAGTTCGGAGAAATGGGTGGCTATACAGCCGAAAGTGACGCGGCAACCTTTCTTAATGAGCTCGGTGTACCGGAAGAACTTCACTCCATGCGGATGAAAGAAATCGGCGCCAATATAAAAGTAAGGGTACTGCTTGCCCAGGCGCTTTTTGGTAATCCCGATATCCTTTTATTGGATGAGCCTACTAACAATCTTGATGTTGAAACCATTTCCTGGCTGGAAAATTTTTTAGCAGATTATGAGAATATTGTTTTGGTAGTAAGCCATGATCGCCACTTCCTGGATGCCGTTTGTACTCATGTTGCGGATGTTGATAAACAAAAAATAAAAATCTATACCGGCAACTATACCTTCTGGTATGAGAGTAGCCAGTTAGCCGCAAGACAGGCAGGCGATAAGAACAAAAAGATGGAGGAAAAGAAAAAAGACCTTCTTGAGTTTATCGCACGGTTTAGCGCTAATGCATCAAAAAGCCGGCAGGCAACGTCACGTAAAAAAGCACTTGATAAATTGGTATTTGAAGATATCACACCCAGCAACCGTAAATATCCTGGCATTATATTTAAACCGGAGAGAGATGCCGGAAACCAGATCCTTAATGTACAAAAGCTTACCAAGAGCGCAGAGGGCAGAATGCTTTTCAACAATGTAAATTTTGATGTTGTAAAAGGCCAGAAGATTGCTTTTCTTAGTAAGGATCCTGTAGCCCTTACATCCTTTTTTGAAATTATTACCAACAGGATGAAGCCGGATAGCGGCAAATTTGAATGGGGAACGACTATCACTACAGCATATCTTCCTAATGATAATTCCGAATTTTTTACAGGCAACCTTACATTAATGGATTGGCTGCGTCAATTTGTCCCCGACCATTATACCGATGTTGACGAAGACTTTCTAAGAGGTTTCCTGGGCAAAATGCTTTTTAGCGGGGACGAGATCATGAAGAAGACCTCCGTACTTAGTGGTGGCGAGAAGGTACGGTGTATGGTGAGCAGGATGATGTTGCAAAATCCAAACGTCGTAATTCTTGATGAACCTACCAATCACCTGGATCTTGAAAGCATTACGGCTTTCAATGATGGTATGATCAATTTCCCCGGAATTGTTTTATTGACCACGCATGACCACCAGTTTATGGATACGGTAGCCAACCGTATTATTGAAATAACGCCCAAAGGAATTATTGACAGGCTCTGCACTTATGACGAATATCTTGCTGATGAGCGGATAAAAGTGTTGCATACAGAATTATATACTTAGGCTTTTAGCCGGTGAAGTGAGTTTTACAACACCAAATCTCCTAAAGAAAATATAAAAAAGATCGTCTTTGACCTCTATTCTTAAATTAGTATTTGAAGAATTACATTATTAAATACTTTTGTCGCATTACTAACTAAAATTCATCTACCCATTAACAAATTATCGTTTATGAAAAAAGCATCCGTTTTAATTTTCGCTATTATTTGCCTTGCGACAGGGGCTAAAGCCCAGGAATCTGAGACAGCCGTCGGCGCTAAGTTCTATACAGGAAATGGTTCGCTTGGGGGCCTCAATATAAGATATTCACCACGCCTAAACACAGCACTGGAAGGCTCCCTGCTATTTTTTAGCGGCGGCCTTGGTATTGAAGGTTTATATGAGTACCAGGCGCCTATTGCAGGTGCTGATGGTTTGAAGTATTTTGTGGGCGGAGGTGGAATGCTTGGATTTGGGACCGGTAAAGGAAGTCAAACTGCATTTGCATTGAGACTTACGGGAGGGTTGGATTATAAATTTGAAGACGCACCTATAGATGTGAGCCTTGGATTTGACCCTTTCTTTTACTTAGCACCCAGTACTGGCTCCAACCTTGCCCTGGGCATTGGTTTGCGGTACGTCATTAAATAATTTATTTGTAAAAGTTTAGTAAAATAAAATTCCTGATCACATAATTGATTGGGATTTTTATTTTTGCAAGTCATTTAAACCATCTGATGCGAAAAAAAATAATTTCGTTTATAGATTTTTTTTATCCACCCTTTAGAAAAATTATGCCACTGCAAACATTTCGATATGCAGTCTGCGGCGGAAGCAACACATTACTGGACATCTTTCTTTTTTACCTTTCTTTTAATTTTATCCTCCACCAGCAGATACTTGACCTGGGGTTTGTTTCACTCAAACCGTATAACGCTGCGCTGGGTATCGCCTTTGCCATCACCTTCCCGATAGGTTTTTTACTAAATAAATACATTGTTTTTAATTCGTCCTATTTGCGCAGCCATGTCCAGCTATTCAGGTATGTTTTGATAGTTGGCATCAATCTCCTGCTCAATTATGCCATTATTAATGTGCTGGTCCAGTATTTACATTTTTTCCCTACCATTGCAAAAGTCGTTGCTACAATTGTTATAGTAGCCTTTAGTTACTTATCACAAAAGCATTTCACTTTTCGCACGACCAACATCGTGGCAGGCAGTGAGAAGGGAGCCTGATTCGGGGTTCACCGGTGGGTGAGTGGTCCTGCCACTTAGTTTCTTCCGGCTTTCTACATTAATTCCGCCAGGTCAATTAGTCAATACTTTACAGGGGAGAACTGTCATATCTTTCAATGGGTTATGAATATAAAATTCATCTGCCATTTTTGCACTTTCTTCCCTATTGGCACAAACCTTGTCAATGATAAATCAATAAAAAACAAGAAAAATGGCAAAAATTATAGGTATAGATCTGGGTACTACCAATAGCTGCGTAGCAGTTATGGAAGGTAATGAACCCGTGGTAATCGCAAACGATGAAGGGCGTCGCACGACTCCTTCAGTTGTAGCTTTTTTGAAAAATGGTGAACGCAAGGTGGGTGATCCTGCAAAACGGCAGGCCATTACGAATCCGCATAACACCATCATGAGTGTGAAAAGATTTATGGGGCACAAGTGGGATGAAGTAACGAGCGAAGCAGGGCATTGGAGTTACAAAATAGTGAAGGGTGATAATAATACAGTAAGAGTTGACATAGACGGCAGGCCTTATACACCCCAGGAGATATCTGCAATGATCCTTCAAAAAATGAAGAAAACTGCTGAAGACTATCTTGGCCAGGAAGTAAATGAAGCCGTAATAACTGTTCCGGCATATTTTAATGACGCACAAAGGCAGGCTACAAAAGAAGCAGGCGAAATCGCGGGCTTAAATGTACGCCGAATCATAAATGAACCAACCGCTGCTGCATTGGCTTACGGGCTGGACAAAAAAAGTATTGACCAAAAGATTGCAGTATTTGATCTTGGTGGTGGTACATTCGATATTTCAATCCTGGAATTGGGTGATGGCGTTTTTGAAGTAAAATCTACCAATGGTGATACCCATCTTGGTGGGGATGATTTTGATAAGCTGATCATGGATTGGCTGGCTGCAGAGTTTAAGAAGGATGAAGGTATTGACCTCCATAAAGATCCGATGAGCTGGCAGCGTTTGAAAGAAGCAGCAGAAAAGGCTAAAATAGAATTGTCCTCATCCAGTGAAACTGAGATCAATCTTCCCTATATTACCGCTGTGGATGGTGTTCCGAAGCACCTTGTAAAAAAACTTAGCAGGGCTCAATTTGAAAAGATCACCGATGAATTATTTGCGAGATGTTTGAAGCCTTGCGAGGCCGCAATAAAAGATGCCGGACTTAGCATCTCCGATATTAAGGAAGTGATACTTGTTGGCGGTTCTACCCGTATTCCAAAAGTTCAGGAACTTGTAGAGAAATTCTTTGGAAGAAAGCCCAATAAAGGCGTAAACCCTGATGAAGTAGTTGCTGTTGGAGCGGCTATCCAGGGAGGCGTTTTAACAGGTGAGGTGAAAGATGTCCTGTTGCTTGATGTTACACCTCTTTCACTTGGTATTGAAACTATGGGTGGCGTGATGACAAGACTCATCGAAAGTAACACAACCATTCCAACAAAAAAGATGGAAACTTTTTCCACAGCGAGCGATAACCAACCCGGAGTGCAAATTCATGTTTTACAAGGTGAAAGACCGCTCGCAAATCAAAATAAAAGTCTTGGTACTTTTAATCTCGATGGTATTCCACCGGCACCAAGAGGTGTTCCACAAGTTGAAGTGGCCTTTGACATCGATGCGAACGGCATTTTGAATGTTTCTGCCAAA